>JBCCDM010000386.1:0-6126 GCA_039030795.1 Cyanobacteria bacterium P01_A01_bin.84
ATCATGGCACGGGATAGCATCGAAGTCTTCGTCGAACTCTTCGTCCAACTCTGCTGCTTTTAATATTATGCCTTATAATCAACAGCTATTGTCCAGACCAACTAAAACTTTAGCCAAGTTAATGGGGAGTTCATTGGGAGAAGGTTATGGCAAGCCAAACCAGCAAACTGGCGAACAAGAAAAGTTTTATCACCCTAGCAATAGTTTTGCAACTAAGCCTCAAGACGGCGAAATAACAGCAGAAGTAAATGGGCAAAATACAAGCTCAGAAGTAATTTTAATCGTAGACGATACCCCCGATAATCTACTGGTTTTATTTTCTTACCTAGAAGATAAAGGGTATAAAGTATTGCTAGCTGAAGACGGAGAGAGCGCATTACAAATTGCTCAATCAAAAACCCCAGATTTAATTTTGTTAGATGTATTAATGCCCGATATTGATGGTTTTGAAACCTGTCGTCGGCTAAAAGCAAAAGCTTCTACAAAAGAAATTCCTGTAATTTTTTTGACTGCACTTTCAGAAACTATTAATAAAGTTCAAGGATTCAAACTCGGAGGGGTAGATTATATTACCAAACCCAGCGAACAAGAAGAAATTCTAGTACGCATTCAGACTCACCTTAATCTTCAAAAAATGCGTCAAACTCTAGCTAAGCAGAATCAGGAATTAAAACAACGGTTAGATTTTGAAGCTGTATTGCGCCGTATTACTGATAAATTAAGAGATAGTCTTAATGAAAGCCAAATATTACAAACTGCGGCTCAGGAATTAGCCGAAGTTCTTGAACTTGGTAGCTGTCAAATCGAGCTTTACGATTCAGAACAAACAATAGCAACTATTGCTTATGAACATAGCATTACTTTACCCAAGTCTCAAGGAACAATCAGAAATATAAAAGATTTTCCTGAACTTTATCAACAATTATTAGAACAAACTCCGGTTCAATTAGTAGAAAAAATTCCTCAATTCAATCCTCAAGAGGTTCAAGTTACTCGTTTAGCTTGCCCGATTTTTGACGATAGCGGCATTATTGGCAATCTTTGGGGACTAAGACCTCCAACAGAGGTATTTACAACTTTAGAAATCGAGTTGATGCAGCAAGTAGCCTCTCAATGCGCGATCGCAATTCGTCAGGCTAGATTATACGAAGCTTCCAATCAGCAAGTAGCAGAATTGGCTAAACTCAATCAGCTTAAAGATGATTTTCTTAAAACTATTACTCACGAGTTAAAAGCTCCCATGAGTAGTATTCAGTTAGCTGCACAAACGATGGAAACTTTGTTAGCAAGCCAACAAAATCCTCATGAATCTTCTACTTTTAAGCGAGTTATCAAAATTTTTCACGATTCATGCCAGCGACAAAAACAATTGGTAGAAGATTTATTGACTCTTTGTTACATAGATGCTAAATCTAAAACCGTACAGCTAGAATCCATCAATCTTCATCTCTGGATTCCTGACCTTGTACAGTTATATTTGCCACGGGTTCAAAATCAAGAACAGCAATTAATTCTAGATTTAGCCGAAGAAGAATTACAGGTTTGTGCAGATCCAATGATGTTAGAGCGGATTGTTCGAGAACTATTACACAATGCTTGTAAATATACTCCAGCAGGTGAAATAATTACAATTCAAACTGGAACCAACAAATCAAAAATTTCCCTTTGTGTTATTAATACGGGTGTAGAAATTCCTATAGAAGAGCAAGAATTAATTTTTAATCAGTTTTATCGCATCCCCAACAACGATCCTTGGAAACATGGAGGTACAGGTTTAGGACTAGCGTTGGTTAAAAAACTTGCTCAGATGCTACAAGCAACTGTTGATGTGGAAAGTGGAAATGAACAGGTAATTTTTTGTATCAGATTTCCGGATAGGAGTAATAAGTGAGCGATCCACAAGGTGGGAATTAAAAATACCCTAGGGGAACGTGTTCAACGAACCTGCATTCAAAATTCAAAATTAATTTATGTCAACATAAATTTATAAATTACACTCTAAAATCTCAAAATTTACAACTATCCAACATAATATGAGTTTCAAGGTAAAAGATATCAGAGTTTGCTTTGTTGGTGAGTCTTTTGTGAATGGAACTGGAGATCCAGAATATCTGGGTTGGGCTGGTAGGATTTGTCTTGAAGCGAATAAGAAAGGATTTGATATTACTTATTACAATTTAGGAGTACGTCGAGAAACCAGTACGGAACTAAGAGAAAGGTGGTTGCAGGAAGTTTCTTATCGTTTACCTATGGAATGTGATGGTCGAGTGGTATTTTGTTTTGGGGTTAATGACACGACTATAGAAAATGGTAAAACCCGCGTAATGAAAGCAGATTCTATTAAAAATTTTCTAGATATCTTAAGCCAAGCAAAATCCCTCTATCCTTTATTAATGGTAAGTCCTTTACCAGTGGATAATCAGGAGCAGAATCATAGAATTGCTGAGTTATCTCAAGAATTTTCTTCAGTTTGCCAAAAACTCGATATTCCTTATTTAGATGCATTTTCTATTCTGGAAAAGTCTCAGATATGGATAGATGAAGCAAGGAATAATGATGGTGCTCATCCAAGAAGTGCTGGATACCAAAAACTTGCTGAAATAGTTGAGAATTGGGAAGCTTGGAAGATTTGGTTTGATTAGTTTAATAGCTTTGAATTAGCTCTCTCAGTTTTCTCAGATAACTCTTATCAAACCCTCAGTGAGCAATCAGTAGTTCCTCAGCGTCGTCCCCGATATTGATAATCAAGGAAAGGGACATAAACTACAAATTAAGGAACTACAAATCATGAAACTAAACAAATTAGCTGCTTCTACAATTGCATCTATCCTATTATTGGGTAGTGTTGGACAGTTAGGGATTAATGCAGAACCTGCTCAAGCAATAAAAAGAACACAAACTACTACAATTGCACGCTCTTCTAAATCATTAATTGCATCTGGTAGTTTTGTGACCACAGAACAAGACCATCCCACCAAAGGTGTAGCTAAAATAGTTAAAATTAATGGTAAGCGCTATTTAGAATTTAGTAAGACATTCACCACAGCACGGGGACCAAAAGTAAGAGTTGTTCTACACCGTAATCAGACCGTTCCTGTAAACTTGAAAAAAGCAAATTATCTAGCGATCGCATCTCTGAAAAAGTTTGATGGTACTCAACGCTACGAGATTCCAGCTAACATAGATTTAGATGATTTTCAGTCTGTAGCAATCTGGTGTGAAAAGTTTAATGTTACTTTTGGTTATGCTAGATTGCAAGATGCTTAATTAAGTTCAAGTTCAAGATTTTCCTTGTGCAGCTTGTCTAACGATTTCTACATCTAAACCTAAAGCTTGAGCAATCTGCTCTACAGTTAAACCAAGAGTTAAAAATTTAGGTATAGTTTCTAACTTACCTTCTTCCTTACCTTCTTGGAAAGCTTCTTGATATACTTTGGTTTGCTTTAATTCTCCAAGTCCTAACATTTTTTCTATCTCCTTTCGATTTAACCTGGGAAATTTATAAACAATAATGGTTTCTATAAATTGAATCAGTTCGCGTTGTCGAATTAGATCATTAATTTCTTGTTGAGCAGAATTAATTAACTCTTTTGCTTTAATGGCTGCAAGGTTTTCTGGCTCCACTACAAGTTTAACAGTTTCAATCAGAAGTGAAGGAGTAGGAGTTTGATTGAGTTCGTCTAAATACACCCGGGTTACTCGTTGGGTATGAAGTAATTCTCGGTAACGTAGTGTTTCGGATGTATCTATATTACGGCTAGGAAATATTAATACACTGTGCCAGTCGTTGTGTAATTCTGTTTTGTCTAGGTAATTGAAAATCTCAGTAAATACGCGGGAATAAAGTTTTTTATCTGGCTGAAACTGGACTTCTAGAAAATAAATAGGTATTTCTGGTGTATCTTCCTGTGGTAGAAAAACTCCGTCTATCCTAAATGCTAGCTGCTTAACTTCTACCGAGGAAAACCGATAAATATCCGCAAGTTGGGTCGGTTTGTTAATTAGTTCAAAGAAAATGTCAGGAAAATTTTGAAAAAGACGATAAAAAATGCTGTCTGTCTTCACAAGTACTTATGTTCTAAAAGTAAATATTTATTTTAGTGGATAAACAACTTCTTAGCCTAATTAGAAAAATATCTGAAACACTCGTACCATAAAAACTTACCATTAAGTTAATAGACATCTTCCCTAAAAAAATCTCAAGACATCACAAACACTTTATGTCTTTATAAAGATTTCGGATTACATATAGATAATTTTTGGAGATGTCTACGGTCGGTTCTTTATCTCCCAAGGTTCATGAGTTATTATATTGCTCCCCGTTTTTTAGACAAACTTACTGTTCATATCACTAAAAATTATCTTGATATCCCTGGTGTGAGAGTTCCTTTAATTTTAGGAATCCATGGACGTAAGGGGGAGGGAAAATCTTTTCAGTGCGAGTTAGTATTTGAGAAAATGGGGGTTGAGGTAACTCATATTTCTGGTGGGGAGTTAGAAAGTCCAGATGCAGGAGACCCAGCACGTCTGATACGTTTGCGCTATCGGGAAGCCGCAGAGTTGATTAAGGTGCGCGGTAAAATGTGCGTGTTGATGATTAATGATTTGGATGCAGGTGCAGGACGTTTTGATGAGGGGACACAATATACTGTAAATACTCAGATGGTAAATGCAACCCTGATGAATATTGCTGATAATCCCACAGATGTGCAGTTACCCGGTAGCTATGACTCGAACCCACTGCATCGAGTACCAATTATTGTCACGGGTAATGATTTTTCTACTTTATATGCACCCTTGATTCGAGATGGACGGATGGAGAAGTTCTACTGGGAACCAAGTAGAGAAGATAAGATCGGTATTGTGGGTGGTATCTTTAGTGAAGATGGGCTTTCTCATCAGGATATTGAAGACTTAGTGAATAAGTTTTCTAATAACTCCGTTGACTTTTTTAGCGCCTTGCGATCGCGTATCTATGACGAACAAATTAGCAGATTTATTCAGGATGTTGGAGTCGAAAAGATATCTAACCGGGTAGTAAATAGTAATGAAGCTGCACCAAGTTTTAAAAATCCAGATTTTAGCTTGTCTCATTTGATCGACATCGCAGAATTAATGGTTGAAGAGCAAAAACACGTAGATGATTCACATTTAGTTGAAGAATATAATCATGGAGCTTTACGTTCCCAACGCTATTTAACACCAACCTATAAAGCACGACCAACTCATCTCATAGAACCCGAAGCTGTAGAAAATTCTCCTATCAAAGTAAAAGCATCAAACTCATTAGTAAATTATCAAACAGAACCAATACATCATATGGAGCCACAAGCTATAAAGATTCCAAAATTAGGAAATACTAATAGCTCTAGCTATCAACAACCTCAAATTGACAGTCAAATGAATAGTTATCAAAGCAATAATACCCAAGTTCCGACTACTCATGTTGGTCCGGAAATACTCAGTCAAATGCAGCAGATTTTATCCTTAGGAAATCACATTGCTATAGAATATGCAGATCAGGAGCATTTTAATAAAGGTGTTTGGGACAATTACGCAAATCATGAAATCGATCGGATGGCTGATGCGATCGCTGCTTTAGAAGGGTGTTTAGTTGCACATAATCAAGGTTATGTACGGGTGATTGGAATTAATCCAATAACTAAGCAGCAAATTAATCAAGCTATTGTTCAAAATCCTAATGGACACGCTCATCGGTCAGATTTAGGTGGTTCTACTTTTAAATATCCTCCAGCATCCACACCTTACTCCAGTGCCTATGATAATTATCGATTAGATAGTAGTGTTTCTAAATCGGATATACCAACTACTGATGTTGAAATCACTCGTAAATCGAGTTTAGGTGGTTCTACTTTTAAATATCCTCCAGCATCCACACCTTACTCCAGTGCGTCGATTTAGAGAACCGGGCTTCACACAGTGTGAGCCCGAACGGGTAAGAAATCGCCAGCTACAACCCCAGCCTCTTCACAGCTAGTATCCTCACGGTCACTGGATGCATGCCTTGAGCCATGCATCCGGTGACCGTGGCTTTCGTCCCTCGCCCTCCGTCCGCCCGTGGCCGCGTCCCCCGCGTCTTCCGCCGTCGCTCGTGTTCGTCCCGCA
>JBCCDM010000387.1:0-6104 GCA_039030795.1 Cyanobacteria bacterium P01_A01_bin.84
AGAAAAAATCGACGCGATGATTGAAGATAAAAAACGACTGTCGGAATCTGTAGTCGGTTCGGATGAATCTTGGCTGACGGAATTGGATAACGATAAATTCCGCGAACTAATTGCTTTGAATCGTAATGCCGTTTTGAATTAGCTCTATTTAGTCTAGTTTTTTGTTTTCAGACGGGCAGCTATACACTCGGAAAATTTCCCTTGGATAGGGACAAGATAAAAATACCAAATACCAAAAACGTGGCTATTGAAGAATAAATATGCAACAAATAATTAGAGCGACGCTTTTTCTTCATTTTGACGATGCCATAGACTAATTGTGCAATTCCCAATCCAGGGAAAAAGCAAGCACATCCCAACATGGCTATGACAAAAAGCCCGCTATTGTAAAGTTTTCTAGTACCAGAGTAGAAATCTAGAACCATTAAACTATAAAGAATAAATGTGCTGACATACAAGATAGGTGGAGAGAATATCTTTAAATATTTCACGCTCTTTTCTCAAAATTGGTATCGTTACTTTACTAAAGACGATGGAGAATGGCAACAACTCTTGAAAATCAAAAACGATTGTTACCATAGATCGTTTTATGACTAAGTGCTACATTTAAAATCCTTGCTATTTATAGCTTTAAAATTTATATAACCCTTTGATTCAAGAATCACAGTCATACACAACATATTTCTAAAATAGAATATTAATCATGGATACTAATGCCAAGTTAAAGGAAATTTTAAGTACCATAAATACTCTATCTACAAAAGATAAAACCCAATTAATCGAACGAGTTGCAGTTAATCTAAAACAAGAATTGATAGCACAGAATTTAGTACCAAGGAAATCTTTGAAAGGCTTATGGCACAATACAGACACAAGTAATGGTTTAATTTTATCGGCAAAGCATTTAAACAGAGTTACTCATTTAAAGCCCAATAATACTCGTTTATTCCAAAAACTTGAAGCTGCTACGGTCAATTTATTGTTTTATAGTGAAAATGAACATCCTTTTGAAACTTTTATTTGGGAAGTAGATGAGCAGGGTAGTTTTAATTTAACCGATTTTTTATTGGATACTGGTTTTATTCAAACTATTACAGAAGAGGATTTTTTTAATTTAATCAAATCATCAGATATTTTTTTTAAAGAATATACCATAGCCGAACTTGAAAGTGAAGAAGCCAGAACAGAACAGATCGAAGCATTTAAACAAATTCAAGATTATCAAACGCGAGTTTTAGCTTTATTAAAGTCGCAGTCTGAAACAGTAGAAATTTTCCGCTTTGAAATCTGGGAACAATACGATCCGATTGTCTATGAAGCTTTTGATTTTGTAGTCGCAAAACTAAGTAATACTAATTGGCTTGGCTTTACTCCTTTAATTGATGGGATGTCTAGCTATTTAAAAAATGGAGATTTTCCTTGGATACCTGGCAAAATAATTCCTTTATCCGAACCTAACAATATTCACCCTAAAACTTTAGAATTAGAGCAACAGATTAGAGAAATACTAAAAAGCAATCAATTTCCTGTAATTCAATACTATGGAAAAGGAACTACTAGAGAATTTGTTGTTGAAGTTGCTGAAAGTAAAAACTTGTTAATTACTCGCTTATTGCATAATTCTGGTTCGGCAAAAGTTACGGCATGGCAAAAATTTAGCGACTATCATAGCGACTGTACTGATAAAGCAGAAAAAGAAAGATTAGTCAGATATCAAAATCTCGATCGCTTACTAGAGTCTAATCTAAAAAATATTAAAGAATACGTCATGGGTAGTATGGCAGTTTATTATGTTTATGTCATAGGAGAAACTCAAACAGGAGACTATTTAGGAGTCTCGACAATTGCAGTACATACTTAAGACGAGGTACTTAGTTTAAATATTAACAGCAATGTTCAATGATAAATGCTAAATGTTATGGGTGAATTTAGTCGAACTTGGTGGGGACAAAAATTTATTAGCGCGATCGCTTAAAGTCTAGTATTTTTCCCCGACTCGTAGCAAAGATTCCACCTTATCTGATCTTTGAGGAATTTTAAAAAATGTGAATTACGGGGAATTGCGTTGAACTCGTCAAACCGAAAAATCCCTACTTCTTCCCGATTTTTCCCTATTAATATGCAAAGTGAAATATAAAAAAGCTTAATTTAATTCACACCAGACGTATTAATTAATCCTTAACAAGGAGTATCAAATGTCAAATAACTATCAAACTAGCCTAGATTTAAAACAAGTACCGTTTAGTAACCTGGTAGTATTTGGGGATAGTTTATCCGATACGGGCAACTTATTTAATGTTAGCGAAGGTTTATTTCCTCCTTCTCCTCCCTATTTTGAAGGGCGTTTTTCTAATGGTAATTTAGTAGTAGACGCGATCGCTGATTCCTTAGAACTTGCAGAGAACCAATCTTTCCTAGAAGGTGGTAGTAACTACGCTTTTGGCGGGGCACAAACAGGAGAAGGGACTTCTAATTTTGATTTATTTGGCACTGTAGAAGAAGGTATCGATATTCCTAACCTAGGACAACAAGTCGATCTTTATTTATCCAACCAAACACCTACAGAAACGGACTTATTTTATGTTTATGGTGGTGCTAATGATTTTCTCGATGCTCTAGGTCGAGGTCAAGAAGTACCCAGCTCAGAAGACGTTGTCGATAATATTACCGATCACATTAGCGAACTAGCAGAAGTAGGAGCGAAAACTTTTGTCGTACCTAATTTACCCAATTTAGGAGATATTCCTCTATTATCAGGACAACCAGAAGGCGCAGCTATACTTAACGCTGTTACTGATGATTTTAATCAATTACTCGACATTGAACTCGATGTGATCGCAACAGAGTTGGAAGTTACGATTATTGAACCTGACTTTAATACTATTACCCAGGAAATTGTTGCTAATCCTGATGAATTCGGTTTTACGAATACTACTGATGCTGTTCTCGATCTTAATAGCGGTACTTTAGTTGGCGATCCTAATGAATTCTTGTTCTGGGATACCCTGCACCCCACAACCACCGCTGCCAATATTATTGCCCAAGAAGCTATAGACATCTTACCTGATGGTATTACTGAGTTTACAGATGACGACTATGGTGATGATCTTTTCCTTCTCGGTACTGATGACTATGTTTTAGGTGGAGAAGGTGCAGCTCCAGTACTGTCAGGTTGGGAGCATCCCACTTTTTGATATGTATATTTTTAGTACTTTGTCAAGGGTCTAATCAATCTTGAAAAATGCGTCGTTTTAATAGCTGAGTAATTATACTTAGGTGTATAAGTGGGATGCTCCCGACTCGAATTGACTGTTGATCGAGTTTTTCAAGCAGGAGAAGAATAATCCCTGGTGGAATCCGGCAGTAGAAGACCAAGGAAGCGAGCGCGCTTTCCCCATCGGACAGAAAAAGAATGTCTTCGTTTTACTGTTAGAGAAGCCAGTGATAATCTTTATCGATTAATTGATGAAATAGCCGAAAGCCATCAACCCATCACCATCAAAGGAAAGCGTAACGATGCAGTATTAATCTCCAGGGAAGATTGAGAAGCGATCAGAGAAGTTACTAATGAATTAGCTTCACTCATTAAAGAAAATCGCGCTAAAATCATTGGCTCGATTAGACAAGAAATTTTATCTGGCTATAGCGATTTAGCTCGTTATGAAAAATTGAGAAACAAACTGAGAGCATTTCCTAACGAACAAATCTTGGATACCGATTATGAATCAGAGTCGCGAGTATTCAAATATCTGTCGTCGCCAAGGAATTCAAGGTTCTCATACTGATTTTTTGATTTGTGCAGTCGCCACTAGATTGAAAATGCAGATATATACTAGCGATAAAGATTTTAGCTATTACTCCAAGCATCTTCCTATTTCTCTGTATCGAGAAAAATAGATACTAATCATTCTGCACCTGGCATTTTGCAATCGCAAAGTATTTTCTAGAATCTATGTTGGATAAAAACCTCCAGAAAAAAGCAGTTGATCCCAATACATCATCTGGAGAGCTTGCTGAAATTGCAGTTATTAGTGAAGAACTAGCAAGATTAGTAGCCAGTAATCCCAATGCAAACTATCTCTTACTTACCAAACTAGCCAAGATTGAAGATCGAGAAGTTCAAAGAGCAATTACGTTAAACCCTAATACGCCTTCCAGAATTTTATTATCCTTAGCTCCTCAGTTTTCTGAAGAATTTTTTGCTAATCCTGTAGTAGATTTACTCTTGCTAGAAAACCCTGCTTTTTTCGTTCAGTTAAATCATTTTGATCTACTGCGATTGGTAAAAGCTTCCAATGCACCTCAATGGTTTCTGGCTAAAGTATTGCAATACAGAAACGAACAAGTATGGTTTGCCGTAGCTGGAAATCCTAGTATTGCAGACGAAGTTAAAAGTAAACTGATCGCGACTCAAAATAGCAAACTATGTTTGTTTTTTTCCAAACAAAAAAATCTCAGTGGTTTACTTATTCGTCAGATATACCAAGTCAAAATTCAAGATAGCTATCCTTCTCAGAATAGAGAAATGAGAAAGAAAATTAGATTTGCGATCGCAGAAAATCCTAATACAGAGTTGGATATTTTACAGCAGTTAGCTGAAGACATTGAATATATCGTCAGAATTGCTGCCAGGCGGGCGATCGCATCCCATCCTCAGACTAATTTATCTGTTATCGAACAATTAGCTTTTGATGCCGAACCGAGTATCAAACAAGCAGTAGCTTCGCGCCACGATTTACCAATAGAGTTAATCAAAGACATGGCAAAAGACTATCAAATAGCTCGCAAAGGTTTTCTTGTTCGCAATCGTTCGCTTGATCGTAATGTACTAAATACGCTAGCTCAAGATTCTCATCCAAAGGTACAAAAGTTAGTAGCACTTCATCCTAATACTTCAGAGAAAATACTTATCAGGCTAGCTAAAAATCCTGCGATCGCTATCTTTTTGTTACAAAGCCCTAACTTAACAGGAGACATATTTGAGCAATTGGCATCTAGTAATAATCCAAAACTATATCTTGCTTTAGCACAACATTCATGGACTAGTAGAGAAACTTTAGCCAATATTGCTGCTAAGAGTGAAGACGCAGCAACTCTGATTGCTGTAGTAGAAAATAATCAAACAAGAAAGAAAACAAAAAGCGAAATATTATGCAGGCTGTCTGGATTTTCTAGCCGTTCGGTACGTCAATATGTAGCACAGCATCCTTGTACGCCAGAGAATATTTTATGGGGTTGGGGTCGGTTCCAGAGATACTATAAACTTCATCCTTTTATTGCCAAGAATCCTGGTAGTCCTATAATGCTTTTGAATTATTTAGCTCATAAGTTTAGCTCTTGGAAAGTATGTCAAGGTTTAACGACAAATCCCAATACTTCCGAAGATATTTTGAGCTATCTATGTTCAAAAGAGCAAAAACAAGGCGTTCTAAATAGAAGGAAAATAGAAGCGATCGCACAAAAACATAAAATACCTTTATATATTCTGGATTTACTAATTTGTAATGGACACTATTTACTAAGAGGTGGTTCATCTCCATTAGAGGTAAAAGACGAAAACGATATCACCTTTGAATCAATCGATAAACTAATAAAAGTTAGAAAACAATATTACAAACTAGATTATTACGATCTAGATCGAACATATGGTATTTATCTAATCAAAAAAAGCGATCTACCCCTTACAACTATAGAATTTCTTTTAGAGCAAGTTGCTCAAAGTCCCAAAACCGATCAACGTAAGTTTGCTGCAAGACATCCCAAAACACCAATAGCTGTTTTAGAAACTTTAGTTAAAGATGAAGATCGAGGTGTAAGAGATGCTGCTATCTTTCGCTTGCAGCAAAGACGAAACAGCAAATTAAATTGAACGAGGTAGTTAACAACTAAGTAAAGTTGACAGCATTCCCACCATATAGTCTGTCAAATCTTGATCGAGGACAACACCAGTAGTTTTCCAAAGCGCGATCGCTTTTGTCTTACTCTACAATCAAGCGATCGCCTTATCCGCACTATCAAACCATATAATCTCTAGCCAATTTCTGAGCAACCAAAGCATTAAGAGACATTCCTGCTTTTGTAGCTTCTAAAACTAGATTGCGATG
>JBCCDM010000388.1:0-6097 GCA_039030795.1 Cyanobacteria bacterium P01_A01_bin.84
AATTTTTTTAAATATTGAGGAAAGAAATAAAAATGTTGATAGTAAATAAATTAAGAGGGGTTAGTGTAATCTTCCTAGGTATAGGAACACACCTAATTATTCCTAAAATATCTGAAGTAACATTAAATTTTCATCAGATATTATCTCAACAGCAACGCGCGATCGCTACAGAAGCTGCTCTTGAAGATAGAAAGAAACTAGATAAAGACTCAAGTACTTCAACTACTTTAAATAATCAGGAATTTCAGCCCCCTAACAATGGTGGTTTTGATAGCGATTATGGTAGTGGCACTCGTTGAGATTCTATCTCAATAAACTAAGCAATAAATTAAGGGATTCCAATAACTCATCATACTGAGATAGAAGAGTATCGAATCCATCAAAGTCTCTCCCTAGTTATCTTTCAATAACAGAAGATTTCCACCAGCTTTGATTTTGTACCATTGTATGAGTTTGCCACTGAGAGTCAGTATTTTGAAAATCAAGACGGTAATGTCCTCCTCTGCTTTCAGTTCTGAAGTTAGCACTTTTGAGAATCAGGTAAGCTATATCTAGCAAGTTACGAGTTTCTGCCCATAACTGTAAGTTTTTCTCTTTTCCTTCTGGGAAGCTGAAATTAACTGATTCTAAAGGATTTAGATTTAATATAAATTTACTTAAAGGTAAAGTTGCAAAATCTTTTTGCCAAGATTCAACTTTGAGTATGGCTGCTTCAAGTTGAGATTGTTCTCGGCAAATACCAGCACTTTCCCAAACCAGACGAGGAATATTTTTGCGCAGAAATTCTAGCTTTTCTTGTTGCGAATTCCACTGTTGAGAACTTAACTGTTGAGAACTGAAATTAAATTTTTGGGGAGAAACTGATGTTTTCTCTACACCATGATAAGAAGATTCATTTTTCAGTTCAATACGTGCCATTTGAGCGCCAAACACGATACATTCTAGTAAAGAATTACTGGCAAGACGATTAGCTCCATGTACCCCCGTGCTAGCAGTTTCTCCCACTGCATATAGCCCAGGTATAGAAGTACGGTTCTGTTTATCCGCAAGTATTCCACCCATCCAGTAATGTGCGGCTGGAGCAACGGGAATTGGTTGAGAAAAGACATCAATACCGCAACGCTGAGTGACTTTGACAATATTAGGAAAACGCTGGCGAATTTTTTGTGGTTTTATCGGACGCATATCTAACCAGACATTAGCATTACTCAAGTCTACTGCTGTATCTTGAAGATGATTAAAAATCGCCCTAGAGACCACATCTCTAGGAGCGAGTTCTCCAGAAGGATGATATTTAAAAGTAAAACGTTCCCCTTCATCATCAATTAAATGTGCGCCTTCACCACGTACAGCTTCACTAATTAAAAAACGGTCTGCACCAGGTTGAGTTAAAGCAGTAGGGTGAAACTGAATAAACTCTAAATCTCTTAAGACTGCTCCACAACGCCAAGCCATAGCAACACCATCACCTGTGCTGACTGCGGGATTTGTTGTTTGAGCAAATACCTGTCCACCACCACCAGTCGCTAAAACAACTGCATCTGCTTTTATCCATCTAATCTGGTTTTGGTAAAACAGGCTAATTCCTTGAATGCGATTTTCTTGAGGCTCTAACCATAAATTTAGGGCTAGAGCCTGTTGAATCACTTGAATATTAGGACGACGTAATACTTGAGCAGTTAGGGTAGTAATTACTTCTCTGCCTGTAGTATCTGCTGCATGAAGAACTCGATTGCGAGAGTGAGCAGCTTCTAAGGTCAGAGCTAAGTTATCCCCATGTCTATCAAAAGCGACTCCTAAATTCACTAAAGCTTGAATAGATAACGGTGCTTGCTGGGCTAAAAATTCTACTGTATCTACATCACACAGACCGACACCAGCGTTTATTGTATCTTCAATATGCAGTAAGGGAGAGTCATCAGTAGAAATAGCAGCTGCAATTCCTCCTTGTGCCCAATCACTTGCAGACAAGGAAATGGTTTCTTTGGTAATTAATCCGATTTGGATATTTTCCGGCAAGCACAACGCCGTATAAAGTCCAGCTGCACCTGCACCAACAACCAAAACATCAAACTGACTAGAAATATCTGGGAAAGTCAATATAGGGAGGGAGGGTAAAGGGAAAAACTAAATTTTAGCTGTTAGGTAAAAGCTAATAGCTCTTTTAGTAGCTAAGAGCTAAAAGCTAATAGCCAAGAGTTAACGGCTTGAAGAGCCAAGATACTTTACGAATATTTGCATAAAACCTAACCCAGGAAGCTTTAATTACAGGGTTAGTAACTAACTAGCTCGCTATTCATTCCTACCTGATGAATGGGTAGAGATGGATAGCGAGAAGAATTTTCCATGGTAGGGTTCAGCAACTTGAAAGTGAATAGTCAAGCTTTTAGATAACTTTTAAGAAACACTAGCTGTAAAATCCTTAACCGACAAGAGTTTCAAATTTTCAATCAAAATGTGTTTCTTTCATATTTTGCTAACCATAAAGCCGCTATTCAAAAGCTTTCAAGAATCACAATTGATTCTTCATATATTCCCAAGTTTGTAACGACAGTGGATAAATATCGCAGACAATTATCGGTAAATGCCATTGTTAAAGCGGTCAGCTCCTTCATTAAAAACTGCCTCTGTCTTAGTGACGGTAAAATCATCCAAGTGAGATTGCAGTAAATTTTTCTGACGCTTGCTCAAACCTTGGATATTGAGAGCATCTTCTACATTCTCGTAAGGAGCATTAACTATAATTTTCCGTGCCAGATTGGGATAAAACCCAGGATATTGTTGAAAAGCTCTTACATTCGTATTATTTAAATCAATTTTGTCACCATAAACATCTGGCAGTTTTGCATCTGCTCTACTAGCCAATATATGAACTGAATGAAGAAAACTTAGACTCTGATTGACATTCTCAAAACTAACAGCATATGCAGGCTTTGGTAATGCAAACCCAGCGAAGCATCCCACCATTAAGGTAAACGCCATTAACAAACTAACCAATCTTTTCACAATTTTTTACCTCTTTCCATCAAACTGAAATTGGATTTACTCAGCGATCGCTTTATGGACTATCGATACACAAGATTTGTTGACTCCAGCAAGAGCAAGGGATTGATCTTAATTGCAGTTCCACACATTTAGCTGAACTTATCCTCAACAAATTACTGTTGAATTGTAGCCAGTAGCTTAATTACTGAATCAACACAACAGCTTATCAAGAACTAATATACAGCGTATTAATATCTACAATCATTGCAGCTAATGGATCGCAAGTAAAAAAAATTATAAGTTTTGAGAAGATTTAAACGCTAATCATGTTCTGCGGGTAATTGGTAATGGGTGATTAGTGGTTTGTGATTTGTGAGTGGTTACAGTCTAGACTGTTGACTCTGTAGATTTTTAGCAAATAAAATTTCATACAATAATATGACATGAATTGTTCCTTGTCTCTGGCATCAGAACAAAGCATTGGAGGCTCCACCTCCAGTCTAGATAAGAATCAGAGCCTCTAGAAATTAACTCCCAGCCGGAGACTAGGAAGCAGAAAAGACACGAAAAATAGATGAAATAAAAACACAGAAATTATAACAAAGTCAACACACTAGTTATAGTCTATGCCCATGCAGCAGCAATTAGGAATAGACTATCTACCAAAATTGTACTTAATACGGCTCCACTAAAGGCGTACCAGTGATTCTCAGGTTTCAACAAAGGTAAAATTCCTATCGATAGCAAGAATATTGCTAAAAATATTGCCCAATTCTGACACCATGGATTTTGAATCTGAGCTACTGCGCTATGTAAAATTGGCTGTACTAAATCTGGTTTTACCCTCATAATTAAGCGCCAGTGGGGAGTTAAACCTGCTAAGTAAAAATATATATCTGTAACTACTGTTCCTAACAAAGAGCCTAAATAAAACCAGTTACCAATCTTTCCCCAACGCCTACATATACACCAAATTGCGAAAGGTAAACCTATAGACTCTACTGGTAAGTGCAACAATGGCTCCCATCGCAGCCAACCCCAGTAAATAGAGCCTGCTAACCAACTCCAGCTAAAACCTAATATCAAATCTCCCCAAATGCGAGTATTGGGACGTGACATCAAAGAGAATCCCAGCCATACCCAAAATCCTGTAAGAAATAAACTTAACCATGGTAGCGATCGCACGAGTGGCGCTTCTACAAAGACTGGTACTGTCACTAAAAATACCGATGCGGCAAATACTAACCATTTTTGTTGTAAAGACACTAAGGGAAAATTACCAGGTAGCAAATAAACTTCGCTTACTACCTTGTCTTGACGATTTTCATAAACCATAGGTGTAGAAGCTGAAACAGAGTTGGGGACTAAGGGGTTATTAAACAAAATTCTTAAAAAATATTACTAATCCTTTATTTTATTTAACATATCATAATCTCAAATCCCCTGGGGGGGCATAGACAATCCTACAGGTAATTGAATTTAGAGGAATTTAATTGATAAAAATCTGATATTTTTTTCAAAAAAATGTAATATTTGCCTACAAAACTTATGACTATCAGTTTATGATGACAAAGATTAATTCTATATATATGTTTATAAAAGCGGCTTTGTTGATAGCTATTGGCTATTGGCTACAAGCCTGAAGTTGCATTCTTAGACTCTGAAAAGTTCAGTCTCAAAGAAACCCGAAGCTAAAAACTGGTGAATAAAAATTACTCCACAACACAAACTAGGTTGGATTAAAATTTTTTGATGGTTTTTCCTGTAGCTTTTTTCCTTTAACTTTGTCCTGTATATATACCAGAACATCTGGATGTGTAATGGGAAGCTGAAAATTTTTTAGTCTTTCAACTCAAATAGCGATTCTTATATATTAAATATTTAAGTGAGTAGGTTAATGGGTATATCAAAACGTATATTATTTTCCTCATTGATGGTGTCCTCTGCTGTTTTATCAATAGTATTTTCTCCCTTGTTTGCTATTGCAGAAGCACCAGAGCTTGCTCCAACAACTGTAGAAACCCAGTTAAATGTCTGGCAAGCTATTGTATTAGGTTTTGTACAGGGTGCTACAGAATTTTTACCAATTAGTTCCACCGCTCACCTGAAAGCTGTGCCTGTGGCTTTACAATGGGGAGACCCAGGGGTTGCTTTTACTGCGGTGATTCAGTTAGGAAGTATTGCTGCGGTGTTATGGTATTTTTGGGGAGATATAACCCAAGTAATTAAGGGTGCAAGTAGCGCGATCGCTCGCAAGGATTATCAAGATAGTAACTTCCGCATTGCTTTAGGTATTGCAATTGGTACTTTACCGATTGTGATTCTGGGGTTACTGATTAAAAAAGTTTTTAGCGAGTTTTATGATACTACCCTCAGAAGTATGATGACTATTGCGATCGCATCTATATTCATGTCTTTGTTAATGGGTTTAGCAGAAAAAATTGGACAGAAAAAACGAAATTTTGAAAAACTGGGCATGGAAGATGGGATAATAATGGGCTGTGCCCAAGCTTTAGCTCTAGTGCCTGGAGTCTCTCGTTCTGGTTCCACCCTCACAAGTGGGTTATTTATTGGTTTAGAAAGAGAAACTGCGGCAAGATTTTCGTTTTTGTTGGGTATTCCTGCGATAACTTTAGCTGGACTGGTTGAACTTAAAGACTTACTTGATAATGGGATTGGTGATTCTGGAATGTTAACTCTGATTGCAGGAGTTATCTCATCAGCGGTGTTTTCTTATCTTGCGATCGCTTGGTTAATTAGTTTTCTCAAAACTAGAAGCACCTGGATATTTGTTTGGTATCGTCTAATATTCGGTATTTTGATAATAGTGGGGATTTCTACAGGTTTCTTACAGAATAATTGATAATTAGTGATTAGTGTTTCAAGTGATATTTTTACTTTCCAGATATTGATTATTTACACTTCTAAAAGCTAACAGTTAAAAACTGTTAGCTTCGCTGACTTTTCACAGTAAGTCTTCAATCAAAGAAACCTCAAATCTTGCACCTATACGTATAAATAGTCAAACATAAAAAATGAAGTAATAAATAATACTATTTATTCTAGATTTATTCAGTCCTCTTTTAGAGGACTTCGTTTATAAGCCTGGGAC
>JBCCDM010000389.1:0-6040 GCA_039030795.1 Cyanobacteria bacterium P01_A01_bin.84
ATTAACTAAAACATTTTAAATAATTTATACTTTTCGCATCTTTCTAGACTAATGAAGCTTAAGCCCTTATTTCGTAAAAAAAGCCAAAGACGTAAAAAATCGAAATCGTCACAGTCACAATTTTCCCAACCTAATTCTAGACGACGCAAAAAAGCCCCTAAATTTAAACCTTTATCTAGCTGGAAACCTCATCATAGACAGTTAGTTGATTCTTTAATTATTTTTAGTTCTGTATTATTGTGTTTGCTATTGTTACCTAGTCGTCTACCAGGAACAGAACTCTTAGGAATTGGTCCAAATTGGTTGTTAATTTGGGTTGTTACCTGGAGTGTTAAACGTACAGCTTGGCAAGGAGCATTTGCAGGAGTTATTTTAGGACTACTTCAAGATGGAATGACTTCTCCTAATCCAAGTCATGCTATAAGTCTAGGAATTGTCGGATTTATCACAGGGTTGTTGCAAAAGCAGCGCTTTATACAAGAAGACTTTATTTCCATAGCGTTGATAGTTTTTATTATGGAAATTTTGGCAGAAACAATATTTGCAGCTCAATTGAGTTGGTTAAGTGATGGTGGATTGATATTTGGTGGAGTCAGTCGCAATTTTAATAATATTTGGAATTATTACCAGAAAGTAGTTTTAGCTTCTGCTATTTTAAGCAGTCTTTGGGCACCTGTTGTATATTATCCCCTCAATCGTTGGTGGCAGAAGCTTAGAGCAGCAGAACAAGTTTAATGCTTTCCTCTAATTTTGAACCAATGTTTTAACCCAAGACCCAGGGAAGAGTACGGTTATGTAAACAAAGTCACCTTTGTCCTTAATAATTACTATAGCTTCAGGCTTCTAGCCTAGATTAAGATACTCTGGGTAATATCTTTTGAAAAAATTAAAAATTCACAAATCGGCGTTGCACCAGAGGGTCTGTAACCGTTAATTAATCTCTTATTTTCAAAAACTGATAACTGATAGCTGAGATTTGCGTTAAGTTCTGATATATATTGTCAGAAAATGTTTGCGTTCCTTCAGTTATGAATAATTCTCCTGCATTCTCCCAATCGAGATTCCCTGACGCATCTTTAAATAGTTCCATTACTGACTTCGATCGGGAGATGATGCGGCGATGTTTAACTTTAGCTAAACTGGCTTTAGGTCGCACTTCACCTAATCCTTTGGTCGGAGCTGTAGTAGTTAAAGATGGTGAAATAGTTGGGGAAGGTTTTCACCCCCGTGCTGGGGAACCCCATGCTGAGGTTTTTGCTCTGCAAGGGGCAGGAGAAAATGCGCGGGGTGCTACTGTCTACGTGAATCTTGAACCCTGCAATCATTATGGACGCACACCCCCTTGTTCAGAAGCTCTTATAGCTGCTGGTGTAAGTAAGGTTGTGGTGGGAATGGTAGATCCGAATCCCTTGGTTGCTGGTGGGGGGATTGCTCGTTTACAAGACGCTGGGATTGAAGCGATCGCTGGTGTGGAAGAGATTGCTTGTAGAAAACTTAATGAAGGTTTTATTCACCGCATTCTTCATCATCAACCTTTGGGCATTTTAAAATATGCCATGACTTTGGATGGTAAAATTGCTACATCTACAGGGAATAGTACTTGGGTTACTAATACTGATGCTCGGAAAGCAGTACACCAATTACGGGCTGCTTGTGATGCTGTAGTGGTTGGTGGAAATACAGTTAGAAATGACAATCCTCATTTAACTACTCATCATTTACAATCTCATAATCCGTTGAGGGTGGTAATGAGTCGTAATTTAGATTTACCGCAAGAAGCTCATTTGTGGAATAGTACTGAAGCTCCTACTTTAGTGCTAACCCAAGTAGGAGCAAATCCTGAATTTCAAACATTATTACGTCAGCAAGGTGTAGAAGTGGTAGAACTAACATCTTTGACACCAGGTGAAGTGATGCAATATTTCTACCAACGTGGTTTCTGTAGCGTTTTATGGGAATGTGGTGGAACTTTAGCCGCTAGCGCGATCGCACAGGGGGTGATTCAAAAAGTATTGGCATTTGTTGCACCTAAAATTATTGGTGGTTCTAATGCTCCTACACCTGTCGGAGATTTAGGTTTGACTACAATGAATCAAGCCTTATCTTTGGAACGTGTTGAGGTGAATTTTGTGGGTTCTGATTGTTTAATTGAGGGGTATTTACCAAAACTTTAGTTTCAATCCTTTAGTTTCAACTCTTTAGTGGAAGAGTTCCGTAATGTCAGAGTTTTGATATTTTGCATACATAATTTGTATACATAATATTTATCTGTTATCCAACTCTTCTTAGTAAGGACATTAAATTGAAGGTTTCGATCGAGGCGATCGCCTTTCTTTGTGCAAAAGTATTTGAAGATACTTTTCTTCTTTTTTATTATTTGCTCTAATTCCGAAACTGATATTTTGCGGAGATGTCCAACATGAGTCTATGAATATTGGCGTTGCTTAGCCATATCTCGAATTAAAGGTAATCGAGATTTGATATAACTGCTCAGAAAATCTACTTCATTACAGTCTAAATATATATCAGTTGTAGTCTGTTTTACCAATAATTGTATTAAACTTAAATCGTCTAACTGCAAAAGCATCTTACTTTGACTAGTTTCGACTACAGACCATAAGTGACGCATAATTTTAGGAGTCATCAGACCTCTATTCCAGATAATTAGTTGAAGTTGTTTTCACAATACACAACTCAAACAGAAAGTTCAGGTCTAAATGTAGATAAAAAGTCAGTATTTTCAAAAACTTAACATATCGAGTTATTCGTTTACGAAGACTAAGAAACTGGATGTCTTACCTTTCAATAGATTGAGTTAATTATTGGGCTAGAAACAATATTAAATTAGAGCTAAATAACAACAAATATTACAAACTAATAATGTAAAGAAAAGTTACTATCCTCAGATATTTTTAAGGAAGGGTTGCCTCTATAAATAAATAGTAATTTTATTGCTAATTAGATTACATTTCTCTTATTTCATCTGAGCGTCAAGGGAACTAAAAACGGAATGAATAAAGTTTATTAAGGTTCAATATTAGGAGATAATTAAGTAGTAGCTCAATTAGATTTATATTTTCTTACTTATTAGCGTTCCAATAAAGCCGCTGGGTTTAATTAAGTCTAAAATTTACTATGAAATTGACTGGGATGAAATCCATTGTTTCTCGTATGCATTCAGTGCAGTCTCCTATCATTCCTGTAGTTGGAGAATTGATTCAAAACTCTCCTGGTACAATTTCCTTGGGACAAGGTGTTGTTTGGTATCCACCACCACCAGAAACATTCAAGATGATACCTAAGTTTTTATCAGAACCTAATAATCATCTTTATCAACCTGTTGAAGGTATTGCTCCTTTAATATCCGCATTTGCAACCAAGTTAAAAACATTTAATAAAATTGAGATAAATCAAGATAATTACATTATTGTTACAGCAGGTAGCAATATGGCTTTTATGAATGCCATTCTTGCTATTACTGCACCAGGTGATGAAATAATTCTTAATATTCCTTACTATTTCAATCATGAAATGGCTGTGAGGATGGCAAGTTGTCGCCCAATTTTGGTAGAAACTGACGAAAATTATCAGTTGCTTTTAGATAAAATTGCCAATGCAATTACACCATCAACTCGCGCTGTTGTAACAATTTCACCGAATAATCCCACAGGTGCTGTAACTTCAGAAAGTACGTTGCGATCGCTCAATCAAATCTGTCAGGAAAAAGGTATTTATCATATCAGCGACGAAACATATGACTACTTTACTTATGATAAATGCAAACACTTTTCACCAGCTGCAATTAAAGGAAGTAGTTACCATACAATTTCTCTCTATAGTCTTTCTAAAGCATACGGGTTTGCTAGTTGGCGTATTGGATACATGGTAATTCCTCAGCACTTACTAGAAGCTGTGAAGAAAGTACAAGACACAATTTTAATTTGTCCGCCTGTAATTTCTCAATATGCTGCATTAGGGGCATTACAAGCCCAAGATAACTATTTAAAAGAAAATATTAGTAGCATTGCAAAAGTTCGAGAAGTAGTTATTAATTCACTTCAAGAACTAGAGGGATTGTGTAATATAGCACCTGCAAATGGAGCTTTTTACCTTTTTCTAAAGGTAAATACTCAAATGGATGCTTTTGAATTAGTTAAAAGATTAATTTACGAACACAAAGTTGCAGTCATTCCTGGTGATACTTTTGGAATGCAAGATGGATGTTATGTGCGCGTTGCGTATGGTGCTTTGCAGCAAGAAACCGTGGAAGCAGGTATAAAAAGATTAGTAAACGGTTTAAAAATTATTTTAGGAAGTTAGATTTTAGTTCTCAATTACCAATTATTAAATGCAAATTATTAACAAGTTACTGAAAATTGAAACAGAACCAGGAATAAATATCTATAACGTTACCCCAAAAGTTGAATCTGTTTTATCATCAACATCTATCAGAAATGGTCAAGTCTTAATATTCTCTCGACATACAACAACAGCATTAACCATTAATGAATATGAAGAAAGATTATTAGAAGATATTAAAAAATATTTATATAAATTAGCTCCAGAATCAGATAAATATTTACATAATGACTTACACTTAAGACCAAACATTCCTCCCGATGAACCAATGAATGCTCATTCTCATTTAATGGCAATGACATTAAATAATAGTGAAGTTATTCCGATTGTTGATGGGAAATTGTTTTTGGGGACTTATCAGTCTATATTGTTTTTTGAGTTAGATGGAGCGCGTAAAAGAACCCTCTTTTGTCAGATTTGTGGAGAATAAGACTTTTTTAATTAAATTAAATTAAATCTTATTTACATTTCCAGGAGTGAATTAAAGGATTACTAGAATTTAAAATATTTTGTAATTCCTGAGATTTTTCTGAATAGTGACGAACGTGAACATCAAGAAATAAACTAATAATATCAGTAATTAAAGAGCGGATTTTGTCTCCTGGTTGAGTAGAAGGAAAATCTAAAAATAACCTACCTGTTGTAGAGTCACAAGGATGAGCAACTGCAAAATGATTAGCTCCTTCTATAAGTACTAAATAACTGTCTTTCCTGTCTCCATTGATTCCTTCAGAGAATGTACGAATTAATGATGTGGTTGAATCTCCTGGAGGAAGACCATAGCGATCGCTACTATTAGCAATTACCCCATCCACCGTTCCTCCTATGAGCAACATAGGTAAAGAGTCCGGTAGGGGTAATATTTTTCCTGCTTCATAACCCATTATCATTGGTGCCATACTATGTGCAGCATAAGCAAATGTTGCAACTACACCAGGGAAAAATTGAGGATTTGCATTTTCAATCGCAACTCTACCCCCTGCTGAATGTCCTCCTAAAACTATCTTGTTTAAGTCCAACATTCCCTGAAGAATACTTTCTTGCTGTAATTTTTCTAATTTCGATAGTAATGCACTTAAAGCTGATGAACTAGGAATCTTACCATAGTTTTTAGGTTCAATCGCTGCAAGATCAACTCCCGGTGTCAGAGCGATCGCTCCGGGAAAACTTTCTGTAATCCAGTTAAATGTGACGACGACAAACCCACACTCAGCTAGCTTGACTCCCAACCATTGATAGACTAAAGCATCGCAATTAAAACCATTGAAAAATATTATAACGGGAAAAGGAGCTTGTTCTGATTCAACAGGTAATGTTCCCATATTCTTGTCTTGCTTATCCCCGCTCATTCGTGCAGGATACAAAATTTTCAGATGAATGACATTGTAGGGGAACTGAGCGTTTTCGACTTCAGCAACATCAAATAAAGCTCTAACTAGTAGATTTTCTGATAAATTGGAGGACATATTTAATTTGCTTCAATAAGAAGGTTTATAATTGCAGAATCTATTTTCTTTAAATCAAAATCTGATTTTCAGTCAAAATTTTCAGTCAAAATTTGATTCTACTAATGGGACTTAAACAAAAACTATCTTAAAAATAGCTTTATTCACATCTTGCACTAAGAAAGTCGTATAAATAAATAATACTCAGTATTCCTGACTGCTTAGAACTGAAATTC
>JBCCDM010000390.1:0-6017 GCA_039030795.1 Cyanobacteria bacterium P01_A01_bin.84
AATTTGGGCATAAAAAAAGTCCGAAACGTTAGGGCTTCGGACTTTCTATATTAAGCTATGGTAGCTTTATGTATTGTAGAAGTCCTGAAGCGACACCAATAAAGCACTTGGTGCTTTAAGTGTTTTCTGATATGTGTTTGAAAAAGTCATATATACTTCAGTTAATAAATTTTGTTGCTGTATTGCGGTGCAAAGCTAAAACGGATTTTTTGATTACACAAGAAAAATATAATATAACTTATTGATTATCAATTAGTTACAATAAAATTAAAGCAATAGTACCCCTGTCCATTGTTTAACAGATAGCAGCATAATTCATCAATTTGCTGTTTTTCAAATGCTTAGCTTTCAAATGGCATTCCTTTAGATTTTTGAGAATTCTCAAAAAAATTTACATAAAAAAAGCGCCCAATTTCTTGGACGCTCTAGTTATGTATCTCTTTTAAATAGTATCTACCCATCAATTCGATGCAATCCTAGCTTTTTAGCGTCCGATATGTGATTTAAATAATCTAGCATGTACTATATTTTTATAATTTACTTTTAAAATTCAAAGGTTAAAATGTGGCATGGTGCCTATAATATCGCTATTACTTTACCATACACATTTTTAGTCCATCCGTTAATTCTACCGTGATTGTTACCAATAAGTAAGCCACGTTTGTCGCTTTTCCCTTTTACGAGATGCGTAAATACGTTTCCACGTACTTTACAGAACACAATGTCACCTACTTCACAATCTTCCCAACTTATGGGCGCAAGGCGCACTGGTTGTTTTGATTTAAGTAAAGGCAACATAGAATTACCGGGTTCTTTTGAAATAATGGTCTCACCATCAAGTAATTTTTGAATTTTCCAATTCATATTTTAAATTTTAAAAGTTATGCAAATCACTATTGATGTGCATATCCGATAAAATTTTTCAAAAGAACGATTTCAATGAACTGGTGCAAAGATGCAATTATTTAATAATCTTTAAAAGGAACTATATAAAATTCAGCTTTACACTTTCCCATATTTCTCTCATAAATGGGGTAATCGAAAAGACATTTTCTATATTTTTTTCTTCTAAAAGACTCCAGTAAGTAATGGTCGAAAAATGCAAAAAACACTCTTTTTCTAGAATGATTTCACAAATTCTCCAAAGATCTTTCATTTGATGATTAGCTTCAGAAATGCCATCATCAAATGAGGAAACTATCAATCCCATCAATGTAAATTTCTCATCATCATCGTTTAATTCAGTTTGATAAACTTTTAAGAACTCTGAAATTCTACTCGAATCAGATACCGTAAATTCCCAATCTTGTATTGACTGTTCCCAGTACAATCCTAAACGATTAGATAGTTTCTTTTCAGAAACTCCACTAGGATAACTTATATATTGCTCTTTACTTTTCATCTTTTCTTTCTTTTATTCTTCCAAGGCGCATTTTTCATCCAATCTCCAGCCATGATACTTCCATAAGGCATCACTTCATCTTGAACCGTACCTAATCCAAATTCATTCATTTGTTCTCTAACCGTAGCGGCATTTTTATAAGCGCTAGGTAGTTCTGAAACGTCAATCTCATTGGAGAAGAAACGCACATCCAAACCTTTGGTTTCTTCAAAGAATACTTCTTCATTGGTGAACTCAGCTTTGTTTTTCTTATGCTGTGTTCTACTCATGTTTCGACCTGCTCCATGAGGTGCAAAACCTAAATTTGTAGCTGTAGTATTTCCATCAACTATTAATACAGGCTCCGCCATGTTCAAAGGAATCAATCTTGGCCCCGTAATATCAGGCATAAATTTGGCATCCAAAGGTGTAGCACCTTTTGCATGATAAAAGATATCATCATCTTGAAATACAAAATTGTGTTCGTTCCAAAAACGGTTTTCAATTTTGACTCCCAAAGCATCCAAAGTGGCATCATGAATAACTTCATGGTTTTTCTTTGTCCATGCCCGTATGATTTGTAAAGCATGCCAATAGTTTTCACCTTCTTCGCTATCAAAGGGAATCCATGCATTTTGTTTTAAGGTTTCCGGAGAAAGCTCTCGTCGGAAACGTTCGGCAATTTTCATCCCATTAGTATACAAACGAGCCCCAGGACCACGGGAACCGTGATGAGTAATCAACATGGTATTTCCAGTTTCTTTGGAAATTCCAACAAACAAGAAATGGTTTCCATCACCTTGCGTTCCCAAATGCGTTCTGGCAATTTGTATCATTTGATGATCTCTTAGGAAATAATTGCTTTCAAATGCTTCTAACAATTCCGTAGGAAATCGATACTGGGCATTTCTATCTCGTCCACCAGGGCCAAAATGTGTACTAGCATGTGCGGCATTCAAAACATCCTTTGGGTCGGCAGAACCGAAATCAGTCAACATCACCGAGCAGCATATATCAGCACTATGCATACCAGGGTGAATTGCATTCTTAGCGGCGACAACTCCGCCAACAGGAATAGTTCCTTTAGGTCCAGCCGGACAAGCATCAGGCATCACTGCACCATCAACTAGGGTGGGGGTCTGCATCAAAATATCCATGGATTCAAGAACCGTGTTTACATTGCTTTCTTCCAATTCGTTTTCGGCTTTGATATTCACCGAATACGGGATGGTTTCCGAATGCAAATCCACAACTGGTCCTGGACGAAATTGCTCCAAATAATTCATAAGTGCGTCTCCTTGCAATTGGTTGGCATTGATATGCACCAAAGCCTCAGGAATCCATTTTCCTGATTTGAAGCCCATTGCAATTAACTCTTTTCCGGTAATGTTTACTTTATTTTCCATAATTTCTTTTAATTAGCCCCACCGACTCCAGCGTTCGGTGGGGCGCTACATGAAGTCGGTGAACCGGCTTCTTTTATGATTCCGGTACAAACTTGCGACTCATGCACGCAATTATTTTGCGTAGTAAAAAATTATTGATAGAATTGTTCTCTTATTTCCACTAATAACTCATTTACAATACCTAAATCAGGTCTTACCATCAAACTAGATTTTTCATAAATAACTTCTAGTTCCAATCTTAACTTTTCAGCTCTTTCCACCAACTCTTCATATTCGAATTCAGCATTTTTTATAGCTAGCAGAAAATCTCGGTCTGGTCTTTTTACCATAATTTTATTATCAGCTCCTATTTCTTTTGCCATATGTAGAAGACGAAATGTGTGCATCATGTTTTTAGCATCGTAGTTCTTGCTATGTGAGATATTACTCTTGTAACGTTCATCATTTCTCTTTTCTACCCAAGACCAATACTCTTTATACTTTTTACAATAGGATGAATACCCATCTCGATTGAAATATAAAATAGCCGCTGGCACTTCCGATTTTGGAATAGAACTAAGGCAGACTTCATTCGCATTTTCTCTTGCAATCCCACTATACCTCATAGTAGGGTTGTAGAACAAATTATAACAATCTTTCATGTGACTTATTTTAGCCAACCCACAATGAGCCACTTCGAAACCTTCATTTTCTAAAAAGGTATTCAAAGGCATAGCGCCCTTTTCTTTTCGAACAAAACAAAAGTCAGTAACAAATTTTCGTTCCTTTTCAACAGGATTAACTATTTTTTTCTTCAATCCTCTTGCCTTTTTTATTTGGGTAAAAGCGTAATTCGCAAAGGTGTCTTTGCACAATCTTGAAAGAAAGTACTCAGACTTGACTTTATCGAATAGCGGATGTTTTGAAAGTATGCAGTCTTCAGGCACACTTAACAATTCAAGAATATTAGGATTGTTTTTTGACAGAAGTTCTATGAACTTTTTGAGCTCATAATAAACAATATCGTTCGTCTCGTTATTTATTTGACCCACATATTCCAACGAATAATACTTTTCTTTTGGTAGTACAAAAACTCCACGAATATCGGTATCAGAAGAAGCGGTAGCGAGTCCGTATGCTCTACTACCGCTAATACATTCAAATATGATATTTTCTGAAGCTTTTAGTTCTTCTATTGTTTTCATTTGGTCAAGGTGTTATATAAAAAACTATCTATTCTATCAGTATCAGGTTTCCCGCAAGAAAGCGATTTTGCAAACTTTTCATTAACAACTAAAACACTTGCTATAAGATTTATGACTTTCTCATTTCTAGTGTGTAAATAACTTTCGTTATTCTCTGATTTTATAGTCATCAAGTGTCTTATTTCGTCAGCCTCATCCCTTTTTACAAGAGATAACATCTTGCTAAAAACAACAGGTGGCATCGTATTGTGTTCAAGTATCCACTTGCCCGCCAAAGCTGTTCGCAATGCATAAAACAAACTCTTTAGTTTTACAGTTTCACCAGCCAACTTTTCTTCATATTTTTTGCTCATACTTAAATAGTGATACATACAAGCTACAGGAGAAAAGCAATCTTCAGCTATCGCTCGCAGTTCCTTTATGGATGTGCTTTCTTCGATGTATGTTATAGGGGAAAATAAATGTTCCAATGCGGGTACGTTCGATTTTTTAAGTAAGCGTAGTTTCTTTCGGAGTTCCCAACCAACCGCATCAAAATCACCATCCATTATGTCAATAGTGTCCCTTTTTTCTGAAATTGACAAATACCAGTCTATTGGATGTGTATATACAAATCGAACGTCATAATCACTATCTGGGGAAGCAAAGCCCCAGGCTCTACTTCCAGATTCACAAGCAAAGAGTATATCTACATTCTTGTCGGTTGCCAGTGTTTTAAGTTTGTGTATCATCATTTCTAAAATTATGATACAAATTTGATTATGTACTACGCAATTATTTTGCGTAGTTAGATTATATTTTTACTTTAACTAAAAATACTTCTTCATGGCCCTCAATAAAAATGCTCTTATCCGCTACAAGACTATTGACAAATGTCTGCAAAACAATAATCGCCAATGGACATTGAATGATTTGATAGAAGCCTGTTCAGATACGCTATACGAATATGAGGGGCGTGATGTGAATGTAAGTAAACGCACGGTGCAGTTGGATATTCAGATGATGCGAAGTGATAAACTCGGGTATAATGCTCCAATTGTTGCTTATGACAGAAAGTATTATAAATACGAAGATGGGGATTATTCTATTACGGATATCCCGATAACAGAAAACGACATAAATGTGCTTTCGGAGACTGTCGAAATGTTGAAACAGTTCAAGGATTTTTCTTTGTTTTCAGAACTGGGTGGAATTATTCAACGGTTAGAAGATAAAGTATATACTGAGAAGACACATCAATCACCCATAATTCATTTAGATAAGAACGAGAATCTCAAAGGATTACATTGGCTTGACGAACTCTATCAAGCCATTCAGAAAAAAGTAGTCTTGAAAGTGGAGTACAAGTCTTTTAAAGCTGCTACGGCTAATGTAATTACTTTTCATCCGTGCTTATTGAAGGAATTTAACAACAGATGGTTTCTGATCGGGATGGGAAATAAGAACAAAGGCATAGTAAATCTGGCCCTTGACCGAATCATTTCGATTGACTATGATTTCACAACTCCATATTCCAACTATGAATTTGATGCAGACAGCTTTTATAAAGACGTAGTGGGCGTAACCGTAAACCAGGGTGAACGCGCTTCCGATATTAAATTATATATTGACAAATACAATGCCCCTTATGTCATTACCAAACCTTTGCATCATTCACAGGTGATTGAAAATGAAAATGAAGATGGAAGTGTTGTGGTAAATATCAAGGTGAAAATCAACTTTGAATTGGAACGTCTAATTTTAGGTTTTGGGGATGCTATTAAGGTTTTGCAACCAGAGCGATTGCGTAAACGAATTGCTAAGAAATTGGAAAAAGCTATAAGTCTGTATAGCAAAAGTTAGTTTTACACTTCCCTAAGCCAAAGTACTCTTTCCCTCAATGCCTGTTTTATAAAAGATAATTTGGAGCGAGTTTTACATTAAACAATAAAACAGACCAACCATGAAAAAGCTAATTTCACTCATTTTTTTGTCCGTATGCTCCCAGTTTTTTGCCCAAGAGTCTCTGGAAATAGTACTAAAAGATTCTAGTAAATTAAAACTTAC
>JBCCDM010000391.1:0-6009 GCA_039030795.1 Cyanobacteria bacterium P01_A01_bin.84
ATACTATTTAAATAGATAGTGTTTGAGAGAATTTTTCTATTGAATATTACCTTTATGAGTAACCAATGAATTGCTACAAACTCTTTTCCCGCTTCAATGTCACAGATCAATAAATTACAATATTCATTTTTATCAAATTTTTATACAAATCAGCTTAAAATTTAAATCCACTTTCTGAGACTTTAAACTAAGATATTTTACGTATACTCATGTTTGAAATCAAGATATAATTCCTGAAACTTGAGCAACTAGTGTCTATATAGAGTAACCATTATTTCTATTTAGTTCTATTGATAGTGGGTGTATCAAATTCTCATGAATCAACACGTAAATACTTTAATACAAGAGTATAATTCAGTACCTGTATCTTTAATATTGGAATGATATTTAATTTTTGAATAAACATATAGGGTGTGTTCCCAGTCTCCGTAACTCACTAGTCATAATATTTTGGTGAGTTACCCAGTATCCGGTCTGTACATTCTACACATATCCAATCTTGCTCAAAAATCAAAATATTACTCCTCTATGTATAGAAATCACTTGATTACTAATTAACTTTAAAATAGTACAATTTGGTTATTAGCTTCTCAAATTATTTTGAGAAGGGCTTGGATATATAAAATTTATGTATACATATCATTCATGATTGCAATTGCAGTCATCTTTGAGTAAATTGGAATGTCAATAACTTGATATTGTCTACCTTATATCTAAAATAATTTTGTGGTGTAGTAGATAAAAGAAAAGCTAGAAATATAAGTTATATGAAAAATGAATCACAATGTAAGTAATTCCAACTAGGAGAAAATTGGTGAGTTTCTATCAAGGAGGCAGCAGTTTAGATTCTGCATCGATTCTTTGTGTCGGTTCGGGTTGGTTCCCTACAACTCCCGGAGGCTTAGAAAGGTATGTGTATGACCTAACTCATAATTTAGCAGTTAATCAAGACCAAATAGAATTATGTGGAATAGGTATACCACAAGTAAAACTTGATATACCAATCGAACTGAAAAATCTTGCTAACCCTGATATGCCTATAGTGTCAAGGTTGTGGTCTATCCGTCAGAATTTCCGCAAGAAAAGCACTATTACTCCGGATGCTATTAACTTACATTTTGCTTTATATAGTTTTCCTATATTAGACCTTTTACCTAAAGAAGTACCAATTACATTTAATTTTCATGGACCTTGGGCATCTGAAAGTAAGCAAGAAGTGGTCAATCGCAGTCTTAGTCTTTCTTTGAAGCGTTGGTTGATTGAAGAAAATACTTACAATAGATGCGATCGCTTTATTGTTTTAAGTAAAGCTTTTGGAAATCTTTTGCACCATTCCTATAAAATACCATGGGATAAAATCAATGTTATTCCTGGCGGTGTAGATACTAAAAGATTTCAAGCTAATTTATCAACTCAGACAGCCCGTGAAAAATTAAATTGGCCTAAAGACCGTCCTATTGTATTTTCTTCACGTCGTTTGGTAAACAGAGTGGGAATAGATAAGTTGCTACAAGCTATAGCAATTATTAAACCTAGAATTCCCGAAGTGTGGTTAGCAATTGCCGGTAGAGGACCTTTGAAAGCTTCTTTAGAGGAGCAAGCAATTGAACTTGGACTGGAGAATCACGTGCAGTTCTTGGGGTTTTTGCCCGATGAAGATTTACCCATTGCTTATCAAGCTGCTGATATCAGTGTAATGCCTAGTCAATCATTTGAAGGATTTGGTCTTGCAATTGTTGAATCTCTCGCTTGTGGCACTCCTGTGATTTGTACTCCCGTTGGTGGAATGCCAGAAATTCTAGAATCATTCTCACCCGATTTGATTACTGCTTCTACAGAAACTCAAGCGATCGCTGACAAACTTGAGCAAGTTTTACTAAGTAAATTAAACTTACCTTCACGTTTTGATTGTACTCAATATGCTGTCAATAACTTTAATTGGCAAAAGATTTCTTGTGAAGTACGCAAAGTTTTACTTGCTCCAAAGTAATATTTATCATTTATTTTAGTTAATCTTTTCCGAATTTAAGAGCAACCACTAACCGTTTACTCCATTACCAATTTTGAACTAAATATATTTAACTTAACTATGAAAATTTTATTTTTAGACCAAAGCGGTAAGCCTGGAGGAGCGGAACTGTGTTTAATAGATATAGCCAAACCATATCGAGATAGCTGTATGGTTGGCTTATTTGCAGATGGTGATTTCAAGGATTTATTAGTACAAAATCAGATTCCCGTTCAAGTTTTAACAGATAGAGCAATTCAAGTCCGTAAAGAAAGTTCTCTTCTTCAAGGCTTAAGTAGTCTCACAGAACTAATACCTTTAATTAGTAAAGTTGCTACAATTGCCAAGGACTATGATGTAATCTATGCCAATACTCAAAAAGCATTAGTTATCGGCGCGATCGCTAGTTTTTTGAGTCGTCGTCCTTTGGTATATCATTTGCACGATATCTTATCAGCAGAGCATTTTAGTAGAACTAATCGCCAAATAGCCGTAAACTTAGCAAACCGTTTCGCATCTTTAGTTATTGCCAATTCTCAAGCTACTTACGCAGCATTTGTTGAAGCTGGGGGAAAAAAAGATATAACTGGCATAGTCTATAATGGCTTTGAGTCCCAAGCTTACATTACAGATAAATTAGAAGTCACAAAAATTAGGCAAAACCTTGAGTTAGACGATAAATTCGTTATTGGACATTTCAGTCGTCTTGCACCCTGGAAAGGACAACATATTCTAATTGAAGCACTATCACAATCTCCTCGAAAAGTAACAGTGATGTTAGTAGGTGATGCTTTATTTGGAGAGCAAGAATATGTGAAACAATTACATCAACAAGTTAAAGACTTGGATTTAGAAAATCGAGTCAAATTTTTAGGATTTCGTTCTGACATTCCCTTGTTAATGTCAGCTTGCGATTTAGTAGCCCATACTTCCACTTCTCCAGAACCCTTTGGTCGAGTCATTGTAGAAGCTATGCTATGTGGAAGACCAGTAGTAGCAGCCAAAGCTGGGGGGGCAGTAGAACTAGTAGACGATGGCGTTAATGGTTTTCTTGTTAATCCAGGGAATGTAGAAGAACTTGCACGAGTAATTAATATCTGTTCTAATAATCCTCAAAATACAGCTGATATTGCTAGCACAGCTAGAGAAAGTGCTACTCAACGTTTTGATGTGGAAAGTATTAATCAACAAATATCCGATTTGATTGGGAAAAAGCTGAGGTTATAGCTATTAATTTAGTAATTATAAACTAATTATTTTCGATTCTCCTTCAAGAAGAGAAATCGAAAATATTCAAAGGTAAAGATTCAGGTTCCTTAACACACATCTTGTCTCAATTCAGTCACGTAAGTAAATAATACTTATATCATTTCTTCGTAAAGATGCGCTTAATTCAGCCCACGGAAGTGGGTTTCGTAGCTGTAACTCCAGCCTTCTAAGCTGAGAGCGATTTAGCGCAGCCTAATACAGAATTGGTATTAGGACGTTTGTTTTTCCGGAAGAAGAAAGAATTAGGGGATTCTCCCCCTTCCCCCCTCCGCAGGAGGACGGCTGCATCACCCAAACCCCCTCCAGAGAAGAAGTGTATAGACGTGCTACTGTATATTCAGTAGTGCTATATTATTTATTACTTAATTTTTTCTGTTTCAGTGTACATATAGGCGCAAGATTTGAGTTAAGCTGCTTCTCGAAGTTGTGACTTGTCGCTAGCTTCATTAAAAGATAACGTCAACTGTTCTGCTTGCGGTGCATGAGCTTCCTCTAATACTTGAACATCAATATTGATACTCACTAAATAATTACCAGCATCCGCGCCAACGACTTCTGCTATTAACTTTGCCATTTCCGGACGTTTTGCTGTTAGAACATCCCGCAAAATGCATCTGTCCCACTCATGCTTAGCAGTAGGATTGAGGCTGAGAATATAATGTTTAACCATTGTTATAAATAATAAACGATCAATTACTTGTTTAAGTCTTGTTAGATATCTTCAGTGGAAGAACAGCCTTAAATAGAACTCAACCTGTTTTCTTCAGAGAAGCGACATCGCTTTATACAAACACGACTGAACTGCTTATGACTTAAAAAGCAGCATTCAGGTGTAAAGGTCTTTTATAGTAAGCTCTCCAGTTTACTTTTCAGTTTGTTTTTATATGTATTGTTTGTATTTATTGGAGTAAAACAGACTGGAGTCAATTAAATCTATTATAGTTCTTATGTACTATATTGTATAGACCTGAGATTAAAATTAATTAAGTTTTCCTAATGTTGATGATAGGAAAATTTGAAGCTTGAGGATAGATACTTCCAAGCCTTTTCTCTCATAGAGAAATCTACCTATACATTTAGCGGGAAATATCAAGCTTTTGCAAAAAAAATTCTTGAAAAATAAAATCAAGCCCTTTTCACATTGTCACTCGTGCAATAATCTAGTCTAGGACGTAAAAACTTACGTAACCTTATTTAGTACTAAAGAGGAAAACTTAATGACTGCAACTGTCACCCAATTAAAGCACGAGGTTAAAGACCTCGCCCTAGCTCCCTTGGGAAAACAGCGTATTGAGTGGGCTGGACGTGAAATGCCAGTTCTCAAACAAATTCGCGATCGCTTTGCTACAGAAAAGCCTTTTCAGGGCATCCGCATAGTTGCTTGCTGTCACGTCACTACAGAAACAGCGCATTTAGCGATCGCTTTGAAAGCAGGTGGTGCTGATGCAATTTTGATTGCTAGTAACCCTTTATCTACACAAGATGACACTGCGGCAGCTTTGGTTGCAGAATACGGCATTCCAGTATTTGCAATTAAAGGTGAAGATAACGAAACTTATCACCGTCACGTACAAATTGCTTTAGATCATCGTCCTAACATTATTATTGATGATGGTTCTGATGTAGTTGCAACTCTAATTCAAGAGCGCAAAGAGCAATTACCTGACCTGATTGGAACCACTGAAGAAACCACCACAGGTATTGTTCGTTTGCGTGCAATGCTCAAGGACGGCGTTCTTACTTTCCCCGCAATGAACGTCAATGATGCTGATACCAAGCATTTCTTTGATAACCGTTATGGTACTGGTCAATCCACCATGGACGGAATTATTCGTGCTACCAACGTTTTACTAGCAGGTAAAACATTAGTTGTTGCTGGTTACGGCTGGTGTGGTAAAGGTACAGCAATGCGCGCTCATGGATTAGGAGCGAACGTAATTGTTACCGAAATCGATCCCGTAAAAGCAATTGAAGCAGTAATGGATGGTTTCCGTGTCATGCCTATGGCAGAAGCTGCTAAACAAGGTGACTTGTTTGTAACAGTTACTGGTAATAAGCACGTAATTCGTCCCGAACATTTTGAGGTGATGAAAGATGGTGCAATTGTTTGTAACTCCGGTCACTTTGATATTGAGATTGACCTGAAGTCTTTGGGTGCAAAAGCTGAAGAAGTAAAAGAGGTTCGTCCTTTCACTCAACAATATCGTTTACCTAGCGGTAAATCAGTAGTAGTTTTAGGTGAAGGTCGTTTAATTAACCTAGCTGCTGCCGAAGGACATCCTAGTGCAGTTATGGATATGAGTTTTGCAAACCAAGCTCTAGGTTGTGAATACCTAGTGAAGAACAAAGGTAAACTTGAACCAGGTTTATATTCTATTCCTACAGAAGTAGACCAAGAAATTGCTGCATTGAAATTAAAAGCAATGGGAATCACAATTGATACCCTGACTTCAGAACAGATTGAGTATACCAACTCTTGGACTGCTGGAACTTAATCTACTTAAAAATTTTCTCAGAAATTATTCTGGAAAAGAAATAATAACTCTACTTTGCCAACAATAATATTTGCTCCCTAGCAAAGTAAATCTACTCAAATTTTTCACTTTTAAAGATAGGTAAGTATTCCTTACCTATCTTTTCTTTATTTGTTCTTTACTTATATGACAAGAAATAGTGAAAAACTGATATTTTCCCTGATTTTACATAAAAAGTGATGCATAAAATAATACTAG
>JBCCDM010000392.1:0-6004 GCA_039030795.1 Cyanobacteria bacterium P01_A01_bin.84
CGTAATTAATAATGTTTTTATACCTATATAAATTTTTAGGTTAAATTATGAGTTATAGGGTGATTTTTAGCATCGCTTGCCCACGCTGATGCGGCTACGTCGCATCTAGCTTAATTTAAGATGCGTTTGCCCTGCCCAGATCCTACCTAGAAGTCAAATGCACAATAAGTTTAGCTTTAACTTAGTTGTCACTTTCCTAGAGTCGTAATTACGAAATATCTTGTTATTACTTAAACGCTGAGTTTGTTACAACAAATTAAAACTTTTTATATATAATTTGAAACATCATCAGTTATGAAGGAAAAAGAAACTAGATTTTTGAGTTGATAATTAATCATTAATCAATAAATACTCGTGTTAAAGAATAAAGTGATTATGGAAACTAGTCAATCTCAAAGACAATTAAAATAACGGTAATAATCTCTCTGTTTTAAAATATCTCCACGATTGAAGTTATCAGGAGAATGCCAATATATTGTTTTGGTCACGTCCTGTAGATGATAGTATGCAATTCGCAGGTATCTAATTTCTTGCTTATTGTGTTATTGATGCATATTTCATGGAACGCCTCATATCAGTATTGGGATTATTTGTATTTATTTGTATTGCTTACGCTTTATCAGTCAACCGTCGTGCAATTAAATGGCAACCAGTACTATGGGGAATTACTTTACAGTTAATTTTTGGGATATTTATTCTCAAAACTAAGCCCGGTTACGCTGTATTTCGATTCTTAGGGAATGTAGTCAATCAATTTTTAAGCTTTAGTGATGCAGGAGCTAAGTTTGTTTTTGGTGATAATTTTGAAGAGCATTTTGTGGCTTTTAAGGTGTTGCCAACTATTATATTTTTCTCTTCATTCATTACCATTCTCTACCATTACGGTATTTTGCAGCGCGTTGTGAAAGTTGTAGCTGCCTTGATGATGAAAACTATGAAAACTTCTGGTTCGGAATCTCTTTCTGCTGCGGCAAATATTTTTGTAGGACAAACAGAAGCACCATTATTAATTAAACCTTATGTGAAAACCATGACTCGTTCTGAGTTACATGCAATTATGACTGGTGGTTTTGCGACTATTGCTGGTGGTGTTATGGCTGCTTATATATCTTTTGGGGTACCAGCAGAACATTTAATTGCTGCTTCGTTCATGTCTGCACCTGCTGCTTTAGCTATTTCTAAATTACTTTACCCGGAAACAGAATTATCTCCGACAGCTGGAAAAGTCCAGATTTCAATTAAGAGTTCATATACTAACTTGATTGATGCTGCTGCAACTGGTGCTACTGAAGGGATGAAGTTAGCTTTAAATGTGGCAGCAATGTTAATTGCTTTTCTGGCTTTAGTAGCTTTAATAAATGGTATTCTGGGCTGGTTTGGTACTCTGATTCAACTACCACAATTATCTTTAGAGTGGATATTATCTTACTTACTTGCTCCTTTTGCATGGTTGATGGGTATACCTTGGGAAGACTGTGGCAAAGTTGGTATGTTACTGGGTAAAAAGACGATTTTAAATGAGTTTGTCGCTTATTTAGATTTAAAAGTTTTTATAGACAATGTCGAAAAGATAAAATCAGGTACTGCTGATGCTGGTTCGCTTCCAGTTATTTCCGAACGTGCCAAAATCATTTCTACTTATGCCTTGTGTGGTTTTTCCAATATTGGTGCTATCGGGGTACAGATTGCTGGTCTTGGGGTAATTGCACCTGGTAGACAAGGAGACTTATCAGAAATGGGAGTCCGAGCAATGATTGGGGGTGCGATCGCTTGTTTTATGACGGCTTGTATTGCAGGGATTTTATTGTAGTTCTAAATAAAATAAAAAATAGAGATGATCTTAATCGTCTCTATTTTTTATCTCAGATTCTTGATTTTAAATTTTCAATTCAAGCTTATAAAGTTGGTACATACTGGGACTTATCGGGAACCTCAGTATATTCAGATACGATTTGGCGGAATTCCTCACCATCAATGGTTTCTTTCTCAATTAATAAATCAACAATGCGATCCATGAGGGTACGGTTTTCTCGGGTAATCTTCAAAGCGTTTTGATAGCATTCCTCAACAATTATTTTTACCTGGCTATCAATACGAGCTGCAATGGATTCAGAATACTCAGAACGTGACATCCAATCCCGTCCCAAAAATACTTCTCCACTCTGACTTTCTAAGGATAGTGGACCTAAGTCGGACATTCCAAAGCGAGTTACCATTTGACGTGCCATACCACTTACCTGCTGTAAGTCTCCCCCGGCACCGGTTGTAACTTCATCACGTCCAAATATAATATCTTCAGCAGCACGACCACCTAAGGCACCTGTAATTCTAGCTTTGAGTTGAGAACGAGTAATTAAACCTTGGTCTTCGTTAGGAGTAAACCAGGTTAAACCTTGTGCTTGTCCTCTGGGAATTAAAGTAACTTTCTGTACGGGGTCATGGTCTTTGAGTAAGGTACCTATGAGGGCATGACCAATCTCATGATAAGCAATTAAACGCTTACTTTTGCTGTCTACTAATGGAGTACCCTCCATACCAGCGACGACTCTATCAACAGCATCATCAATTTCTTTGAGAGTAATCGCTTCCTTACGACGACGTGCAGTCAAAATAGCTGCTTCGTTCAGCAGGTTAGCTAAATCAGCACCGGTGAAACCAGGTGTGCGACGAGCAATTGTATCTAAAGATACGCTTTTATCTAACTTCTTATTACGTGCGTGTACTTTCAGCACATCCAAACGTCCTTTGACATCTGGTGCATCAACTATTACCTGTCTGTCGAAGCGACCAGGACGTAACAATGCTGCATCTAATACATCGGGACGGTTAGTTGCAGCGATAATAATAATTCCTGTATTACCTTCAAAACCATCCATTTCAGTAAGTAACTGATTCAGGGTCTGTTCCCGTTCATCATTACCACCACCAATACCAGCACCACGCTGTCTACCTACAGCATCAATCTCATCAATAAAGATGATACAAGGTGCATTATCCTTGGCTTTCTTAAATAAATCCCGGACTCTGGATGCACCGACACCTACAAACATTTCTACAAATTCAGAACCAGAAATACTGAAGAAAGGAACACCAGCTTCACCAGCGATCGCTTTTGCTAAAAGTGTCTTACCTGTTCCTGGAGGTCCTACTAGTAAAACTCCTTTGGGGATTCTAGCGCCGACAGCTGTAAATCTCTCTGGCTGTTTGAGGAAGGTGACAACTTCTTGTAACTCTTCTTTAGCTTCTTGAATACCAGCTACGTCATCAAACATAACGCCGGTTTTGGCTTCCATTTGAAAACGAGCTCTAGACTTACCAAAGTTCATGGCTTGTCCTGGTCCGCCAGGAATATTGCTAGAACGACGGAATAAGAAGAATAAACCAGTAATTAATAGTATAGGAAAAATTAAATTACCTAAAAGTCCCCAGATCGCACCATCGTTACGTACCGGATGAGCATCAAAGTTAACGTTTTTATCCTTAAGCTTAGAGATTAATTCTGGTGCATTCGCAGGTAAATCTACTCTTACTCTCTGTAAACGATTATCAATTTCTGGGTCTACAGATTGTACTATTGCAGTTCTTCCACCCTCATAAAAGTCTACTTTTGCAACCCGGTCAGCATCTAGATATTCTAAGAAGCGACCATATGTCATGCGAGTACTTGCTGTGTTCTTACCCATATCAGCAGGAGCGCCAGAAAAAGCCCCCTGCCAAAAGAAAAAGCCGATTAATAAAGCTGGTAGTGTCCAAAGTACTAGGACTTTCCAGGAAAATTTCATTTTAATTTTGCCTCTAGATGCCGATACAACTACAGCCATGGCAGCAAAGAAGCATATATCTTCCCCAATTACCATGCTGCTAAACGGAAATTTATAAATCCATTTTCTTTTAACTCTATGTTTTTGAAAAACTATCTCAGGAGCCAAAGTTCCTAAAGCTTGTTCACAAAGTTAATAATCTTAATTAAATGTAACTTAATTTTAAGATAATACACTAGATCCGTTAATAATTCAGTTGACTCCTGAGGTAAAGATGAAGGTCATAGACACTTAAATACACACTTAAATACAGTTTCAATTAAATATACCTAGCTGGTTGATTTCTAATTTAGAGATTCTTTTTTGATAAATTAACAACTTCTCCAATTACCACAATTGCTGGTGCTTCAAAACCTGTAGCCTTGACTTGTTCGATTATTGTTTCCAAATTACCGATTAACTCTTCTTGTTCTGGTCGCGTACCCCAACGAATTAAAGCTATAGGAGTCTGAGAACTCAAACCTGCTGTAACTAATTCGGATACTATGTGCTTTAAATTATGAATACCCATGTAAATCACAATTGTTTGGGAACCATTAGCGATCGCGTTCCAATTGACTGTTGGGTCGTATTTTCCTACTGCTTCGTGACCGGTAACAAATGTAACTGAAGAACTACATAATCTATGTGTTAAGGGTATACCAGCGTAAGCGGGTGCAGCAATACCAGAAGTAATCCCAGGAACAACTTCTACCGGTATACCAGCTTGAATTAATGCTTCCATTTCCTCACCACCCCGTCCAAAAATAAATGGATCTCCACCTTTGAGTCTGACAACAATGCTATGACTCTGAGCTTTTTCAATTAATAGCTGATTAGTTTGAGTTTGTAATAGTGAGTGTCTTCCCCGTCTTTTACCCGCGTTTATTTTTTCAGCTAGGGGATTAATCATGATTAATATTTCTGGACTTACTAAAGCATCATAAATTACTACATCTGCACATTCTAAAATACCTTTACCTTTGATAGTCATTAATCCAGGGTCTCCCGGACCTGCACCAACTAAATAAACTTTACCCAAACCTTGCTTCCCTAGCTCAATTGTGCGGCTCATTTTTCTACTAAATCCCAAATCAGCTCTGCTAATTCTGTACTTGCTCCTATAGGTTCTGTCAGTTGGAAACTTACAGCAGGAAACTGTAAAGTTAGCTTTTCTACCGTCTGAGCAATTGTATCGGTTATATTACCTGGGAATAAAAAGTATGGCACGATGGCGATCGCTTGGCTGCCAGTTGTGACACAATCTAGAACTAACGACTCAAGGTTCGGTGATATACTTGTGTAGGCAATTGCAGCACCTAAGTTCTCAGCCATGACTTCCAATTGCACATTAGCGTTTCGACGACGACTACCGTGACTTACAATAATTTTTGTGGATGATTTATTTGTAATTTTTTTGGCTATCATCTCTTGCAAGCCAAAATGGGAACCTAAATGTGGTCTTACATCTAAAGTTATTTTTTTCCCAAGTAGTTTTTGAGCAAGTGCAACTTCTGAGGGAATATCCTCTTTCAGGTGTACTCCTTCCAGAAGAAATAAAGGTAATATTTGGATGCGATCGCATCCATTATCATTAGCTAACCGGGCAAAATTAATAATTTGCTGATGTAAAGGTTTTGTTACTAGTTCCAAATAGGCTATACCTACAAAATCCCTCCTATTTGTACCCATAGTTAAAACTTGAGAAGATTTCTTACCTAATTCCTCCGGGAAATAATTCCAGACTGGTTTTGATATTTTTTTTGATATTTGCCATCCTAATTCCCCCATAGCACTTTTTGGACGTGGATCTCGGCTTCCATGGGATACCAGTAAATATGCAGATGTGGTCGTCGTTAGCATAAATAAATATTTAAGTGTTGCTATAAAATTACTGTGAATCTAATTAATCAGATAAATACTTCTATACTTAGTAGCTTAACTCAGTGGGAGTGCAGCTAAAATTTAATCTTATAAGGTGATGCTTTCGGATGATAAATTACCCCTTACTCCAATTGGGAGGACGTTCGGGTCTAGGGTATTGACTTTGATAAAATTTCTGATTGTAAAAGGTACATTCAGTATTTCAGCAAAAAAAGAGTAAATAAAGTAATTATTACTTTATTTACTCACAATAGATAATACAGAGAAGGAAAAAGGATATATGATGTATGTTTATTTTTTTATATTTTCTATTGTAATAA
>JBCCDM010000393.1:0-5997 GCA_039030795.1 Cyanobacteria bacterium P01_A01_bin.84
GACCAGAGTTTATATCTCAACTAATTTTACATGGTCCTTATACTACTGAACTACATATACCTACAGATAAACACTACACCTCACTCATCTTTAACATTTATCCTCTAGAAAATAACCAATGTAAATTATTTATAGATTTTTATTCAAATTTACCAATTCCTAAGATATTTAAATGGGTCTTATTTCAAATAATTACCCCAATTGTAGTTTGGGAAGATACAACTTACTTACTAAAATTATCTAAGAAAGATCCAGAATTTTTTAGAATTATTAGACGTAAAGTAGACGATACTCATTTTTTACGTTTAAGTCAGAGATTTATCGAACTTTATGGATAATGATAAGTTATATCAAGTTTGGTAAATCACTTATGTCTTACTAGGATATTACAAGATTTTGATCGTAACTTTTTTAAACATTGCGATCGCTTGTAGCTGGTCTGTGACCATTGCCGTAAACTGAATCATAATAGGTTTGATATTCTGCCGAGAGCAATGATTGCCACCAACTACGATGACTGAGATACCATTGTGCTGTTAAACGTAAACCCGAAGTTATATCAACTGTAGGAGTCCAACCTAGTTGATGCTTCATTTTGCTTGCATCGATAGCATATCTCCGGTCATGTCCCGGTCTATCTTTGACAAATTGAATTAAATCTGTACAAGGAGTTACCGGTAAAGATAAATCATCAGCTAATTCATCCATTAAGCTACATAAAGTCTGCACTAACTGAATATTTTCAACTTCATTATTACCGCCAATATTGTAGGTTTCTCCAGCCTTACCTTTACGAATCACTACATCCAAAGCCCGACAATGGTCTTCTACATATAGCCAGTCTCGCACATTCTTACCATCACCATATATTGGTAAAGGTTTACCGCAGATCATATTAATACACATCAGAGGAATTAACTTTTCAGGAAACTGATAAGCACCATAATTATTAGAACAGTTAGTAATAATTGTTGGTAATTGGTAAGTATGATGATAAGCTCGGACTAAATGGTCGCTACCAGCTTTAGAAGCAGAATAGGGGCTATTAGGTGCGTAGGGTGTAGTTTCCGTAAAGGGAAGATCTACTGAATTTAAGCTACCGTAGACCTCATCTGTAGATACATGAAGAAATAGATAATTATCAGATTTACCTCCAGACATCCAGCGATCGCGAAAAGCATTTAATAAAGTTAAAGTTCCCATCACATTGGTTTCTACAAAAGCACGAGGTTCTAAAATAGACCTATCAACGTGAGACTCGGCAGCAAAATGAACTATCGTACTTATATCTTCAGCCTGTAAAAGTTCTTCAACTAAAGAAGTATCGCAAATATCACCCCGAACAAAGCGAAAGTTTTCTTGGTCTTCCCACTGATGAAGATTTGCTCGATTACCAGCATAAGTAAGAGCATCTAAGACTACAACTCTATCCCTGGGATAATTATTACACCAATGATCTACAAAGTTTGACCCTATAAAACCTGCACCACCTGTAACCAGTAACCGACGAATCATAGATTTTCTATAATTTTCTATAATTTTCTATAATTTTCTATAATTTTATACAAACTATTTTAGTTAGAAAAAATTAAACCTGAATTATAGGATTTACCCATAGGACTTACGCATTCCAGTCACTATTTAACAACCTGTGCGTAAATCCTATTTAAATTTAAGCATCTTTCAAGCTAGCGTAACCAAAAGTGGCATTAAACTCTTCGCACCAGATTCCTACAGATTTATAATCATCAAGGTTTACATTAGATGGGATTTCATAGGTTTGAGAACCATTGAAGCTTTTAATTGGTGCCAGAGTAATATAGTTTCCTTCTTTAATATTCCCAGGTACGCTGCTATTTTTATGTAAGATGATTTTTACGTCGGGACCATTCCCAGTGCTAAATCCTTTAGATAGCTTTAGATAACGCTTACCATTAATGCTGACGATTTTAGCTTGACCGGTGGTAGCTTTTTCTGCTTTAACAAATTCACCAGATGCAAGCAAGGATTTTGACATTCCGGACTTTCCTGCTAGTTCAAAACTATTGCTGGGATGATTTGCTCTTACTGGTTGTGGGTTAATTGCTAATTGTCCAACGCTGCCGAATAATAGAATCGATGCAATTGTAGAAGCGGCTAATTTATTGAGTTTCATGATTTTTAGTTCCTCGGTGTTTGTTTGTGTTCCTTTCCTTGATTACTAATATCGGGGATGAAACTGAGGAACTACTGATTAGTAACTGAGGATAACTTAAGAGTTATCTGAGAAAACTGAGAGTGCGATTCGTTCGCTAGAAACTATTCTTGGAATAGGGGATTAGTGGCAAGGAATAAAAGGAAAGTGTTGGTACAAAAAAAAATAGGAAACCAGTATTGTCAGGTATTGGAATCCCTCAATAAACTGAGGGAGGTCAATTATTATTCCACCAAAATTTTTAAACCCATCTTCATTTCTTCATGAGTAATTCTTGTCTTACCAAACTGACGTACCACAGTACTAGTTGCTAAATTAGCTAAGATAGCTGCTTCCCAAATTGAAGCTCCTACAGCTAAAGCTAAGGATAGAGTTGCTGTGAGTGTATCATCTGCACCTGCAATATCTAATACTTCATCCCAGTTGAAAGGTGGAATATACTGACTTTGCTGGTTGCGTTCAAATATGTTCATTCCTTCTTTCCAGCAGTTAATTAATATATACTTAGCTTGAGTTAGTGCTAATAAATCCTTACCAGTCTGGTTTAAAGTCTCCTGATCTGTGAGTTTGTAACCAATAATTTTTTCTGCTTCTGACTTGCTAAGAATAAAATAATTGGCTCCCCGATACCTTTCTAGATGTTCATGAACTTTTATAACTACTCTAGGTGCTTCTAAAGCAGCCGAAATTACTGGTCGAGTCAGAGTTCCTTCTCCATAATCGCAGCAAACCACCACATCTACAGAATTCATTTGTTCTTTAATGTACTCTGCTAAATTTAGTTGTGAATCTGGTTTTGGTAAATCATCTGACTTTCTATCTATGCGGACAATCTGCTGTCTCATAAATGGCTGAGAATATCCTAAAATCCTAGTCTCTGTGAATGTAGGACGACTTTCGTCATTCAATAACCCATCAGTATTAACTAGATTTGTTTTCAAGAGATTACGCATAGCTTTCCCTCTTTCATCCCTACCTATTAAACCTACTGCTTTAACCTGTGCCCCTAATAAAGCAAGGTTATACACGGTGTTTGCAGCTGCACCTAATGTTCGCTGAGTTTCTTCGTGACGCAAAACTAAAACCGGTGCTTCTTGGGAAAAGTCTTTCACCTTACCATATAGAAATTCATCAAGCCTCATATCCCCAATCGCTAACACCTTTCCTTGGTCAAAAACGTCTAAAAGATTAAATAATTTCTCTGTAGAACTACGTAATCTTTGTGCAAACTCAGGATCTAAAGACATGACTTAACAGATAAACGACTTAGAGTATAATCGCAACAGATTTTACAATTACAAGCAAAATAATACAGGTTGTATAGAAAACATTCATTAATTAGCTGTTAGCTTTTGGCTTTTAGCTAATAACTAACGGCTAACAACTAACAGCTTTAATTTACTAAAAAAACTTTTTCTGGAGTTTGGTATAAATATTTTGCATTTTTAGTTTCATAAAACGAGCTTTTGTCAAATTTTTAATATCAGACTGATAATGTTGTTTGCCATCAAAAAACTCATTTAACTCTGGGAAAATAACGCGTGATCGCTCAATTATATTTTGGTGACGATATTCTGCAAACAGTTCTTTAGATATCTTTGGAGGACTCCAATTTTTTATTATTTTTAGAATACGTTGAATATCGTAAACTTGAGAATATCCAGATATTTTGTAACAGTTAAATCCAGGGTCTAAGTAATCTGAGAGTCCGTGGTTGAGACTAGAAAAGACTTGACATCCAGATGCTAGGGCTTCTAAGGGTTGTAATCCAAAACCTTCTGTAACTCCCTGAAGTGCCCAGTATTCGGCGGAATCATAGAGATATACTTTGGCACGATTAAATAAACCGGGTAAGTCTTTGATATATGAATCTACTACAAAAACTTTACACTGTTTCTTCAGTGCAGGAATCAATTGTTGCATTAAATATTCAGAGGATTTTCGGGTTTGTACCAATACATCAATGTCTCGCTGGATATGTAAATTTTGGAATTCGTCGTCAATTTGATTTGGTAAATAGTAAATTAGGGAATTAGGAGAATATTGCCCCCAATATCCCATACTGTTGCGGCTGACGGTGATAATCGGGATATCGGATGGTATTCGGAAACCATAACCCGTACTGTGGGCATGGTAAACAACATGATAAGGTTTCAGTTTTTTTGCTAAATTCGCAACATCAAAGCCCCAACTAATTATAAAGATGAAATCATTTACATCTAAATCCTGTTGTTTGAGTAAGTCATCTAAAAACAGCTTGTTATCTTCTTTTTGTCGGTAAGTAACAATTTCTGCCTTACAAATCGACTGTATCAGCTTCATAGTCTTTAACTCAGCCCACAGTCCTCCACAGGCAAATTTTTTAGTTGTTCCTGGGAGTAAAAAATAAAGTTTCCTCATTCTGCAATTATTCTTAATATCTAAACCGCGAGCTTATTGGACTATAGTTATTTCTATTTTGGCAAGATATTTAAAACACAATAGATAGAATTAATATCAGAATTAATTATAGCGATCGCTGTAATTGCGATAAAAATAAGTGCGAAGTGCTTTTAACCACAACCAACCTGTCACGCTACCCGCAAAATAAGAAATAAAGTCCCACCAAACAAAAGAATTACCTAAAACCAACCTTCCAGGTAAAGTCGAACGAGCAGCTTCCAGAAACGGTGGTTTCCATAATTGCAAAAATTCTATTCCACAAGTGGCAATAAATACACCCATGGAGATTTTCAACGGTGATACTTGAGGAGAAATAAGAGAAAGAATTAGCGCAAATAGTAATACCCAAAAAATCTCATAAGCAACACTACCTAAAAAATCATTCAGCCATCCCGGTAAAGGTCCCTGAGAAAATCTAATAATGTAACCCAATGGGATGACAATAAATATACTCAGCATTGACATACTCCCCAGCCTGAAGGCGTGGGGATTCTAGGTTCAAGCAACAACAGCAGGCGCAGCCCGACTTACATCATCTAGCCTAATAGTTGATGCCCCAACCATGTAAATATACCAAACTAATCTTGCCATTTTACCTTTACAAAATGCGCTTTTCTTCCTAATGTATCTGCTACTGGTGTTACCTTCTCTATAACAAGATTAAAAGGAATTGCAGTTGTAATATATCGTTGTACAAAAGCCCCCACATCGGGTGTTAGTTCAGAAGCTGTAGTTGCAGCTAGACCTAAACCAAAAAACTGTTCTATTGGACCTTTAGGTAAAAATAAATTTATACCCAAAGTTAATGCAGCTGTTAATATCATTGATACCGATAGATTAGTTCCACATCGGGGATGAATAGCTAAATCCCAGTCTCCATCCATCAAACGATGTAACGCCAAATTTGCAGAACGGCGTAAGTTGCTTATATTAACATTGCCATAAATATAAAATCCCTGCTCTGTAGATAAACCTCCTAAGAGTTCATTATCAGATGGCAAGTTGTTAGAATTAATATGTTTAAGATTCTTTTGATTATTTTGCGATTTACTTGCGATCCATACTGTTGCGTGCTCTAAGGCATGAACCTGCCTTAGTAGTAAAACTTCTTTTAAGCCAGGAATGAAATATAGCTGATTTAGTAAATCAGTGTCCGTTTTTGGTTGAGGTACTGTCAAATCGAAGTTGAATAAGTCGAAGACAGATAAACCGCTTTGATTAGCAGAGGTATTCATATAATAAATACTGCCCCTGAAAATTTAATGGAGCAAAAGAATATTTTTTTTAATGTAGCGTTTTTCTATACTGGTGAGTGCTAATTTTTATTGGGCGGCCATCCGGGAGGTGTGGCCCGAGTGTCC
>JBCCDM010000394.1:0-5996 GCA_039030795.1 Cyanobacteria bacterium P01_A01_bin.84
GATAGATGTATATTTTATAATTTACTTATTATCCAAAGCTTGTTGGAGTCTGATATTTCTAATTATCAGCCTCCAACAGCAAGTAAAAAGTAGTCAACTTTGACTAGCTTATAGCTGCCAAGCTTTTTGTGGCGGCAAACATAGTGTTTTGTTCTTCTCTAAGTTTGTCGCAAAGTCTACCTGCTGGTAATTCTATGTCATCGTAAGTCAAAACTCTATCTTTAGGTATATCTCTTTTAAGCTGACATCCTTCAGCTAAACCCATGGGTAATAGATTTTCTTCTTGAACAATGTTAGAGTTTTCACATTGCCCGTAAGTCATATAAAAACCAATTCCATCTAACGTCTCCCCTGCTTTGAGGTCTATTTTTGCAGTTGTGACAACATCTACAATAGGGGCACCTAAAGGACTTAAAACATAGTCAGAGAAAAGAACCGCTCTTGCGACTGAAATTGGTACTTCAAAATGACATAGATGATAGGGTATGTAAAAGCTGTACAAAGGTCCCTCACCTAATTTATATAAGTTGAGGTAGTGACATTGCTTAGGGTCATCATGAGTACCAAAAACGAATACTCCAGGATCGGGTTTTGCTCCAACTACATAGTCAACAATACCACCGAGTTTTTTAAGTTGTTCTACATCGTACATAGTGGTCATTTCATCCACATGACCTTTAAAATCATACCCTAACATTCCTCTTTGAGCTACTTTCATTCCGGTGGCATTAGCTACAATTGCTTGCTCAAAAGAAATTTTGGTACCATCAGCAAAGCTTGTTACCATATGAGGTTTTTGCCCCCATTTTTTGGCGAATGCTTCTTGAGTCGTAGGGTTGCGGTAGGGGTCTTGTAAGCCTTTGATATTGCCGCACAATAGAGGCTTTAAACCAATACTTTTCACAAAACGGTAAAGGTTCATTTGTACTCCTGGTTGATCTCCATCACAGGCAGAAAGAACAACACCGGCTTTATCTGCATAATATTTGAGAATTGAACCGATAGTACCATCGAGTTCAGCATTCATCATTATTACGTGCTTGTGATTGGCGATCGCTTCCATAACCACATGAGCGCCAAATTCTACTGCACCTGTGACTTCAATCAATGCGTCGATACCGGAGGCACGACACAATAACATAGCATCGTCTGTAATTGTATATTTGCCACTAGCGATCGCGTTTTCTAAATCCGAGATATTACTGACTGTGATTACTTCTTCTATACCAGCTTCCGTATAAGCCCTCTTCGCTGCATCTACATTTCGGTTCGCTATCGCAACGAGTTCCATCCCTGGAACCGAGTTAGCTATTTGGTTGGCAATTCCTCGACCCATAAAGCCAGCACCAATCATTCCCACTTTAATTGGGTTGCCCTTTTCTGCACGGGCTTGTAAAGCACTATCAATAATAATCATTCAGTTAAACTCCTACTCCAAGGCGTTAGTTTATTTACGTAAATGTAGATGTCAATTATTTATTAGTTTTGATGTTGAAGGGTTTGAAGAATAATATCTTAGTTAACACCACATATTTTCACAAAAATGTAGTCATCTAAATTATTATTGACTTATTTTTACCTTTAAAAAAACTTCGTAGAATGAAAAACAATTTATCTAATTAAGCTTATAATATAAGCCTTAAATATTGTTCTCATATTCAAAATTACAAAACTATTACAACAATATTTTAAATCTAAATAGACCCATATATTAAGTTAACTTACATATATATATCTATTAGCATCATGATATTTATGTTTTGAACTATGAACCACCAACTGTCATTGCTCTCATTAAAGGCCAGCTAGAATCTTTTTCAGAAATTACACTTACTTCTAGAGGCCATTCAATATTGAAAAACGGATCGTCATAACGCAGACCTTTTTCGTAACCAGGAGTATAAAATTCACCTACCTGGTAAACAACTTCCGCTCCATCTGTTAATGCTTGGTATCCATGAGCAAACATTTCTGGAACATATAGAGCACGATGATTTTCTTCGCTTAGTTCTACCCCAATATATGAAAGATAAGTTGGGGATTCTGGACGCATATCAATAATTACGTCGTAGATAGAACCCTTAGTGCATCTAACTAGTTTTGTTTCTGCTGCTGGTGGAGTTTGATAGTGCATTCCCCTTAATGTACCCTTTTTATGATTAAAGGATAAATTACATTGAGCAACTACTCCTTTGAGTTCATGTTCTTCAAACTCTTTGGCACAATAAGTACGAGCAAAAAAACCACGATGGTCTGGTTTTTGTTCTAAATCAATAAAGAATGCGCCTTTGAGTTCTGTTTCTGTAAATTGCATAATTTGTCTACCAGGGAAGTTTAGTTTTTTACACTTGAGTAGAATAAAAATCAATTATGTATGATTTATTCTCATACACAATTGCGATAGTAAATAGTATGATCTACTTTTGAGACCAGAAAAAATTGTTGTCAATTTGTTGAGTACGAATTAAATATTCTAACTGCTTTAATCTAGTAAAACCTCTGGATTGAAATATCTCTCCATCCATATCAATTTGATTAAAAATATTATATAACTGTTGAGCACCAGACTGAGCATTCCAGTCACACTTGAAACCGGGCAATGTTGTATTTATTTTTTCAAAAGAAACCCGATAGCTGCGATTATCAGCACCATTTTCCCCAAAAGATAATTCACAACCTTTAAAAACATCAGCAATAATTTCTGCTACTTCTTTGACACGGTAATTATTAGCGGTGTCACCAACATTAAAGATTTGATTATGAATGATATCTCGTGGTGCTTCTAAAGCACAAACTATCGCTTTACAAATATCTAAAGCATGGACTAAAGGACGCCAAGGGGTACCATCGCTAGTCATCTTAATTTCTTTCGTGGTCCATGCTAAACCTGCTAAATTATTTAGCACTATATCAAAGCGCATTCTAGGAGAAGCTCCAAAGGCTGTCGCATTACGCATGAAGGTGGGAGAAAAGTCATCAGAAGCCATTGAACTGACATCTTTTTCTACTAAAGTCTTACATTCTGCATATGCAGTTTGAGGGTTGACTGAAGATTCTTCAGTGATATCTCCTTCGGTTGCAACGCCATAAACACTACAGGATGACATATAAACGAAGCGACGTACTCCAGCTTCTTGGGCTAATTTTGCTAGACGTACTGAACCCTTATGGTTGATTTCGTAAGTGATATGAGGTGCAAGCTGTCCAGTAGGATCGTTAGATAGTTCTGCCATATGAACTATAGCTTCCACACCGTGCAAATCTTCAACGACAATGTTACGGATGTCTTTATTTAGAGTCTTAGCTGTTACTGCTGTGCCATTATATAACCAGCCAGCTTTGTAAAATCCAGTATCTACACCAATAATTTCATGTCCACGCTCAATAAGTAGGGGGGGTAATAAAGAGCCTAAATAACCTTCTGTACCAGTAACTAAGATTTTCATAGATTTGATTCCCAAATTTATCAATTAATTTGTATGCAATGAAGTTAAGAGACTGTGATATGGTAACAAAATTTACTTTTTAGTACTATTTTGGATGATTAATTATATGTAAATTAGTATCCATTTCACTCAATTTTTCACTGTATTCAGTTGAAATTTATTATTTTTGACAGACTGTGACTATCAATTTGCTTAACAGATATAAGTCTGATTCATATGATTGTGAATACACAATACTTAACTATCTCATCCAATCCACTAGCGATGTCAATTTACATTGGTCTGTACTTTAAATTTCTTCAAAAGTGCAGAATAATTAGGTTTTACTTACTTGGAATTAACTAGCTTTGGTTCTAAATGGGGCTGATCTGGAATTTGCGCTACGATAGCTTTACCAATTTCTAAAGAAGATGTGGCAGCTGGTGAAGGAGCATTACATACATGAACTGAGTTTTTTCCTTCAACAATTAGAAAATCATCTACCAACTTTCCAGTATTCATCAATGCTTGAGCCCGAACTCCAGCATGAGTAGGTATTACATCTTCCGATCTAACTTCTGGAATTAGCTTTTGCAAACTATTAACAAAAGCTGCTTTACTAAAGGAGCGAATAATTTCTTTGATTCCTTCATCTGCGTTCTTCGCTGCTAGTTTCCAAAAGCCTGGATAAGTCATTACTTCTGCAAAGTCACGGAAGTTAAAGTCTGTTTTTTTATAACCTTCACGCTTCAGACTCAGAACCGCATTTGGTCCGGCATGAACGCTACCATCAATCATACGGGTAAAATGTACGCCTAAGAAAGGAAAATCAGGATTGGGGACTGGATAAATTAAACCTTTCACTAAGTAGCGCTTTTCAGGAGTAAGTTCGTAATATTCTCCTCGAAAAGGAACTATTTTTGCTTCAGGTTCAACACCACCCAACTTAGCAACGCGATCGCTGTAGAGTCCGGCACAATTAATCACAAAGCGAGTTTCAAAAGTACCATTGTTAGTCTCTAGTACTTGATATTCTTCACCATCAACTATCTTCTCCACTTTAGCGTTGAGTAGTATTTCTCCTCCCCGCTCTTTAATTAATTCAGCGTATTTGAGACAAACTTGTTTATAATTAACAATACCAGTTGATGATACAAAAATACCACCAACTGAGTTTACATAAGGTTCAATTTCTTTAACTTCTTCTGGAGTAATTCTTTTAACTTCTATACTATTTTCCAAGCCACGTTGGTAAAGTTTTTCTAAACGAGGTAATTCTGTTTCATCAGTTGCAACAATAACCTTACCGCAAACTTCGTGTTCAATATTATACTTTTGACAAAACTCAACCATGGAACGGCAACCATCGCGAGAAAATTTCGCTTTGAAACTTCCAGGTTTGTAATAAACACCAGAGTGGATAACACCGCTATTATTGCCTGTTTGATGAAAAGCCAGTTTACTTTCTTTCTCTAAAACCAGAATACTTGCATCCGTAAAGCGATCGCTTAAATTCATCGCCGTGGAGAGACCGACTATTCCACCACCGATAATAGTAAAATCATATGTTGGCATATTTGCCCCCTGTAACACTAAGTAATATAAAAAATTTCAGATTTAACAAGTTTTCTTGCTTACCATGATTTCCAAGGAGCTTCGTTATTCTTCCACATTCCTTCTAAATATTTCTTATCTCGTAAAGTATCCATTGGATGCCAAAAACCATAATGTTTATAGGCACTGAGTTGCTCCATATCTGCTAACTTCTCTAATGGTTCTTGCTCCCAGACAGTTTGGTCATCAGCAATCAGATTAATGACTTCTGGTTCCAAAATAAAATAGCCACCATTGATCCAAGCACCATCACCTTCGGGTTTCTCACGAAAGTTAGTTATTTTAGTTTGCTCCTGTCCTAAAACTATAGCTCCAAAACGTCCTGGCGGTTGAACTGCGGTTAAAGTTGCTAAAGTACTTTGCTCTTTATGAAACTTTATTAGTTCTGTAATATTTACGTTACTAACACCATCACCATAGGTAAAGCAAAAAGTTTCATTACCAACGTGTTCGCTGACTCGTTTGAGTCTACCTCCAGTCATGGTTCCGTCTCCAGTATTTACCAATGTAACCCGCCATGGCTCTGCGTTTCCAGAATGCACATTCATCTGGTTATAGCGCATATCGAAGGTAACATCTGACATATGCAGAAAATAGTTAGCAAAATATTCTTTAATGACGTAACCTTTATAACCACAGCAAATAACAAAATCATTAATACCGTGGGTAGAATAGATTTTCATTATGTGCCATAAAATCGGCTTACCGCCAATTTCTACCATTGGTTTTGGCCTAACACTAGTTTCTTCACTTAGCCTCGTTCCTAGACCTCCAGCCAAAATTACTGCTTTCATGGAAACACCTCATTTATTTTCTAGGAAATTAAGATATATATATTTTTCCACCTTGAGAGGAAAAAATGATTGTCAATTTTTATTAGTAACCAATTTAACCGTATTTCTACCATTAAATGTAAAGAGAAAGTAAATAAACTAGTTTTATGTATGAAAAGTTGGA
>JBCCDM010000395.1:0-5977 GCA_039030795.1 Cyanobacteria bacterium P01_A01_bin.84
GACCGTTCAATTAAGTTTTGAGTTCAATTAAGTTTTGAGAATGACTCTTTTGCAGTTCCTGCCATGCCTTTATCAAATACTGTTCTTCGTCGGTATACACCACCTACTTGCACATTAGAAGTTTGGGCAGAAAGTTCACCTCTATCTAGGTGGACAAAAAAATCTGTGTTAAGACAGCTGAGTTTTGAGTTGCGATTTGACGACCCCCGACTCTCAGAAGCACAGAAAATAACTATTCAAGGCGATCGCGATCAGTTAGAAGCTTTGTGTACAATGGTGTCTAACTATGTGCAGGAACTTCTACAAAAAACTCCAGAAAGTTTTTGGATGAGCCACTTTCCTTCCTCAGAAACCTTTCAAAATAATAATCAGAGTCAATTAGAAACAGTCCTTGACTCCAAATCTGGAAATCGCGTCTTTAATTCTGGATTTTCTCAAAAACCAGGAGTAAATATACCAGGGGCAAGTATATCAAATATATATTTACAACCAGCAACCAAGCTTAACCACCAATTATTTTTAGGTTCATTAGAAAATGCTACATCTGGTTCTGTTATTTATCTGAGCCAGCTACAATTATTCGATTTGGCATCGGCTTTGGAAGAATATTCTGCCGAAGCTGTGACATTACCACCAGTTCAGAGCAACAGCCAAGCTTTTTCTCTACCAGTGTGGGCACCAGCAGCAGCAGTTATGGTAGCGGCTTTAGGTTTGGCTCCTCTAACCTGGCGATATGCTAATAATGTCCGTCAGGAATATGGTGTTGCAAATAATAATACTTCTTCTACACCGGAAATTGCTGCGGATGAACCAACCAATCGAGGAACTGATTTAGAAAGCTTGCCATCACCCGTACCTACAAGTACCTCACCAGGTATTTTAGGAACACAGACTTTAGTATCTCCTCCACCCGTGTCAAATGTTCCCTCAAACTCGGCTACACCATTTCCAAATTCTAATATCTCTGGGGTTACAGCATCCCCAAAAACAACTTTTCCCAGTGTTAACCAATCATCCTCACAAATTGCAACTTCAACTCAACCTCCTTCACCTTCTGGAAATATAAGATTACCAGGAGGGAACCTGAGTAATTTACCTTTATCACCAAATTTGAAGACAAGTAGAGAATCTCCTCAAATAGCAATTAAACCTAATATAGGTAAAAATAACACTGCCTCCAATTTTCAAGGTGGAAGTTTAAAGACAAAACCAGGTAGCCTTCCTAAAATTAATAATTCTCCTGTAATATCAAATCAACCTCCCTCACTCCCCGACCTCTCTGCTAACTCTAGTATAGCCAAACCTTCAATTAGAACTAATAGCAAAACCTCGGCTCTAATTAGACAGTTACAACAACAAAGTAGTAATAATAATTCTCCAAGTACTACAAGCTCTCCCAAAGTTGCCACAAGTAGTGAAACTTTATTTGATACTAATCAGGTAGTACAAGTCAGGGAATACTTTAAAAAGCGGTGGCAGCCACCTGCAGGGTTAAAACAAACCCTAGAATATAGTTTAAAGGTGGGCGTTGATGGAACAATCGAGGAAATATTACCTTTAGGAGGAGCGGCAAGAGATTACGTCAATTCTACAGGAATGCCTGCAATTGGCACACCATTTGTAAACCCTAGTAAAAGCGGTCAGAATACTAGGATTAGAACTGTTTTTAGTCCTAACGGAAAGGTACAGGCTTTTCCAGAAACCGATTAATAAATAGACACTCCTTAGGGATGCTCTCAGTTGGTAATCTGAAAAATATAACTGTAACTTGAAATCGAAAAGCTCCTATAAATTTTAGACCAACTTTCTCTTATATATACATAAAATGGGCTGAAATATGCAGCCCATTTAGTGTTATTTATTATTCTTTTCAAAAAGCAACTATTCAAAGCTTATTTCTTCTTCATACCTCGCTTCTTACGTCGCTTGGCAGCAGATATAACCGCAGTATTAACTGGATATCCAATAATCGGTATAACTTGATACCTACGTTCTTCTTCTAAGTTTTTTAATTCGGTATAATCTACCCAATGAATGCAATCGACTGGACAAGTGTCAATTGCTTCTTGAACGATTTCCTCAGAGTCTCCATCTTGACGGATGACACGCGATCGCCCATAATCAGGCTCAATATAAAAAGTATTTCGAGCAACATGAGCGCAATGCTTGCAACCTATACAAGTAATCTCATCAACGTAAACACCTCGTTGACGTAAACTACCGCCTAATTCTGGTTCTAAACCAGAACGTTCTTGGCTATCATGGCGCAAGTAGCCACCTAACTCTGGCTCTAAACCAGAGGGAAACTCCTCTCCTTCATCTGGTGACTGTACAAAATCAGACATCAAGCACTCCAGCGCTGTACAACAAGACGAATAGAACCATCTTTTTGATGTTGTTGTTCTGTAACTTCAAAACCAGCTTTAACGGTCTCTTTCAAGACGCTGCGGAAAGCATAACGCTGAGTAATTTGACGCAAAAATCCTTCCACAGAAATATTTTGTTGCCAGTACTGCAAATCAGCGACTAATTCGTATTCCTTACCATTCCATTGAAAGCCGACATCATAACCATTATCTTGCTCTATGGCAATTTCCGCAGCATGAGTTTGACCGCGATAACCCCTGACATCGCAAGGACCTTGTTTCCAATCAATACCTAAATCTGTAAGAGCATCCTTGAGAGATTCAAGATTGCGAATTTCAGTCTTAATTTGGCTAAAGTGTGACATAGTGTTTGCGAACCTGTCGAAACTATCTATTGTGTATTGAAAAACTTACCAGTCACTAAACGTAGACTGGATATTCGCCACACTGGAGTGCTGCGTATTATTGGCGAAGTATTCTGACGTTGGCTGATGAGTAATAACTAATCCCAATTGTTCCTCTATTGCTGCTGTTACCTCAGCACAAGAAGAACCAACAATCCCAGTTACCTTTTCTTGTACTCGACCATCTGGATAAATAATGAACTCTAATGTTTCCATATTCTTGAGCCAATCATTAAACTATTAACTAGCTGCGCTTCCCGCCATTAAGAGGTAACAAGCAAAAAAATCAGCACTATACATTTAATCAACAAGTAACAATTAAATTGCGCCTTGTTAACTAATGTTCCATTTTTAGTAACAAATATCTCATAAACTTTACAAAACTTATTGTAAATCTGAGTGATTGCATCTCCTTCATGTAAGTTTCTCTTAACTACAAAGATAAGTCAAGCTAAACAATTTATTACCCATTTCTACAAAAATGGGTAATAAATGTAAACTGAAGCGATATGAACTTAAGAGCACTAAGGAGTCTGGCAAACCTTTGGGACTGGCTTTATTGGCATACTTCACTAACATGAATTATTTCCAGTCAGTAGACATCTCCGAAAAAAAAGATGTTCTGAAAATTTATCCCTGCTGATTTAGAAAGGAGAAGATACCTAATAAATCTGAGTTCGGGATAGGCTGAAACCCTTTTTGTAGCGTTGCTTGATTTTAGTGCTTATAAACGTAGTTACGTTGGAAGGAGGAATTAATCAGTCGTTAAAAGCAAAATTTGTTCCTTAACCCGAACTGAGGTTAATAATTAACTTTTTTAATGTATTTTGGTTAAATCATCTGATAGCAAAATCTAATTTATTACCATTAGCTATGGTAGCTATAGATTTTTTTGTCAAATTAGCGATCGCTCTGAGATGGGTAGCTATATGCGATCGCAAGGTTTTTATAATTTTCCTGAGATTTTTTTATGAGTTAATGTATTGAGTTTTAAACTAATATTTAATCCCTTAGATAGATTACATTAACATTATTCCTATGGATAAGAATCAAAAAGTCAACATTATATTAGCCATTCACTGGTAATTTTAATCCTGTAAATCTTCCTATTAATAATTTTAGCAACCTGCTTAGAATCTACTCATCTTTACTTCTAAGACATTCTTTCTCTTTGCGATCTTCTTCCAGAAAAGATACGGGTGTATCAATTACAAAAGGAAGAACCGCTCCATTCAGCCCCCTTTTAATACGCTCTGAACTTTCCGGAAATACTACAAACAGAGGACATAAAGTATTATTTCCTTCACTTAAAATATGTTGATAATGAGATGGCATTAACCATTCGTAATCTTTTTCCAGCCAGACTTGAGTTTGTCGCCAACGTCTGAGTAAATCCGAAAAATCTTCTTGAGGACGATGTATATAGATAAAAATTTCGACTCCAGTTTTAATTTTCCACTCTGGGTCGCACATCAAAATAGCCAGATCGCAAGGTAAAGAAACTGCTTCCGTAGAAGCACTATTTCCACCACGAAACCGAACGATAGGTAAAGGAATAATAATTAAGCTATCTTTATGACGACGCAGACTAGGAATCATTTCCAGATATGGACGATATTTTTTTAGTAAAGCGATCGCAGCATCTTGATTTGTATACTCTGCCAAACTCGCTTCATAATGTGATTTATGTACCGGCATAATTTATATGAATTTGCTAACTGGGAAACCGGGAAGTTACATTTCTCTTTCTTCCCGTCTCCATTGCTTTTCTTCTTTATTCTTGACTTCTATCTCTTAGCCCAACTCTTCAAATACCTTGAACATTGGTAGATACATAGATAGCAAAATCACACCAACCATACCGCCTAGAACTACAATCATAATCGGTTCCAGGACGCTAGTTAAGGCTTTTACAGCCTGTTCAACTTCATCTTCATAAAAATCAGCAACCTTCATTAACATGGCATCTATTTCCCCAGTTTCCTCTCCAATGCTAATCATTTGAATTGCCATAATTGGGAATACAGATTCTTTTTGTAGTGCCATGCTAATCAATCCACCTTGCTGGACTTCTGCTCTGGCTGAGTCAATAGAATTAGCCACAACCTGGTTTCCCGAAGTATCTCGGACAATTTCTAACGAAGTTAAAATTGGAACCCCAGAACGAGTTAGGGAGCCAAAAGTTCTACTAAAGCGAGCCACAGAAGACTTCTGAATCAAATCTCCGAACAAAGGCATTTTTAGGGAAAGACGATCTATAGTTTCTCTACCTACACGAGTTTTGTAATATTGCTTATAAGCTATAGAAATAGCTGCTACAACAGCAACTACAATAAAAACTCTCCAGCTTCTTAATATCTCACTCACCCAAAGCATAAAGCTAGTTAATGGTGGTAATTCAGTTCCTAAGTCTTTAAAAATATTGGCAAAAATAGGAATTAAAAATACAGTCATAGCGACAAAAATTCCTACTGCTAAAATCCCTACAACCACAGGATAGGATAAAGCTGCCTTAATTTGGTTTTGCAATCTAGCAACATCTTCTAATAGTTTTGACAAACGGTCTAATACTTCATCTAAAACTCCACCAACTTCTCCTGCCTGAACCATACTTACATACAATCCATCAAAACATTGTGGATGTTTGCGCATTGCTTCTGAAAGATTTATGCCGTTTTGAACATCGCTACTTATATCTAATAGCGCTTCTTTAAGTTTTGGATTTGGGCACTGTTCGGATAGTACTCCCAAACTTCTGACAATCGCTACACCAGAATTTACTAAAGCGGCAAACTGACGGGAAAATACTGCTTTATCTTTAACTGAAACTGAAGCAAATCTGTTTTGAAGCTTTGTTATATCTAAACTTTTAGCTAAATTTAGACCCTTTTCTTCTTTTAAATCTTGAACGACAAAGCCTTGTTCTCTAAGATTAGTACGGGCTTGTGCAATTGAGTCTGCAACAATTTTTTCTTTTTTAGATTTTCCTTGTGAATCTCTAATTCGAGCAACAAAAGTTGGCATTAACTATCTCCATAGAACTATAATTAGACTTGATTTTGAGTACATTTATGAATATATAAGATGATTTTTTTCAGAGTTTTTTAGCTAAAACATAATAGTTTGATTTGATAGGCTTTCACGGCAAACACACAGAACGCACAACCACAATCTCTGCGGTAGTGCGCCCGCCACACTGGACACTCC
>JBCCDM010000396.1:0-5969 GCA_039030795.1 Cyanobacteria bacterium P01_A01_bin.84
CGCAACACTTTGAGATTGCTTCGCTGTCGCTCGCAATGACACAATTAATTTTGCACACCCACTTAGCTGGTTCCTTTTTCCGGTAAACTTTGGGAGACGTTATGTATAACGTCTCTACATCACGTTGGTAGATGAACAAATTATTGGAATTAATCAAATACAACTTGTTCCTTGTCTCTGGCAAGGAATAGAGTATTGAAGGCTCTGCCTTCATTGATTGCGATGTAGGAGAATCTTTTGTTTCCCGTTCTCCGTTCCCTACTTACAAATCAAAATCTGGAAGCAACTAACTTCATATTTTGAAAAAAAATCGAGTCGCCAAAAGGTCACGAAAAAAAGTAAAAAAGAACGAAGTACCAAAGTACTAAAGTCTAAAGGGCTATTAAGTCCTCCCGACCGCACACACCACACGAAAACCAATATCGTAGTAGTAGTCAACGCGCGCAGGGCAGTCGTCGCGAGACGCGGAACGGCAGTAATCAGGAAGGATGAGCCAGGAACCGCCCCGCAGACAAGGATTGGGTTTACTAAATATGCCAAATATATTATTAAACCAAGCACTACCGTCTGTTGGCGCACCTTTATAGTTCTGATGCCAATCATCAAGACACCATTCCCAAACGTTGCCGTGCATATCGTATAAGCCAAAGGCATTAGCTACACCAAAACTTCCTACAGGCGTTGTTTCCTGATGATATCCTCCTTCAGGAGCATCGCCATAAGTGTAATTAGCATTATAATTGGCTAGTTCTGATGTAATTGTCTCGCCAAAATGAAACGGTGTAGTTGTACCAGCACGACAAGCGTATTCCCACTCAGCCTCACTTGGTAAACGGTATTTTCTTCCAGTGTGCTTTGATAATCTGGCACAAAATTCAACTGCCTCATGCCAAGATACTCGCTCTACAGGAAGGTTCTTGCCTTTAAACCTACATGGTTCTGGTTTTAATCGTTTTTTTACTTGAGGTAAATTAGCTACAGCTTTCCATTGCTCTTGGGTAACTTGATATTTACCGATGTAAAAAGGCTGGACTGTTACTTGATGCTGGGGACTCTCATTCTTACGGTGTTTTAACTCATTTTCTGGCGACCCCATTTTAAAGGTTCCCCCTGGAATTTTAACCATCTCAATTTCTATTCCTTCACCTAAAGATTCTACGAAAGAAAGTGCTTTATACTTTCGAGTGCGAATTTTCTTTCCGCTAACATCAACTGTTACAACTGGAAACTCAAAAGATTGTAAATTTTCGGATGTAGAGATATCAATAATCTGACAACAGTAAGCATTGAAATTTTCTTCTTTAGAAGACTTTCCTTTAATTGATGTTATGTCAAAAAAACATTCTTTTTTTTCAGCAGGAAGAGCATCAAACGTTGCCTCATCAATATAAAACCAGCCTGGTAATGCTGCTGTAAGAAGCCGATTCAGTCTCCGCAAAATATCGCCCCTGATTATATCAAGACCCAATTTCGATTGATTATAAAAAACTTTTCCGGTTACTGCGCTAATACGGAATGTTCGCTTATATCTTCCATCCTGTTCATATTCTTTGTTGGAATCATCTACCAGTTTGGAAAAATTTATGACAAAATCATACGCATGATTAATATCTTCAAATGAGATACGATACCCATCTCCACCTAAAGACATTATTTTATGGTATTCAACTGATTTTAAAGCCTCGAATACAATCTCTTCAATATCTTCGTATAAAACATTTGTCGCTTTTACCCCTCCATATTTATGAAGCGCAATGCTAAGTATTGAAGACTTTACCAAATCAAGGTCAACTACTGTTAATCGAAGAATTTCCATAAAATTACTTGACTCTATATATTACCTATTAACTTATTATTCAAATCACTTATTATTAAAAACGTTGATAAATAACCAAATTTATAATAAGTGGAACTGGAATGACCAGAATTGAAAAAATTAAAAAATATATAGCGTATCCAAAAATTTTAAATTTCCTAGATGTAATTTCAGAATTAATAGTTATTTGTTCGGCAATATCTTTATATTCTTTTTTATAATTTCGATTAATTCTACCTTCAAAGTAGCAATCGTTGAGTGCATTTAAAAGCTCATGTGAACTATATTTTTGTAAATCTCCAAAATAGTAAAAGTTATCTGTATTCTTCCTCACAAGCTTTGAATTTTTAGAGCGTTTAGCTCGCAGCCATAAAATACGATTTACATTTAATTTAGGAATAAAAGAAAGCGAGCATATAGCAGAAGATATACAAAGAAAAATGAGAGTTAGCGATAAAGCAAACTCCAATGATTTTGGAATCTTACTACCTTCAGTTAAAATATCTATAGTTCCAGTAATCCCAGTACCAGAAAAAGCCAGCAAAATAGCATTTTTACCCTCTGCAAACTTCTGTGAATGATGAACATCTCGTAAAATTCTTAGCAGCTGACTAGAAAACTCATCCATAAAAGCTACATTTATACAAAATGTTATAGTTTGAAAACATTAAAAAAATATCAATAGTGATACTTTATGCTTTTAATATTTCAAAGTTAGACTGTAATAGGAATTACGCAACAACAAGAAATGTCGTGTTCCAAACATTTAATATCCCCCTAACACCCTGCTAATTGTGGGACTTACTTAAGTCCTATGTCATAATCTTTGTTCATCAATATTCTTCAATTATGATATCTTTCTTATCAACTTTTTTCAGTTTATAAACTAACAATTCCAACGAGTTAGCGTAACCTACAAAAAGCCATTTCAGGGAAATATAATTATTTATTTACCCATCATCATCCACAACTTGTGCAAAAATACAATTCAGTAAAATGATAAAAATATTCATCAGCCTAGCAGCATTATTCGGTGGCTCATCTGTAGCTGCTGGAGCTTTCGCTTCTCATGCTCTCAAAGGAAAACTTAGCGAGCGAGCCTTAGAAATTTTTGAAGTAGGCGCTCGCTATCAAATGTATCATGCTTTAGCGCTGTTAATAGTTGCAATCTTGCTTGGTCAAAGCCAAACATCATCAACAAGCTTAATCGCAAGTGGCTGGTTATTCATCATCGGTATATTTATTTTTTCAGGAAGCTTATACGCTCTCAGCTTAAGCGACATTAAAATCTTAGGAGCAATAACACCATTAGGTGGAGTAGCATTTATTGCTGGTTGGGGTGCATTGGCAATCGCTGCATTTAGTTATCAGTGAGCAGTCAACAGTGAGCAGTGAGTAGTGAGCAGTTATTACTTATGAGTGAGTGGTTGTCAGTAAACAATTAACTCTTAATTCTTTCCAATATTTTGGCGTTGCTGATTACAAGTATGATTTTGCCCCCCAACCCCTGCCCCCGTGACCCCTGCCCCCGTGACCCCTGCCCCCGTGACCCCCAAGCTTGGGGGTATTGGGGGTATTGGGGGTACTGGGGGAGAAAGATAATTTAAAGTCCCCCATTATTGGGGGATTTAGGGGGCTTTACTAAAACCAGAAACATCAATTCATACTTCAATTCAGCAACGCCAATATTTTGTTATTTTAAATCGGTATCAGAAGATAATCATAATTTAACGAGACTAGACATTTTGTACTATTTCCGCTACAAGTAACTAATTACTTTAAAGAACAAGGAAATGAGAGCTAGGAATTAATCACTTACAACTGATAACTGATTTTATGTGCCGATTACTTGCTTATCTTGGTTCGCCTGTTATGGCAGAAAGTTTACTGTACAATCACGAACATTCACTGATAACTCAAAGCTATCAGCCCCAGGAAATGATATCGGGAACTGTAAATGCTGATGGCTTTGGTGTGGGTTGGTATCATGCTCAAAAAGATACCGAACCATTTACTTATAGAAGTACGCTACCTATTTGGAATGATGTTAATTTACCTGCTCTTAGCCGCTATATAGAATCTTCATGCGTAGTTTCTTATGTTCGTAGTGCAACAGCAGGTCAAGCACTTGATTTAAGTAATTGCCAGCCATTTCAAAGAGAGAGCTTATTATTTATACACAATGGTAAAATTGATAGGTTTCGCCAAACGCTATACAGACCTATACGCAGTCGATTAAGCGATGAAATTTATCAGTGGCTGAGTGGAACCACAGATTCAGAGCATATTTTTGCTCTTTTACTTAATGAGTTGGAAAGTAATCCTGGTAAAACTTTAGAGCAAGCTTTGCATCTAGCTTTACTCAAACTAAAAGAACTAACAGAGAGTCATAATACTTATACTTTAGCTAACATAGTAATAAGTGATGGAAATCGACTTGTAGCTTCTCGCTTTAGCATAAAAGCTCCATCACCCTCTCTTTATTGGCTACAAAATGATTCCACTTTCCCTAACTCCGTAATTATAGCTTCCGAACCGCTGTTTAAAGGTAATTGGAATTCGTTCCCAGAAAATAGCATTCTCAGTGTGGGAGAAGATTGTGATATCAGAATTGAGCAAATCTAGTCTAAAAGAATCTACAAAAAAAGAGAATATTATTCGCGCTTTCAAAGAATGTCGTGCTAAAACTCTTCTTTTATTCAAAGATATGGATGAAGCGATTTTTTGTTGTCAAGCTCATCCCGATTTTAGTCCTGTAGGCTGGCATTTAGGACATATTGCTTACACTGAATCTTTGTGGATATTAGAGCGTACTGCTGCTTTACCTTGTTTGTTTCCTCAATACCGTCAACTTTTCGCAGCAGACGGTTTACCTAAAAATCAACGAGTCAAATTACCTTCTTTAAAGCAAACTCTCCATTACATCGGTACAATTCGAGACAAAGTTCTCTACCACATGGAAAGAACTGATTTAAAACAGCAAGAGCGTTTATGGCGCTTTTTGTTACAACACGAAAGCCAACACAGCGAAACTATTAGTTTTGTATTGGAGTTGATAAGGAATCAGAAATCGGATAAAGAAAAGGAAAATTCTTGGCATCTTTCTTACTCTTCTTCTCCCTTGCTCAGCAATCCTCTTAACGAGATGATTCAAATTCAAGCAGGTGAATTTGAAATGGGTAGTAATTCTTTAGATGCGCTGGATAATGAGCGCTCTGCCCATAAAATTTATTTAGATACATACTCAATTGACCGTTATCCAGTTACCTGCAAGCAATATCGAATATTTATGGAAGCTGGGGGTTACAATAATCCGCAGTGGTGGTCGCAAGCTGGTTGGGAATGCTTAAAAAAAGAGCAAATTACACAGCCACTTTATTGGGAAGATAATCCAGCTTGGTATAATAATCCAGTCTGGGGTGTAAGTTGGTACGAAGCAGAAGCTTACGCAAAATTTGTAGGTAAGCGCTTACCTACAGAAGCAGAATGGGAAAAAGCTGCTAGCTGGGATGAAAAGTCACAATGTCGGCGCATTTATCCTTGGGGGGATAAACAACCTACACCAAAGTATTGCAACCACAATAATATTTATAGTCAAACAACACCAGTAAATGCTTATCCATCTGGGAAAAGTCCTTACGGATTATATGATACTTTGGGTAACGTTTGGGAATGGACTGCAAGCTGGTTTGATGGTTATCAAGATTTTCAACATTATCCTTACAAAGGTTACTCACAAGCTTACTTCGATAATCAACACCGGGTATTAAAAGGTGGAAGTTGGGCAAGTCGTCCGTGGGTATTGCGCTGTAGTTTACGTAACTGGTACTATCCCAACTTGCGTCAAATGTTCGCCGGATTCCGCTGTGCTGCTTAAAAGTAGAGTATTTTAACTAACAAACAATAACCTTTGTAGAGACGTAACAGTGTTACGTCTCCCAACGGTCGCGACAAAAACGAACCATTCAGAATTTATGCGATCGACCACTAATTTCTACCGATATAGCGTTCTTACAGCAAGTGAGTTACAAAAATTACCTCACACAGGCCGGGCCTTGAAAAAGATTCGCAACCTCACCAACTTCGACATCGCAGCGACGGGCCAGCACGAAAGGCGCAAGGCCTGGCACGAGCGCATTCGCTGCATCGCAAC
>JBCCDM010000397.1:0-5958 GCA_039030795.1 Cyanobacteria bacterium P01_A01_bin.84
CCAGTTTTTATTTTTTAATGAGATAATAACCGTCATTGCGTTGATGAGGTCTTCCCAAAGGCTGAGGAATGATGTTAGTTATAAACTTTGCGATTGCTTTGCTCCGCTCGCAATGACATTCAAAAAAGTGGGATGCTCCCCATTAAGACTTCGATATATTGAGATATAAGTTACTATTTTTGAAATGTTTTGAAGTACCAGTTGAGGTATTAATGATAATGAGTTTCTTGTAGGTTACTGTGACGGTAATGCTTATTTATAAAACCCAACCAAATAACTTGAATATACCGTCACACACCAATCAAAAGTTAAGAATAACGACTTTTTAAATACCTTTTATTATTTATCTAATTTCAAATTTGATATAATCGATTAATAAAATTAAAATCAATTAAATAAAATTAAACAACTATGACACCAGAAGAAATTCAAAACACCATCGAACAAATGTTATCCGTTCAAAGACAGATACAGGAAAGTCAAATTAGAAACACGGACAATATTGCTAGATTGGAAAGTTATATTCAAGAAAATACAGAGTTAATTAGAAATAATCGAGAAGATATTAGAAGCTTGAAAGATGACATCAGTAGTTTGGTTGCAGAAGTAGCAAAATTAACTGTAGACCAGAGAGAGAAATTCAATCAGTTTTACGGTTATCATCAGTCTGCTGACACGGAACGTTTGGATATAGTAGAAAGATTAACTAATGTTGAAAAAGAAATTGCTCAATTAAAGCGTCAGTTAGGAGAAGATTCTTAGTTTTTGTCCATATGCTTATCTACAGAATCTAATTTATCGCTGCTAGCAATGGTTTCTAAATCTCTTACTCTTTGCTCTATTTGTTGAAAATTTTCAGACGAATTAATTTCTTTGTGACTTCCACTCTGCCAAATTGAAACTGTCGTTATAGTTGTTCCTATAACTAAAGCTAAAGGTAGAGTAATATCGCCTTTCGATATAGATATTATAGGAATACAAAGAGCCATCATTCCTGTTGCAAAAGCCCAAATTATAGAAGTAACGGCTATTTTGGCTCCATAGTTATTATTGTTGTTTCTCATCTTCTTCCCTCTTCTTTCTTCCTTCGTTTAATTACTCACAGACTCAAAATCTTTACTAACCAACTGACCGGGAACTAATCTTTGAGTACCTTCAGTAACTATTGCGTCTCCCGTTTGAATTGTTCCTCTAACTAAAACCCTTTTTCCGTTAGTTTCCAATACCTCTACCAATCTCCGCTCTACTTTGTAGGAATTAGGATTATTTTTATTTCCAATAACTGCATAACAAGACCATAAACCCCTTTCTCCTTTTACTAATGCTGTCACTGGTAGCCAAAATCCTTCTTTAGCAACGGTTTGAGCAATTTTAAAACGGGCAATTTCCCTCGGAGAAACTTTAGTTGTTGATGGTAACTGTAAAATAACTGTCCGAGTACGAGTAGCTGTATCCACTTCGGGTAATATTGACTTTACCCTTGCTGAATAGGTTTTTCCCCCAATCTCTAATTCTTGCTGACTTCGGGGTATTAATTTCCTTGCAATATTAATTGGAACACCAATTTTTACTTCTGGTCTACTATCTTCAACTAAACGTATTATCGATGTACCAGCATTAATTACCGTTCCCTCATCAACGGAACGTTGTCCAACAGTCCCGAAGAAAGGAGCTTTTAAAGCACTTTTAGCGATAGTAATATCTAAATTGGTAATTTCAGCCGATAACTGGTCAACTACTGCTTGTTGTGCTGCTTTTTGCTCGTAACGAGTCCCGTTGAGCAACTCTTCCAAACTGCTACGAGCATTATTCAAACGTTCCCCTAAAGCTTGGGAATTAAAAGCAACTTCATCAAACTGTTCCCTCGAAATTGCTCCCTGTTTATAAAGATACTTTCTGCGATCGCGTTTAATTTGTTCTAACTTTAATTGCTTTTCGATATCCCTTACTCTAGCTCTTGCTGCTCTTATCTGCTCTCCCCTTGCACCGTTTTTTAGTTCTACAAGTCTCGCTTCTGCTTGTGCTTTTTGAGCGACTAAAGACTTACGTTGTGCTTGTAAATTAGCCGTGTCTAATTTCGCTAAAACCTTTCCTTTACTAACTCTATCTCCCTCATCTACCAAGATTTGAACTAATTTACCGCTACGCTCGAAACCGACTTCGCTAGTACGATTCGCTACAACTTCCCCCGTATAGCTTTGGGTTGTCTGGTAATTGGTCGCTAATTGAATTTTGGTTGTTTTAACTGGAAGTGGTGTTGCTTTCGTTTGTGCTTGAACCGAAGAACTACTCGGCTCAAATTTCCCATTAAATTTACCAATTCCTACACCAGCCAGTAAGATGATTGAACCAGCTAGAAATAACCGCCATCTATGAGAGGGAGATGATTTTTTCCGTTCCAAAACTTCTGAGATAGACTGCTGATTCATGGTTTTATCGCAGAGAAAGATGGTTTCTAAAATATTACTGAAATATAAATTCTTTATACTCAACAAGTTGTGTATACAGTTATAATATATAAAACAAGTTGAGTATGTCAAGCTGAATTTGATCAACCGTACCCAAACTGCGAATAACTGAAAATGTCACTAGCGCACACAATTTTAGCAACACTGGGTTCTGACTCCTATAGTGGTTATGACTTATGGAAACAATTTTCTAAAACCAGTAGGTATTATTGGCAAGCAAGCCAACAACAGATATATAGAGAACTAGGGAAATTAGAAAAAGAAGGTGCAATTTGCTCGGAATTGATAACCCAAGAAGGTCGTCCCAACAAAAAACTTTATCAAGTGACTGAAGAAGGGATAGAAAAGCTGAAAAATTGGTTATTAGAACCAGCAGAACCGATGTCAATTCGTGAAGAATTATTAGTTAAAATAATTGCATCTGGATTAGTTTCAAAATCGGTCATTTTGCAAGAAATTGAACGACACCGTCAAATTCACTTGCAAAAGTTATCTGAATATAAGGAAATCAGACAGCGAGAATTTTCCGATACTTCCCATTTGTCTTACGAAGATAAATGTCTTTATGTCACTCTACGCTGCGGTATTCGTTATGAAAACTATCGAATTGAATGGTGTGAAGAAGCGATCGCGTTATTGAGTGAAGATTAAGTAATCCTTCTAATTTAGAACTTATGCAACTGGTGCATTTTCTTTTGTAGGGTGTGTGGTGGTTAAAGTAATTTATTAAAAATATCCCCAATCGAATTGAATTAATTTGTACTTATTCCCAAATCATGGATTGCTTCTATAGCGACATCTGCTATAAGTGAATGACCGACAGTAGTAGGATGAATATCATCAAAGAATAAATAATCATTGGGATTTTTGCCTGCTGTATAAAAATCAGGAGCTTCCCCGACTAAATAAGAATCACTTACATTAGTTAAACCAAATGCTGTTGGGTCGTTAAAAACATTAAGACCCAAAGCTCTCAAATTAGCAGATTCAATTTTACCCTGGGGTAAATCTCGCTCTAACTTCCTTAAAGTGGTTTCGAGTAAATCGCTGTGTCGTTTCGATAAATCCGTTAGAAAAGCTGACTTTTCATCAGAAAAACTACGACCAATAGGAGTATTACCCAAATCTGGGACATTAGGAACTAGAAAATAACGTGCTCCAGCATCGTACAATTTGGTAATTACATCAGCAACAACCGCAACAGGTTCGGTAGGGTCGGAAAAATCACCAGATAGATAATCATTAGGACCACCTTGGATGACATAAAGCGCATTTTCAGAAGCTTGCATTTGCTTAACTTCCGAGTCTTCGAGAAACCAATCAATCTGAGTAGATATTGAAGGAGTAAACAAGTTCCCTGGATCTGAAAAATCGTTTACAAGTCTGGCACCACCGAAAGCAAAGTTTGTACTTTGAATCACAGTATTCCCCCCAAATGATGAATTGATTTCATATTCACCATTACTATTTTCCGAAACTGGTGTTGCTTGAGTAAATTCAAGAACTGGTGTTAAATCAAAACCTAATTCTTGAGCTAGATAATCCGTCCAAACAAACCCATTAGATGCACGACCGGAGAAATATAAAGGAGAAGGAGCATCATCAAAATTGGGATTTAGATTGTCTCGAACGTAATTTTGTCCGATAAATTTATTACCGTTATCTGATAAGCTATCACCAAATACATAAAGACTGTCAAACTTTGGTTGCATGACTTCTGGTAATTGGATATTGAAACATATGGCACTACACTTTGTGGTTAGGACGTTTTTTGAGGAGAAGAAAGAATTGGGGGATTTTCCCCCAAACACCCTTCAGATAAGAAGTATTCAGATGTCCTAATATATACCAGGAATGCTATAAATGAAAAAATTATTGACAATACTATATATCTGAATTTTGTGAAAACATAGTTTCGTTTTGACCAAAAAATAAAATGGATACAGGTCAAACGAAGGCAGTCCCAATGAAAACTATCGAATTGAGTGGTGTGAAGAAGCGATCGCGCTATTGAGTGAAGATTAAGGGAAAGGGAAGAAAATAGTCAATTTGAAAAAGAAGTATCCGACCTTTTGCTTTTCTATCTCATCAAAAAGTCAGATAACATCTAATTTAATTTAATTTAATTCAAATTCAATCTTTAACTAAATAAATAATTCTTCAGTCATTCCTAGAAACTCAAATTGTCCGTGGTGACTTAAAGAAAAGCTTCCCAAAATATTATTAAAAATATCCCCGATGGAATCAGATTGATTTGTACTTACTCCCAAACCATCGATTGCTTCCAGAGCGACATCAGCTAAAAGTGACTGACCAGCAGTAGTAGGATGAATGTAATCAAAGTAGAAATAATCATTGGGATTATTATTTGCTGTGGAAAAGTTAGGAGGTTCCCCTACCAAATAGGAATCGCTTCCATTAGTTAAACCGAATGCTGTTGGGTCATTAGCAACATCAAGTCCTAAAGCTCTAAAATCTGGAGATTCAATTTCAATATCGGGTAAATCTCGCTCTAACTTCCTTAAAGTTGTTTCCAGCAAATCATTGTGTCGGTTCGATACATCTGTTAGAAAAGTCGATTCTTCATCAGAAAAACTACGACCAATAGGAGTACTACCCAAGTCTGGTAGATTGGGAACTAAAAAATAACGTCCTCCAGCATCGTACAAATCCGTAATTGCTTCACTAACAACAGCAATAGCTTCCGTAGGTTCGGAAAACTCACCAGATAGATAGTCATTAGCACCACCTTGAATTACATAAAGTCCATCCTCAGAAACTTGTTTAACTTCCAAGTCTTCGAGGAAAAAATCTATTTGACTAGATACTGAGGGAGTAACTAAGTCTCCTGGGTCTGAATCATCATTTACAAGTCTGGCACCACTAACAGCAAAGTTTGTGCTTTGATTAGCAGTATTTCCCCCAAATGAAGGAATGATTTCATATCCACCATTCATATTTTTTGAAACCGGTGCTTCTTTAGCAAATTCCAGAACGGGTGTTAAATCAAAACCTAATTCTTCAGCTAAATAATCCGTCCAAACAAACCCATTAGATTCACGACCGGGGAAAAATGGAGGGGAAGGAGTATCGATTTCGATATCCGAATCAAAGTTTTTTTGAATATAGTTTAGCCCTATATATTCATTCCCGTTATCTGATAAGCTGTCACCAAAAACATAAATACGATCGAAATTAGGTGATTTAATAGATGGTTTAACTGCTGGTAATTGAATATTGAAACTAAAGTTAAAAAAGTTATTTGAGAGTGAGGCAAATCTTGGCTCAAACATGAGGTTTTTATTCTCCTGAAATTCTTTCATCACTAATGGCAGAAATTGTTTTTTTAATTTCCTCATGATGTTAGCTAAGAGATTACTTATTAAAAATAATCCAGGGTCATTTAAAAACATGACCCTGGTCATATGTATATTGTGGATAATTCCTATATAGTTTTAATAAAAAAATTAATCAAACAATTAATTAAACA
>JBCCDM010000398.1:0-5893 GCA_039030795.1 Cyanobacteria bacterium P01_A01_bin.84
CCCCCCTGCAGCCACCCGCGCCATCAATCTGTCATAGGCCGTCATGGTCGCCCCCCTTTTGGAAACCACTCCTATCGAAGAAATTGGCTTAGTAGGTGTTCGTGAAATGTACAGGTCTTTGGGTACTCCCATTGACGCTGTAGCAGAGAGCGTTCGTGCAATGAAGAGCATTGCGACTGGCATGATGTCTTCCGAAGATGCAGCAGAAGCTGGTTCTTACTTTGACTATGTAGCTGGTGGTCTTCAATAGAACCCCACGCTTATATTCTCCCAAAAAAGCAGTATTACAAAAAGCTTGGAAATAAGGTATCAACAATATGCAAGACGCAATTACTTCAGTAATCAATTCTTCAGACGTTCAAGGTAAATATCTTGATAATTCTGCAATGGATAAGCTCAAGGGCTATTTCGCTACTGGCGAATTACGCGTGCGTGCTGCGACTTCCATCAGCGCTAATGCAGCTGGAATTGTTAAGGAAGCAGTAGCTAAGTCCTTGTTATATTCTGACATTACTCGTCCTGGTGGTAATATGTATACCACCCGTCGTTATGCCGCTTGTATTCGCGACTTAGATTACTATCTCCGTTATGCAACTTATGCAATGTTGGCTGGAGATCCTTCCATTCTGGACGAGCGCGTACTAAATGGTTTAAAAGAAACCTATAATTCTTTGGGTGTACCTGTTGGTGCGACCGTTCAAGCTATCCAGTCCATGAAAGAAGTAACTGCTAGCTTGGTAGGTCCTGACGCGGGTAAGGAAATGGGTGTTTACTTTGACTATATCTGTTCTGGCTTAAGCTAATAACAGTTCGGCACTAAATTATGTTAAGTGCAGCGACTTAAACTAGGTCTGGAAATCAGTCGTGAGTGCTAGTGTTTTCTACTGCTTATCTTTACGGATCTAAGGAATAATAAGTTTTGGCTCTCTAGTATTGATGTTTGATTTCCAGCCTTTGATTAATTAATTAATTAACTAAATGCTACAAATTTAGTCATTTTTCAGATAAAAAATTTTTCAATTTTAATTACAGGAGATATAACTAATATGCGGATGTTTAAAGTTACAGCTTGCGTTCCTAGTCAAACTAGAACTCGTACTCAGCGCGAGTTACAAAATACTTTTTTTACTAAGTTAGTTCCTTATGATAGCTGGTTTAACGAGCAGCAACGCATTCAAAAAATGGGCGGAAAAATTGTTAAAGTAGAATTAGCTACAGGTAAGCAAGGTACAAATACTGGCTTAGTTTAATTATTTAGATTATTTTAAACCACATTATTTTTTCTAAAAAGTTACGTTAGAGGTCAAGAGAGACCTCTTTTTTGTTTTTGATTAATAACCCCTTTATAATTTTATTAAGTATCTACTTGTTTATTTTTCTATGGGTAGATTATATTTTCTGCTATTTACTATTTCTACCGCATTAATGTTATTACTGGGAAATACTTCTGAAGTATTATCAGTTCAATCTCCAGCATCAGACTTGTTTCAGTGGAGAAACATTAACATTCAAGGGATGGGATATGTTACTGGATTAATAATATCCCCAAAGTCAGGAAATGTTTACATTCGTACGGATGTAGGTGGGACTTATCGTTTTGATAGAAAATATAATCGCTGGTTGCCATTAATGGATATGTTTGACACTAGCTTTGCTGCTGGTGGTGTCGGTGTGGAAAGTATAGCTGTAGATTCCCAAAAGTCAGAACGAATATATGCTGCTGTGAATAGTAGAAATTTTCAACTATTGTCAGAGGCTGATAAGAATAAATCTAAGAATGAATATTCTGGTGAGGTTTTAGTTTCAGAGGATTGGGGTAATAGTTGGAAACCAACCGGTCTGGGAAAAAAAAATATTTTTGTTGGACCTAATAAGAATTACCGTTTTGATACTGGAGAAAGATTAGCAATAGACCCTAATAAACCCGACCTGATTTATTTCGCTTCTCGTCAGGATGGTTTATGGAAAAAAGATGGTAAAAAAGACTGGATAAAAGTGGGTGGAGGTTTACCTGCTGCTAATAGTTTGCCAGAGTATCAAAAATCTGATGGTAAGAAAAATCAAAATATACCAGGTTTTACATTTACTGCTTTCGATAAACGTAGTGGAAAAATAAATCAACCCAGTCAAATTTTATATGCTGGGGTTCATGGTAGCGGGGTATGGCAAAGTAATGATGCTGGTAAATCCTGGAAGAATATCTCACAAGAAAAAAATTCAGAAGGAAAAGACCCCTTAGAAGGTATAGTTGCTAGTGATGGAACTCTTTATGTTAGTTTCGGAACTAAAGGGGGAAATGGTAAAAAAGCATCTGGAGGAGTTCGTAAATATGAAAATAGTAAGTGGACGGACATTACTCCTGATGGTAAAAACAAAGTTTATTCTGGTATTTCGGTACAGATTAATAAACCAAATGTATTGATGACAATTTCAGGCGATCGCACTTATCGTTCGAGAGACAGTGGAATTACTTGGAGTAAGCAAAAAATGGAAATGGGGGTTGCAAATAACCCTTCTGCACCTCCTTACTACGATGATGATGCAAATGGAGGTGCTGCTGCAATAGTTATAGACCCCCAAAATCCAAAACAAGTATGGTGGACTAATGGTTGGGGTGTTGCACGGACAGATAATGTGAATGTTTCTCGTCCTTGCTATAAATGGCTGATGAGAAATTTAGAAGAACTGGACGCAAATATGGTCAGGGTTCCACCATTACCAAAAGTAAATGGAGGTGCTGACCTGTGGAGCGCAGTCCATGACAAAATTGGTTTTCGTCATCTTGATAGAGACCAAGTACCTAAGAGCAAAATTAATCCAGGGAAAGTTCCTGTGAGTCCATCCTTTAAGTGGGTCAATCGTGACTGGAGATATTATCCCGTACCTTTTCCCCATGTCGCTGGTGCCACAGGTATGGATTATTCTTATCAAAAACCTAATTATGGAGCATTTGTAGGTTTTCATCAGTGGCAAGGTAACTGGTCGATTCACGGTATAACTAAAGACAATGGTAAAACCTGGCAAGGATTTCCTTCAGTACCCCAAGAGAACTTATGGAAGTCAGATAAATCTGGTCAGGAAAGAACTTTTGCTACAGCAGGACAAATAGCAATATCACCAACCAACCCGCAAAATATGGTTTGGGCACCAACTTGGGGAACCTGGACTCACTATACTACCAACGGTGGTAGAACTTGGGATTTAGCATATAATCTTGACCATCAACCAAAACCAGAACCCTTTGACCCAAGAAACAATAACCATACCCATTATCAGTTTTTACCAAAATCATGGGCTAACAGTATTTCTCCATGGTTAAGTGCCTATATTTTAGCGAGCGATCGCCAGGATCCGGAGGGTAAGACCTTTTATTATTTTGATGGGGAAAGCTTTTATTACAGTAAAGACGGTGGTGCAACCTGGAAACGTGGAGCATCTGGAATTTTCCCTAAATGGATCGTTCGTCCGGGAATTATTTCTAACCCCACAGTTCGAGGGGATATTTGGATGACCTTTGCTCGCAATCCAGAGGATATAAAGGGAAATAAATTATATCGTTCTTTTGATGGTGGTAAAAACTTTCAGGTAGTTGGTTCGGTTGAGAGTGCTGATTTTATGACTTTTGGAAAAGGAGATTCGGACACTAAACCGTATATCTATATTTTTGGACAGATAAAAGGTAAATCCAAAAATACCATGTATAAATCTGAAAATATGGGTAAAACTTGGGTGCAGATTAGTAACCCTGTAACATTGCAATTCCCTGGAATTACCTGGTTAGAAGGAGATATGCGCAAACAAGATTTGCTCTATGTAGCGACTACCGGAAGGGGAATAATGTTTGGTAAAGCAAAGATTTGTGCTTGGCGCAAGCTTTTAGCGAAATTTAATTTTCTATCAATCAATCCTGGTCTCATCACTTCTCCTATTTAAGAATATCTGATGGCGGCTTACATTTATTTCCTCATTCAAATCAGCAAACATTTCATCTGGTATATCTTTCCAAGAACTAGCAAACTTCATAATTTTATCAACTCCATTTTTAGAAGTTTGCACGCCTAATCGAAAATAGTAGATAAAGTTATACAGTTCTGTTAACTTTTCTTCTGGGATAAGATCGATCTCTTCAAGTACTTTTGTTCTTAATTTTGAGGAAGCCATATTACCTTTCTTAGTCGATAGACAAATATAGAATTTACTTTACAATCTGTTTTTATTATTGCAAAGTAAGGGGGGAAATATACAAAATATACAACTATTATTTTTTGTAACAGGTATGTAATTTCTAAAATTTTTATCAAAATCCTTTATAAGTAACCATAGAAAAAGCACATTTAAGCTAATTATTTTCAGGTTGATGGTAATATATTTCCTTTGTATGGTGCATAAATCATAATTTACTCATAATTTTGCATGAAGTGTTATAAGTATTTTCAGTTACAAGCTAATTCTGCATAACTATTATTAATGAACATAATTAATGAAACGTCTTCTTTTTATTACAGAAAGATTTGCACCAGATTTGGGAGGTTTATCTAGAAGTGCAACCCGTTTGGTGACAACTCTGTGCCACCTTGGTGTGGAGGTGGATGTTGTTACCTGGAGTCGCTATCTACAACCAGGTGAGGTATTACCACCCCAAACTCCGGAAGGTTTACCAGTTAGCTGTAGAGTGCATCGTATCGGATTATATCGTCATTGGGATATGACGATGCCTCATACTTTAAATCTTTTGGACTGGTTGCATCAAACTTATGCTTATAGTGCAGTCTGGGGACATTATGTGTTCCCCAGTGGATTTATTGCCGTTTGGTTTGCTTCATTGAGGGGAATATCTAGTACAGTCAGCGCTCGTGGGAATGATATTGATAAGGGGATGTTTCCCCCTGGAGATTTTGCGCGTCTGCAATGGACTTTGGAAAATGCGGGTTTAATTACTGCGGTGAGTGCTGATATGTCCCGTAAAATTAACTTATTGAGCAGACGTAATGATGTTTTGGTATTGAAGAATGCTGTTGATACTCAAAGCTTCTATACCACTAATGAGATTGATAATAACCAAGAGTCTATTAATTTCCAAACCAGCCTTAGAGAGTCTTTGACAATTACCCCAGATGAAGTAGTTTTAGGTTTTTGTGGGGAAGTACGGGAGAAAAAGGGACAACGATTTTTACTTGATGCTTTGAGTGTGGTTCGTACTCAACGTCCTGCTTGTTTGTTAATTATTGGTGAGGTAAGAGCTTCTCAAGAGTCGATATTACAGGGTTATAAAGCCCACCACCCAGAAGATGCAAAGAGAGTTATAGTAACTGGAAATTTACCACATCCTGAAGATGTAGCTCGATATCTACGAATTTGTGATGTTTATCTACAACCTTCATTATGGGATGGAATGCCGAATGGAATTTTAGAAGCAATGGCTTGTGGTTGTTGCTGTATTGGTAGTGATGCAGGTGGAATTCCGGAAGTAATTACCCATGGCAAAAATGGTTTTTTACTCCCTCGTTCTCAATTACATAAACTGGGTACAGCAGTATTAGAATATTTGGCGATGTCTGTGGAAAAGAAAAAAATTATTACTGAGACTGCGAGTTTTTATATTCGCGATCGCTATTCTTTAGAACAAGAAAAGTTACAGTTAAAAAAGATTCTGAAAATATTATCTATTATCGAATAAAGAATAATTCTAAATATCATAAAGTTGCTATTAAGAAAAATAGTAAGGAAATAGTAGGGAAATAGTAGGGAATTTTAGGATAAGGGATAAAGGGGAAAGGACAAGGGATAAAGGAAAATTTTGCAACTAGTACGTATAAATAGTGTGAGGCGGGCAAGATCCGGGCTTATGGGTGGAGCACCGATTTCCCCGAAAGCGTGGAAGCGATGGTCGGTC
>JBCCDM010000399.1:0-5883 GCA_039030795.1 Cyanobacteria bacterium P01_A01_bin.84
GTCTGTGCGAGTCAACTTTTCGATGTACGCACGTCTGTGCGATTGCATTTGCACTTTAGCACGGTTAACAGCAGAAACGGTTGGTGTAACTTCGCCACGTCTACCTACTATAATGGCGGCGGCTGCCAATACCGAACCTAATCCAACAGTGGCACAACACACCCACAATACGATGTCAATTTTCTTGGTACGTTTAGGTAAGCGGGGTGCATGAATTTGGTTATGCTTATCCCTTTTTGGAAGTAGATGCATAGCACTTACCCATTATCAATTACTAGATAAAGCGGTTCTTTTGAATATTTAGCAAAAGAAGAGCGTAAAATACACACCCAAGCGCCACCAAAAACAGCACCCAATAGCAATAGCAAAGGATTAAAAGCGAGAGCTGCACCCACTCCCATCATCTGACCGATAAATCCACTAATCCCGCATCCAGTCAATATTCCGCCACCGACATTAATCAAAAAATCACTAATTGCTCTCATGGTTAATAAACTCCCTGGTTTTCTTAAATATCAAAGTTAGTGCAATGGAAATTCCAACAAATCCACCAAACAACGAACCAACAATAACTTTAGGTATATCAATTGATGGTGGGGGAGATAGGGCTAATCCCGTTACCAATCCGCTAAAATTACCCACAAATACAATCCCTATTCCCTGTATCGCGGCAATCCTGTATTGCTGAATCAATTCATCAATACATGAATTGCATATTGGCATCATTTGCTCGGCGACTTCCCTGGCAAGGATTTTGTCTTCGGATTTGATTTCAATTGTTTGGTTTGCGCTGAAAACGGGTGTACTTCGTTCCCCCAATCCACTTTTCCGAAAAAATCATTATCAATGCGCTCATAAATTTTATCTTGAGTTTGCTGCAATTCAGTAGGTGCTTGTTGATGTCCATTAAATAAAAATTCTTCTAAATATAAAGAAGAAGATTCCAAAATTACGCCTAATCTTAAAGCAGCAAATTGCTTACCTTTCTCAACATCTGTACGTATAGTTTGAAGATAACTGTTAGATTCATCTTGTGGGTTTAATCCAAATCTTTGCTCAATATATTTATCTACATCAAATTTATGTTCATTGTTAGAGCGCTCATTACGCATTTCTAATAAATAATCTACGGCTTCTTCCAATGACATATTTTGAGAAACAGCAACTTCTTTCAATTGAATTAACTGCTGCTCAATTTCAGGTTTGAGAGTACTATCTTTATTTATCTTTAACTCCAGTTTTTCACATACCTTACTGATTATTTCAGGTGTGGTTTGCAAACTCTGAGCTACTGCGTTGATATGTTTCATCTCTCTCTATCCTTTTAACAACTGATTTAACAATTGAATTTTCTTTTTCTTCTTCTGGAATATGGTTTGTCAAGAATTCATACAAACTCATTCCATTTGTCTGTTGCATAAAATTATCTAAACCACCAGCAGGAATTACCCGCTCCAGATATTCCTCGTAAGTTAACCGCCTTATTTTGGTAGCCACATAAAATAAATCGGCTATTTCTACAGCACTTAAATCAAAATATCCTCCACGCTTCTTAGGTTTGACAATTCCTGCAAAACGATACCAAAACTGTAACCCACCAATTGTTATTCCATATCTTTGGGCTAATGTTTTCTGAGTGTAAATTACATTATCATCGCATTTCATTGAAAATAAAATAGAGTTAAAATTCAGACAAACTAAAATTAAAACTTTGCGACAAGAGTTATGAACTTATTTTTATTACACAAGCCTTATCGCTTAAGTTCAACTTTAATTTGATTGCAACTCAGCTAAAGTCGCATCAATTTACACATATAATAAAGACACATAATAAATGTCTTTGCAAGGAAATTAGAGAAATTATAAAAAAATTATACATTCTGGATATCAGCTGCATTTTGGGATAATCAAATAGAAAAATAAAAAGACTAAAACTACGTTTTTATCAAATAATACATTTTATAAATAAGCTATGGCAAACGATAATTGGTTTTCAATTTTTAAGAGTAGTTCAATATTTCTGGGAGATGATACAGTCTACAGAACAGTAGAACACGCTTTTCAAGCAGCAAAGTCTCTCGATATTAAAGAAAGAATTCGTATTAGCAAATTAAGTTCACCAGGTGCTGCAAAAAAAGTTGGTAGAAAACTAGAATTACGTGCCGATTGGGAAGAAATAAAGTTAGCAGTAATGTATATATGCTTGTGCGCTAAATTCAGCGATGAAGATTGGTATCGAGAATTAAAACTAACTGGTGAAGAAGAGATTGTTGAATGGAATAGTTGGGGAGATACAATATGGGGAATTCCCTGTCATCAAATTAATAGTGGATTATGGGTTCCTTATGAGAAGTTATGTGGAGAAAATTTACTTGGTAGATTGTTGATTCATTGTCGAAACCAAAGCCGCAGAAGCTTAAAAGATATTCATAAATATAGTTTAAGCGGTTTTGATGATACAGATATGCTCAAAGATTGTAGTAAATATTTGCTAGAAAATATTCTACCGGCACCAACACCGTCACAATATTCAAAAGTAGCAATAGATAATCATACGTTACCTAGCGAACGTATGAAATTAAATCTAAATTCTGGTAGCGGTGTTTGATTAATCAGTTCCAGTTCAGCTTTAGCTGTTTTAATTGCCATTTCTTCTGACTGAATCTATTAAAAATTTCGACGCTAGTTTTGTCAGAATATAGTCCGTTTAAATTTACACGAACAATGCAATTGCCATAATTTTGAGATTTTCGCGTTGTTTCATCTTTCTTGAAGCAGCTAAAACAACTTCCGAGTCAAAAAAAGATAAAGGTAAGTTAGTTGTGCCTAAAGAAAAGTCTCAATAGATAAAGCTGAAGAGATGTAATTGTCTAATATTCTGTGTCAGATTTATCAAGGCAATTACATTACCTTATTTCAAATCCAGTACATCCATCGTGGCGACATCGCCCATAATGACATGATAGTTGAGTTAAACAACCCCACCAACTATCATGTTTAACTTTTTAACCAAAAAACCAACCGTTACCGAATTACAGCAAACCGTATCCGAACTAACCGCAGCACTAGAAACTTATGCGAACGAAGAGAATTGGGGAGAAACAGCGGCTTGGGGGAACAAGAAGAAGAATCGGTGGTTAGGTGAAGGAAACGGTGTAGATGTGGCGCCAAATGTGCTGTCTAAATTGAAAAATCAAAATGTGGAGAATTAAGGTGAGTTTCTAATTTTTCTTTATTTCTGTAATTCTCCACTTCTCTGCTTGAGAATCCCAAGAAAGCAAAAATCTTAAAGAGCTAGAAACAGCTTTATTATCAAAGTTATACGCTATCCGAGTATTAACTTCTGCGCTTTCAGAATTGCTTTCGGCGACGTTAACTTCTTTAACATCAACTGAATTCATACTTTCATACCACTCTTCAAAGGATTTAAATCCATTAGGATGCATATTTTCATTTTCTTGTATTGCAGTTGGTAATCTATCCCATGCAGCTTGGTATCGACCACCATTAATATCGTTAAAATAACTATTTACTTCTTTTTCAGGAGATACATTAGGTAATGATGTACTCGTACTTAGAACTGGTTGTTCGTTTAGTATTGTCGGAGTTGGAACTGGTTGCTCACTTAGTTTTGGTTTATTTGGAGTTGGTATCGATTGAATAACTGGATTTTTATCTGGGTTTATTCCTTTTGTAAGGTAATGTACAACTACTCCCGATATTATGGTTCCTAGAATTCCAGCCGCCCATTTCCAGAAATTGTTGCTATTATCACTCATAATAAATTTAATACTATGAATACTAGAATAAAATCATAATTTTATATACAAAAAAACTCAATATTTATGTGTAACATTGCGTAGTATAAATTTTAAACGTTTAGACAATCATGATGTTTATAAAGAAAATCCGGAGATAAGATAGTTTTCACCTCAATCTTTTATCACTATTTATTTCTCAGTTTTCTCAGATAACTCTTACCGTTACCTCAGTTATCATTCATTACCCCTTCAGCATCATCCCTCATATTGGTAATCAACGACGGAGAAACAATAAACCCTAACGAGAGGTAACAAAAATGAAACTTAACAAATTAGCTGGATTCGGAATCGCATCAATCGTATTATTCGGTAGCGTTGGTCAATTAGCAATTAACGCATCTCCAGTCCAGGCACAAAGAGCGGGACAAAGTGTAAGAGTTGCAGCAAAATCTCAGTCACTGATTGCATCCGGTAGCTTTGTGACCACAGAACAAGACCACCCCACCAACGGTACGGCTAAAATTGTTGAGAAAAATGGTAAACGTTCCGCCGGAGTTCAGTAAAGGATTTACCACCGCACGCGGACCAAAAGTAAGAGTTGTTCTCCACCGCAATTCAACCGTACCCGTCAACTTGAATGAAAGAAATTATGTAACTCTGGCTAACTTACAAAGCTTCGATGGCGCTCAACGTTATGAAATCCCTGAAAACTTTGACTTAGATGACTTTAAATCTGTAGCAATTTGGTGTGAAGAATTTAACGTTACCTTTGGTTTTGCTAGATTGCAGGATGCTTAACAGTTAACAGTTAACAGTTAACAGTTAACAGTTATTCCTATCTGACGACTACCCGTTTCACCAACTTAAAACTCATTTTTATATTTAAGATTTATCTGTTTTCTTACCGCTCGCTTAACCATACACACCATTCCATCAGCGGTTCTGGTTAATTCTGGAACTGCTTTCTGTATTTTTGTCAATTTAAAACTTTGAATTTTTAGAAATTCGTAAATTCATAATTTTCCAGAAAGTAAATCTGGCAGTGCAAATAAAAACTGTTTCTGAGCATCTCGTAATTGTGCGGATGGTCTTGCTTGCTGAATCTGTGTAAGTGCTTCGTCTGGTGACTTCCCGGAAACAATAAGATAAGCAGCTAAAAGTGTTCCTGTTCGACGATTGCCGCTGGTACAGTGAACCGCGACGATTTGATTTTTCTCTAAGAGGGAATCAGCAAATTGAACAAATTCCAATACTTGTTCTACCATTGGACTCTTACCGCCAGTGATTGGCAACCATAAAGCTTTAAAACCTCCATCTTTATATTCTTGGATACCTGAAGGTTCATCCATCACTGAAACAATACCGCGCATTCCGGCTTGATAAAGTATTGCTAAATCCTCTAATGGAGGACGGGGCATTCCTGCAAGTCTACCAAATTCAACCCACCAGACGTAATCGGGATAGGAGGATATATCTGACATTTTCTCTTCCAAGATTGCAAATATTATACGGTAAATGCTTTCATACTTCGTGCTTAATGTCACCAGAATAGCGATACTTTTATATTAAGATTTATCTGTATTTTTCATTACTTTAAAACCATATAGCGCTTAAACATAAACAGTTATGGTTCATTATAGGACTGCAATATTACTACTTCATTAGCGCTTCCATTTGTGCTAACAACTTTTCTATCTTCGCTTTTTTCTTCGGCTCGTCCCACACTTTAGATTGCTTTAAGCGACGGAAGGTATCGTCAGCAAGCTGCTTGAGTGATGGTGGTTCTAAACTTTCTTGAGTGAGGGCTTTAATTCTTTGCTTAATTTCATTGAGTGATAAGTTCTCTTCAATTGCTATTTCTAAAAGTTTTTTTCTGGCTGAATCATCTTTAACTTTGGCGATCGCCTTCGCTTTGGTGTACTCCAATTTCCCTTGCCGCAACACTTCCAGCACATCCGGGGGTAGCTTGAGTAATGGTAGACGATTTTTGACAAACGAGTCCCACTTCATTCGTCCTAGCGATGTGAATAACTCTTCAATAATCAAGCCTTGAGAATTACCCATAACGTTAGGGGTAACTTTTCCCTTAGCTTCATTTTCCATTTTTTGGAGTAGTTTTATA
>JBCCDM010000400.1:0-5867 GCA_039030795.1 Cyanobacteria bacterium P01_A01_bin.84
AATCGGCTAGTTTTTTTGTTCCTATTATCTAAAAATAAGACATATATTCTTACCAAACTATTGATATTTCAAAATTTATTAACCACAAATGGTAAGAACAACAAACGGTAAAACAGCAGCTAAAACTCAAACTGACGACCGCCAGCAATTACTTGCAAAGCTTAGTGACTATGACAATGAAAAGTATGTCAAGCAGGGAATTGAAGCAAATATTTGTCAAATTCTGAACGGAATGCAACATCCCCTACCAACTGGAATATTTATCAAAACTCCTACTTTAGAAGCCATAAATTGGAAAGGAGAACGTAATACTTATGAACATCGTTTTAGAGGGGCTAAAGAAGATGAATCTGGCGTTCTTCTTAGTAATTGCAATCTCCATGTAGTAAGTATGTCCGACTTATATATAGAGGAAATGTATGAAGAACAAGGGAATAAGAAAACAAAATTAATCGGAACTTATGACACCAATACATACCCGGAGCTAAAAGCAACCAAAAAAGAAAAAATAAGAGTTCGCAGGTTCTTCACAATAATCATAGTTGATGACAACAAACAACCCATGCACGATGGATTCCTCACCATATCGTGCCACGGATTACAATCTCTGGGTCTTGCAAGTAATATCGAGCAGTTCCTATCAGAATTATCAAATTGCTTTCATGCATTCCGTCAAGATGAAAAGTCATACAAAATGAGCTACAACTTCTTGGCAGAACACATATTTAAAGCAGAATTCCATTCGGAATTGGAAGGCTCCGAACAGCAATCATGGGTCGCTAAAATCAAAGACTTTGTACATCCGAATTCTGATGGAAATAATTATCCAGAACTCCGTGGTAACGATAAAGTAATCGCATTTATTAGAGAAAATCTCGATAAGGATTTTGCTGGAAGCATCAGCAGGGTAGCAGCGGCTAGGCATTTGATGCTAGCTAACGGACAAAATAGCCCAGCAGCTTTACCACCAGCACCAAACGTTGATTATCATTATGACGCTCAGTTTGATATAGAAGAACCACCTTACTAAATTACTCAGCACGGCGAATAAGGAGGGAGGGAGTGAGGGAGTGAGGGAATGAGGGAGAGGTAATTGCGTTTGATTGGTGTTTGACTCCAACAAACTGCACGCGATGTCAGCGGCATCGCAAATCTTTCACTCCTGACCCATGACAACCGCTCCGGCATTCCCTCCCTCTCTCCCTCTCTCACTCCCTCACTCCTCATAAGTCCGTGCTATTGAATAACAAATAACTATGGAAATAAAACACTTAACAACGATAGAACGCGACAAGCTAATTCCGTATCTTACTCTTGCTCGACATTGCTTACCTCAGCAACCTATAGAACCTATCCTCAGCAATTTTCTAATTAGCTTTGATGCCGAAGAAAGTAAAATTACCATTACGAGCTGGGATATGAAAGCTGGGATAAATATTACTTTGAACAATAGCATAGAAGAAAATGCCAATATCTGTATCGATGGCAAAATATTTTACGAGATAATATTAAAACTTGACAATGGAGACATCATCCTGGGCATGGATAAGACCAATCTTTATATCAACCAGGAAGACCATTCATTTTCCATGCCAATCATAGACCAATCAAGTAATTATCCCCTACTTCCTATCCCCAGTGAAGAAGCTGTAGGCTTTGAAATTCCACGGAATAAATTAGCTTTAGGAATAAGCAGCGTTGCTTATGCAATTAGTACTGACGAATGTAAGCAAATTATTACCGGAGCTAGTCTAATTATCAAAGATAAGAAATGGGAGTTAGCCTCTACCGACGCACACAGATTATCTCATATATCTAGTGAAGAAGAATGTTTAGACGATTCTGTTGAATTGCAAACTACTATCCCAATAAGTGGATTAGATATCATCTACAAAGCAATTGAAGAATATCCCTTTAATAATATGTGGATATTTGTACAAAAGGGTAGCATATTCGCAACACTTGAAGAAAATATTACTGTTTATTCAAGAACATTAGAAGGCGATTATCCGCAGTACCATAGCATCATCCCTCAGTCTTTTGAATATGAATTTATCGTAGAACGTGCAGCTTTAAATAAATGTTTGAATATCTTAAACACTGTAGGAAAGTGTAAGGCACCAACAATTAAATTTGATTTCAACGATTCAGACAGTAAGGCAATTATTACTACTAATAGTAAAACTGGGCAAGGTAAAACAGAAATAACGATTAAGGGAGATTTACCACAATTTACTATTGCATTTAATACTCGATATCTACAGGACGCAGTTAAAGCGTGCAAAACTGATGAATTACTATTTCGTATCAATGATTCTGTTAAACCTGTAATCATTGAACCAGTTGGTAATTTAACCCCTCAGCTGAATTTAGTTATGCCAGTACAAATTACTGATGGTGAAGAACCAACGCCTAAGAATAAAGTCAGTACAAAAGAAAAGGTAGCTGCAAAAGTTTAGTTTTATATAAGTCGCTTTAATGCGGCTTTATTTCTTAGTTTCGGTTATTGCACTAATTATATTTAAAGATACTATTTTCAATCTAATACAAAAGTTAAGAAGTTAGGATTCCAATAATGGAAAAGTATTATCCTCAAGAGCTATACCAGCTTGAAAAAGCTGAATTTATTCGTAAAGCACAAAAAGAAATTTGGCAATTATGGTTTAACCGATTTATGAATCAAGGAATACTAGTTAATGCCGCTATTGCCAATTGCGAAGATATTGTACGCGATTGGTCTGGGCATCAATTTAATAAATTCCCCGGCATTACTTACACCAACATTATTTAAAAAAATCAACATGACAGCACTATATAACAAATATCGTCCTTCTAATCTAAGCCAAGTAATCAGTCAACAACATATAACCGATTCCCTGACAAACATAATCTGTAAGTCAGAAAAAATAAAACAAATCTACTTGTTTGTGGGACCTCATGGAGTAGGTAAAACCAGCACCGCTCGCACTTATGCCAAAACGCTAAATTGCTTAAAATCAGACAAACCTACAATCAAACCATGTGGTAAATGTTCGAGCTGTATCTCTCCCCAACTAGACACAGTTGAAATTGATGCAGCTTCCAACACCGGAGTAGATAACACCTTGGAAAATATCAAGGCTTCTCATCTAGCTCCCCATTCGAGATATCGCATTACAATCATTGATGAAGTTCATGCTCTAAGCAATGCTAGTTTCAAGGCACTCCTCAAAACGTTGGAGGAACCACCACCAAAAGCTATATTTATCTTATGCACTACAGAAGTAGATAAAATACCTCCCACAATTATATCCCGTGCTTTTAGGTACGATTTCAATACGGTAAAACTGACTCAAATTACCACGCATCTAAAAAAGATATGTAAGTCAGAAAATATCGAATATCAACCGCAGTCCTTAGAAGTAATCGCTAAACTCAGCAAAGGACACCTCCGAGATGCTATCAAACTACTAGAGCAAGCAAGCTTGGTAGAAGTATCCCCAGAATGGATTTACAAATTATGCGGACAAGTAAGTGACGAACAGATTATCGAACTCGTTCGCAATATTGCAGCGGGTAAAACAAAAAAGGCGATCGCACTTTTTGATAAGTTTCTCTCCTACGGTGCAAATGCTCGAACCATCATCAGCAAAATGTGTGAATACATTCAAACTGCTTGCATGGAAGGTAAGGCACACCATCTAGGAGGAAGAGAATTTGTTGGCAACTTACTTGAAAAGCTTAACTGTGCTGAAATAGAAGTAAAACAATGCCTTGATGCCAATCTTGCTCTGAGAAGTAGAATTACAACCTGGTGCATGAGACAAGATAAAACTCCACCGGTTTATCAAATATGGGAATCGCCAGAAGATGCATTTAATTGGTGTGTTTCACTAATACCAAATATGGAGCGCTCTCAAATGCAAAAAATATTTGACAATCTTGCTCCAATTCAAGGAAGTAAGGCACGGGCTTGGTATCACAAAGTTATAGAATTGTACAACTCAAATATTTAAAGTTTATCGGAGTGTGTCAGGTGACGCACTCCGATTTTTGCTCATTAATAAATGAAATGACAATGCAAATAGATTTAAAAAATATGCTGCTAGTAAGCTCCAATTGATATAAAAAGCTTCGCTTACAAATAGTGATGTTTACCGTACGTACTAACTATGGTTTGGAAACCGCCGTTTGAATTAATAATTAGTGAATTTGAAGCCTACTTACTAGAAAGCTATATTCCTAAAACTAAGTCGGATGTTCGTTTATACGATAGCAATTATCATGAAGCGAAAATAGAAAGCACCTTAAGGTTTGCTCCTTACCTTAATAGAGTTAAAGCTTGGGCTTTAAGTATGTATTTAGGTCCGTCTGAATATTACTCCAGTATTAATAAATATTTACGGGATAAAAAAACGGAAAATTCCTCAAAATACAAGCTCATTGCCAAAGCTGCAACAGTATCGGAATTCAAAATAGCATTTAGAACTTGGTCTGGAATTCCGTTTCTATCAGCCCAGACGATGGCACTTCAAGGGGTGACAAGCACCCCAAAAGCTTACTCAGTCAAAGGTTTTGAAATCTAAGTTTCGGGTAGAAATTACTAGATAATGATAATCATTCTATATAGACTGAGTAGGCGACCGCAGTGCGGTCGCCTACTCAGTATTTGAATCAAAAAAAACTGTCAATTGATTTTTATCCTACAGGAACCAATTTTATGGTAAAAAATATCGGTTTAAACTTGAAAAAGAAGACCGACAAAATGCAATTATTACCATTATATGAGTCACATTTCAAAAAATCGCTCACACAAGCACAATATAAAACTTTAGAAATATTAATTTGGTTGCTAACTGTCCAAAAAACTGTAAGAATAGAGAGACTAGCAGCTTGCTTCCCACTACCGATAAAATATGAAAGCCGCCGAAAACATATTCAGCGATTTTTAACTTTAACAAGTTTAAGTTTACCTTTGTTTTGGTTTCCGATAGTAAAACTTATTGTTGATAAATAATTTGAATTAGGTAGCCGTTTAATTATAACTTTAGATAGAACTCAATGGAAGAATAATAATGTTTTAGTAATAGCTGTAATTTATAAAAAGCGAGCTATACCAATATATTGGAAAACTTTAGATAAAGAAGGTAGTACTAATTTAAGAGAACAGCAAGCGATTATTCGACCAGCATTAATTTTATTTAGAGACTATGAATTAGTTATTTTAGGAGATAGAGAATTTCATGGTGTGGAATTATCTTACTGGCTTAAAATGACAAAGTCACGAAAAAAAATATATTTCATTTTTCGTCAAAAACAGACTACACACTTCAAAAAACATAAAGGACGGTATCAAAAACTAGCAGATTTAGGAATAAGTCCAGGAATTAAGATATTTTTATCAAATATCTATATGACTAAAAATAAAGGCTTTGGTCGTTTTAATCTAGCAGCTTACTGGAAAAGAAAATATAATCAAAAAGTAGAAAAAGAGCCTTGGTTTTTATTAAGTAATTTGGATAATCTTGAAGATATTATAAAAACTTACCGCCATCGTATGGGAATTGAAGCTATGTTTAAGGATTGTAAAACTGGAGGTTACAACCTGGAAGAAACTAAAGCTAATGACCATCGTCTTACTAACTTAATTCTGTTGATTGCAATTGCTTATACCATTTCTGCGCTAAAAGGTAAATCAATTAAAAATAATGGAATTCAAAAATATGTCTCTAGATTGGATGAAGCTAAACGAAAATCAAAAAGACATAGTAATTTTTGGATAGGTACTTACGGTGATTTGTGGGTAATCGCTTGGGAATTTTTAATAGATATTATTCAAGATATGATGAATATTAATCGTCATAAACTTCCTTTATATCAAAAAGGAT
>JBCCDM010000401.1:0-5841 GCA_039030795.1 Cyanobacteria bacterium P01_A01_bin.84
AAAACTGCTTCTGATGGTTCCCATCAGAAACACAGGTATGCATGACAAGCACCTAAATACAGAGGAGCGGTGTGAAGGGAAACTTTCATGCACCGTTTTGAAGACCAACGGGGTTGGCGACAATCTCGTTGAGTTTAATCCATTTACGCTCATACTCAAAGAAATGAGAACTCACTCAAGAGAGAAAAATGATTACCAATTAAAAATTGACCCAGGCTCGAAACAGACCGGGATAGCTATCGTAACCAATGACAAATTAATTTGGGCTGCTGTACTTACCCACAGAGGCGAACAAATCAAGGCTGATCTTGATACTCGCCGACAAGTGAGGAGAAGTAGACGCAACCGTAAAACCAGATACCGCCAAGCTAGATTTTTGAATAGAACCAGGGCTAAAGGTTGGCTCCCCCCATCATTGCAAAGCCGGATTGAGAATATTATTACTTGGACAAAGAGAATAGTCCGATATGCTCCAATCACTGGGATATACCAAGAGCTAGTTAAGTTCGATACCCAGGCTATGGAAAACCCAGAAATTAGCGGGATAGAGTACCAACAAGGTGAACTACAAGGCTACGAGGTAAGAGAATACTTACTTGAGAAGTGGGGGCGCAAGTGTGCTTACTGTGGAGCGACTGACACCCCGTTAGAGATTGAACACATACGACCCAAATCCAAAGAAGGTAGTAACCGGATATCTAACCTTGCCATCGCGTGCCATAGTTGTAATCAGAAGAAATCTAATCAAGATGTAAAGGACTTTCTGAGCGGAAAGCCTGACTTACTCAAAAGGATACTCAACCAAGCCAAGAAACCCCTAAAAGACGCAGCAAGTGTTAATTCTACACGTTGGGCTTTATTTGAGAGGTTAAAAGCTGTGGGCTTACCAGTGAAGACAGGAACCGGAGGCAGAACCAAGTACAACAGAATCCGTTTAAGGCTACCTAAAACTCACTGGATTGATGCTGCTGTGGTAGGGGATGTTGACACTCTCAAGATACTAGTAACACAGCCATTGCATATAAAAGCTACGGGCTGGGGTAATAGGCGGATCTGCACAACAAACAAGTATGGATTTGTGCGATTCGTTTCCTATAAAGTGGAAGGCTTAATAGCCTAAAACGAACTAGGAGCAAGGAAAACTAACCCATCGTATCGGTTAGAACAGAACCTTGACAACTTGGATTCCCATGCAGGTGTAATTCCTGCCGCTCTCGACGCGGAGTTGAAGCGTAACCCCCACACCTTAAGGAGTGACATCCGATTGTGACCATTGCAGCGGGGTTAAACGACGAGTAACTTCAAACCTCTTGAGGTAAATCGGCTAGCTCAGTTGGGAAGGGTTAATGTTTAATGAATTCACTTGAAACCTTCGTTAATTTGAAGTTGTGGCAAAGAGGTGAGTGTAGCAGGAGCTACGACCACAACAGTCAAAAAGACAATGGGGAAATGTGGCTGGTGAATTGAATCCGTCACCAGAAAGCGTTCACGAGAGTTATCTTCTAACGATAACTGTACTAACCCCGGAGGAGTGTGAAAACCCCACCCCCAATGGCAAATGGGAACCAGGAACGAATTAACTCCCCTGTTGTCTCTCAGTAGGACTGAGTAGGTAGTCAACCGCAAGAAACAGGTGGAGAAGGATGACTTCATAAGCTAATGCCCTTGGTAATGCGAGGGATATGCAGACGGAAGTCCGATTGTAGGAGATGTAGAGGTATCAAGTAGTACAAATGTCGTGAGATGAAGGTAAATTACCAGAGTACGAATGAAAACCCAGAAGTAATAGTACGCGGCGAATGGAAAACTATTCCTTGGTGCAAGCTAGAACGGAAGGTTTATAAGCTACAAAGACGCATCTACACAGCTTCACAGCGTGGTGAAACTCTCAAAGTGAGGAAGCTGCAAAGGCTATTGATGAAGTCCAGAGCCGCAAAGCTACTAGCCATAAGACGGGTAACGCAGGAAAATAAAGGCAAGAAGACCGCTGGTATAGATGGTGTAAAATATTTAACCCCATACCAAAGGTTAAAACTCGCTAAAAACTTGCGAATTGATGGTAAGGCAAAACCCACCAGACGAGTTTGGATACCCAAACCAGGTAGAGAAGAAAAGCGCCCCCTTGGAATACCCGTCATGGAAGATAGAGCCAAACAGAAACTAGTTGAACTACTCCCTTCTCGTTAGAAGATTACCTTTCATGTAATAATTTATATTACATGAGAATTAAATGCGGGCTGCATCATGATTGAACCTTTACGGAACAGAACTTTTAGGCTAGAAACCTACCAATTAGACGTAGAATTATGGCAACAATTGTACTACAAGCATCAACAAGAATATATAAGAAAGAGATTATTCGCAATTAAATATCTATATGAAGGATATAGTAGAAAGGAAGTATCCAAAATGCTCACGGTTGTGGCTACAAAACTTTATCGACTTGGATAGATAAGTTTTTAGAAGGGGGATTAAATGAAGCCCGTAAAACCAATTGCTCATCAAGTAAATTCAAGATTGAATTTAGAACAAAAACAAGAACTGAAAAGAATGTTACTGTCAGACAAACCAATAGATTATGGTATAGACAGAAATATATGGACGGGGAAAATTATTAGTAATGTTATCGAATTAAGATGGGGAGTGAAACTAAAAACAACAAGAATATATGAAATATGGTTTAGGAATTAAATTTATCATATCAAAACAGCGATCAAGAGATTATGCCAATGCCAGTAAAGAAGAACAAAAAATATTTATATCAAGCTTAAAAAAAAATTGGGTTCTAAAGAAGAAAAAGAAAAAATAGTATTTTTTGATGAATTTGCTGTTTACGACCGTCCAAGTATTTTTTACGGATGGGCTCCAAAAAATACACGTCCCGAGATACCAAGTAATGAAAAAGGACGTAGAAATAAGTTGAACGGGATGATTTCAGTTGACGCATTTACAGGGAAAGAGTATTTAGAATTAAAAGAAAAATCTAAAACCTTTATATGTTTCCGAGTATTTCTTACAACTATGTCAAGATTGTATTAAAGAAGGATTTAATCAACTTACTGTTATTTTGGATAATAATTCTACGCATAAGAATAAAATGAAATCACAAGTTACAGAACATCTTAATCGCTTAAAAATTCAAGAAACAATTTCTATCAATTTTATTCATACTCCTACTTATTCGCCGAACTTTAATTTAGTTGAATATGTTATTCATCTTTTAAGACTTAGACTACTACATCATCTTCCATTAGGTGTTAATATTCAACAAGTTAAAGATAAATTAGATAATTATTTCAAATTTAATCAACTTCAAACACCAGAACAAATCCACAATATAATTGAACATATTTGTGCTTTAGTCTAGTAATACTCAAATGTAAATACAATTACCAATAATAATTTTTTATTATTTTCTATTCAAGCAGATTAATTATCAATAACCACAAAATTTGTGTAAACCACAAAAACAAAACAAATAAGCAGGCTTTTTGGAACAAGAAAAATTTTCGTTGTGGTGAGTTGTTGTTTTTGGGGTTCCCCCGAGTTTTGAAATGGTTCCCGAGACCTCCGAGCAAACAGATTACTTCTTCTGGTAAAAAGATTGCCTCTGGTGTAATCATTAATACTACATTATAGGTTTTCTTATAGCGGGAAGGGAGTAAAAATCAATATCTCAATTATTCCGATAGCGGAACAGTAGAGAATTTAGAATTATTACGACAAAAGTTAATCACATAAAACCCAAAAGCAGTTTCGCAACGCAGTTATCCCTCTTCTGTCACTCTCCGGTTATAATAATTGATATTTAAAAATACTAACGGACGTAAGTGGCTTGCAGTAATGGATGTAGAACTACAAATACTAAAACATTTACCTAGAGACCCTCAACCAACAGTATCAATCATAGATGAATATTGCTCCTCGTATAAGGATTTATTTAAGGAAGTAAGAAACTATGAATGTTTTAAGTATTTACATTTAGGAATAGTTTCTCAAATACCAAGAAAATCATTGCCAGAGATAGCGAAGGTTGTAGGTTTAAATTCGCCACAGTCACTTCATCATTTTATAGCTAATTCTCCTTGGTCAGTAGGTGATTTAAAGAAACGGAGGTTGAAGAGAATAAAAAATGCTTTAAAAGGAGAAAAAATAATTTTAATTATAGATGAAACGGGTGATAGGAAGAAAGGTAGTAAAACGGACTATGTAGCTCGTCAATATCTTGGCAGTGTAGGGAAAGTAGATAATGGGATGGTATCAGTAAATGCTTACGGAGTGTATCGTAATATAACTTTTCCCCTTGCAGTAAAAGTATTTAAACCTAAAGGAACTTTGCACTACGGCGATAAATATAAAACGAAGATAACAATAGCATCTGAAATAGTAAATTCCTTGATAGATTTTGGATTTAATATTGAATTGGTTCTAGCAGATAGTTTATATGGTGAAAGTAGTGAATTTATAAGAACTTTAGAGAAGCATGAGTTGGAATATGTTGTCGCAATAAGAAGTAATCATGCAGTTTGGTTGCCAGCGAATCAAAGGGTTAGAGCCAATAAATGGTGTAAATTTACCAGAACATTTAGTGACCAAAAAACTGAAACTAGATACATTAGAGAGATTGTCTATGGTAAAAGAGCAAGTATAACTTACTGGGAAATGACTACCGACCCAGAAACTATGCCTGCGAATTCGACTTCATTTGTAATGACAAATATTCAAGGTAAACTCAAGAAAATTTTAGGAGATTTATACGGTTTAAGAACTTGGGTAGAATATGCTTTTAGGCAATGTAAACAAGAATTAGGATGGACAGATTATCGCTTCACTAAATTTAAGGATATTGAAAAATGGTGGGAAATAATACTTTGTGTTTATACAATGATTACTTTAAATTCACAACCATTTATACATTTAAATCAGTCTAGTGAAATAAAAGTAGAAGTTGAAGAAAATCATTGTGTTAGTTTTCATTCTCATAAACAATGGAATCATAAAAGTGGATGGAAAAATACTTTAAATAATATCCGTTTAATTATCCAGCCGATGTTTATTTTTTGGATGATTTATCCGTGGTTAGAGGTTTTTCCATCTAGCAATTTATTTCTAGGATTTAACGATTTGATTGCTGCAATTAATCAGTTCAAATTCTTTTATTCATCTGGATAAAAATAAGAATGTTTGTATCTAATTGATTCGGAAAGTGACAGAAGAGGGATATGCAGCGATAAGACAAGAAAATGGAAAAATTGCTCGCGATGCTTCAGAGTTGGAAGTAGGAGAAGAATTGTCGATACAGATAGGGAAAGGTGCTGCAAAGGTGAAAGTTGTTGAAATTGAACCGGGGAACAGTGAGCCGCGAACAGGAAGATGATTTTGAATTAAATAACCCACGAAGGTGGTGAGACTAGTTTGGGGTATCGGTTTCCGTCCTCAAAACCAGCGTTAGCGTTAGCGTCTCCTAAAAGGAGATACCCGTTCCTGGGTCGCGTGTGGCTCAGGGATTTTGCTTGTGTAGCCGCACCTTTCAAGGAGTCGGCGATGCTGTTCGCTGCTCTTTCATACTATTAAGTAGGTTGGTACAGAAAATTATCGTTGGGGGGAAGGCAAAAGGCAAAAGGCAAAAGGCAATAGGAGTAAGAGTTTGAGGATGATTTACATTTTTTAACATAGCTCGGTTTATTTATGCCGACTTACTTAGATGAATAAAAGCTATCAATAAAGAAACGATTTCAAATCAACCCATAAGAATGACGTTATCAATCACATGAATTACACCATTATCAGCTTCGATATCTGCTGCCAAAACAGTGGCATTTTTCACTTCAAATCTATCAG
>JBCCDM010000402.1:0-5829 GCA_039030795.1 Cyanobacteria bacterium P01_A01_bin.84
AAAAATATTTTTAGTATTTTTGTTATTCTTATGATTTCTAGTATTTTTTTGGTCTATTCTTTGACCACTTTTGTTATCTTTAGCAGGTTCGTGATTAGCATAACCCAAAAAGAAACACAGCAAAGACGATCCAATGCAACCAGTGAGTAACATATCTGACACACCAGTTCTACCCCAGACAATCATTTCTGGATTTAACGCCATCACTGCACTACATAAACCAGCAACCCACCAACTCTGAGTAAAATTACGCTCAGATTTTAGCTTTTCTAGCTTAGTTTCCTCGCACACTGTTTGCTGCCATACTAAAGTATAAAAAGCCAAACTAATTAATCCTATAGCAGCCAGTGCCGAAGGTAAACGCACCGCCCACTCATTGACACCAATTAGAGCATAAGCGATCGCTTGAGTCCAGTAAATCAAAGCTGGTTTATCAAAGCGAGTTTCCCCATTAAAAAAAGGTGTAATCCAATCACCAGTTACCAACATCTGTCGGGAAGCTTCAGCAAACAGTGGTTCAGTCTCATCAATTAAGCCAATACTACCCAAATGCCATAAATAACCTATACTACCGATAAGTATTAACCATAAAACGGAAAGAGTCACAGCCAAAACTGGACGCTTTGTCATATTTTTACACCACTGATTAATAGTACTACTAGTCATTAGTAAATATTTATTAGTTTATGAGATTTATTTAGTTGATAAACACTACTCAATAGTCGTCAGCAAGTAAACTTTTGTTCTTGAGTTTAATTCTTGAGGTTGATTCTTGAGGTTTCTTTCTGAATTTATTTTGGGAACTTATATTTTCTAGATTCGTATTTCGTTACCTACCTATATTCAAGTTGTTGTATATCGTATCAATTAGTAGATCCATAGTTAGGCTATATTAATTAACAAAACTGAATATAGCTCATCATGACCTTCAGATATTTGGACTTTTCCACAAGCTCATAAGATGCAAAATACTCGTCTTAACAGTTTATTTGGTACTATCGCCAACCGCGCACGTCAATGGTTTTTCAACCCTTGGCGACGGATATCCCTATTAATCATTTGCTTTTTATCTGGGTTTTTTCTAGGAACAGCAATTTCAACTATAGCTGGACAAGATGGAACTATGGACATCGCCATAGCTGCCATTTTAGTTGTATTTACTGAAGCTGCTAGCAGAATATTTTACCGCCGAAGTTGGGTCGAAAGACGAGCTTTATGGGTTGAATTACTAAATTCTCTAAAAATAGGTTTTACTTACAGCTTATTTGTAGAAGCCTTTAAGCTTGGATCTTAATTCAGTAGGGGAAAGGAAAAAGGGTAAAGGAAAATATAAATAAATAGAAATATTCTACTTATTTATGCCATCCGCTACTAAGAGAAAAAAATAAGTAGCGTAGCAGCTTACCCATTACCAATTACCAATTATCTATGTCTTGGCTAAAAGAATTAACGGCAAAAGAGTTTAATCCAAATGCTATAAATGCAGCAGTAGCAGCAGCTTTAAAAGATAAAGCTAAGATGCAGGCTTTTGATGTTACTGAAAATAATGTGAATGAAGTAATTAATAGAAGATATCAATTATTGCAGTCTGTATATACTGGATGTCAAGAATTTGGCGATACTAAACTAAAAATATCATCACAGCAAACTCTTGAATATCTATGGCATTTATGGCTACCTTTGGCAATCAAAATAGAATCACAATACAAAAAATTGAAACGTCCTTTCATACAAGGATTTCTGGGCAGTCAAGGAACTGGGAAAACTACTTTATGTGCAGTTGTTAGCCTGATATTAAAGCATTTAGGCTATCAGATTTTGAGTTTATCAATTGATGATTTATATAAGACCTACAGCGAACGTTTAGAACTGCAAAACAAAGATCCCCGCTTGATATGGCGAGGACCTCCAGGAACCCATGATGTAAATTTAGGTTTAAGTTTAATCGAAAAAATACTTCAAAGACAGACACCTATAGAAGTCCCCCGCTTTGATAAATCAGCATATGATGGAGCAGGCGATCGCTATGCTAATTCTGAAATTATTCACAGTGTGGATATAGTATTATTTGAAGGTTGGTTTGTGGGAGCGCAACCAATTAACTTAGATGTATTAAATAGTAGATTAAATACTGGGTTATCACCAATTATTACGCAAGCAGATAAAAACTTTGCTCGTGACATAAATGCAAACCTAATCGAATATTTACCACTATGGGAAAAACTAGATAGCTTAATAATTCTTTACCCAGTTGATTATCATTTGTCCCTAGAATGGCGAAAGCAAGCAGAACACGAGATGATTGCTAGTGGTAAAAGAGGAATGAGCGATGTAGAAATAGAGCAATTTGTGAATTATTTTTGGCGATCGCTCCATCCAGAATTATTTATCACTCCATTAACTAAGTTACCCAATTTAGTCGATTTAGTTATTGAGGTTCAAGCAAATCATAGCTTTGGTAGAATTTATCAACCACTCCCTAAATCTTCGGTAAATTTATGAAGTAATTTGTTCCTATTCTTTAGCAAGGAATACGATTTATCTAGAGGGGGTTTGGGGGAGAATCCCCCAATTTTTTCTTCTTCTTGAAGAAGTCCTAATCCCAAAGCGTAGCGCTATAAGACTACTTATTCAAGATAGCGCCTTTTAAATTTGCAACGCGATCCATTACTGCTTTTGTGTCATCAGAAGATACTCCAGATGCAGTCATGGCATTAGTTAAATGCTTAACAATCGCATCAAAATGTGGTTGCTGTAAACTCATTCCTGAGTGTGTTTTGTCCATACTACGACCTTGGTAGTCATTAGGACCTCCCAAGATTTGAGAAAAGAAAGCAACTTGATGATTACCTTGCTTTTCCATATCTGTGTTAGCAAAGAAAGCATTAAGGGAGCTATCTGCTAAAATAAGTTTATGAAATTCATCAACAACTTTTTCAAGAGTTGCTTTTCCGCCAATCTTTTCGTATAGTGTGGTACTCATGTCCTGTTCCTTTGAAGCGAATATGTACAGTGTTGAAGTACTAAACTAACCATTCACTGTGTAAATTGAAAATTCCTTAGCATCGCCAAAATGTTAGCTTTCTTGGCATATAAGTCTCTCATCTACCAGATATAAAGTGGATGAGATGAAAGTCAAATCAAGGTTGTGTGCTTATGTAAAATTTATCTCAAGTGGGCATTCCAGGAATAGGAAATCAAAACTTTTCCGGAACTTGCGGCACGGTAAAGTAAAATGTAAACGCTACACTTTCACACAGTGTCCCGATAGGAAAAATTAATGCCCGACAAAGTACTGGGAGTCGTTGAGAAGCCAATACTGCATTTCTGACAACCATTTTAGGAGATATCACTCCACTAAGCCACAAACTTCATTTAGCACTGCTATTAGGAGTTTCTCACTACACAATATTAAGTTAGTATCTTTAACTAGCTTTTGTAGTTACTTCGAGTTTTTGTCAAAACTCTTCAATACCTGCATAGATTTCTTAACGTTTTGCAGGATAGCATTTCGGGACTATATCCAAGGAATTCTCTTTGCTAAATTCTTGGATCTTATCCTCTTACAATAATCCTACCCTATTAGAACAACGTTGACGACAGTGACGCATCATTTTCATGTTACCAACGCAATATCAGTGTAGTGCTTTCATTTTTCAGAATTATTCCGTGCTGACCTGACTGAATCAATCTCTTATGATTTGGTGAAACGGAGCGCGACCGCAACAGACTAGATGCGTTATGGAGCATAGAATAAGATAGATTACTGGCATTGCTGAATCATTAGTACCTCTACGCAGAAATTAAAAGTCAAAAGTCATTGGTGCAAGCCTTCTCGTAAAAGTAAGCCAAAAGTATTATAGGATGGAGGCTTGAACCTTTTTAAATAGGTACTTCATTTATTAAGCCGTAGTGTACTAGTAGTTTGCCAAGCGAACTTTGCGGGTTGTTCGTGAAAATAAAAAGTTTCTTCTCCCCCCGCTCCCTCCGCTTCCTCTCTCTTGGTGCGCATTCCCTGCCTGCCCTTACCCGGCAATTTTGGCTTTCACGAGCACTAGTTTTAGTCCGTCAAAATAAATTTAACAGACTACTAGACCATAAAATATTGGGTTAACCGTCGTCCTTTTCAACAAGTCTACGGTTCCATTCTCTTCTAATTCCTCATGTTTCCCAATAAATCATAAAAAGGTTGCCAATCATCTCTTTTGCTAATAGCTTCCCAAACTTCTTCAATTATAGGTCTAACTATTACGTTTAAAGGATTATATTTTTTTAGATTTTCACCAACTTTCACTATTCCATCAGTACTGACATTACTTAAAATCCGATGATAAATACCAGCCCAATGCAAAAATAACTCTGACTGACCCAAAGATTTACCAATTAATGATTCATTTAAAATTAAACTAGCATCATCGCGCCAACTATCCTGAAAACCATTCCTTAAATCAGCAAAAAAGTCGTGATAGCTAATTGGATAATGCTTCAAAAATTCAATAGTTCTTGCAACCAGTTCCTTGGTATCTTCTGGGGGTAACTCTTCAAATCCTAATTTTTTTACTATCAAACTATCATAGTGGAGGCGATAATGCTTATCAAAAGTCTCTAAAGCAGTTTCCATATTGCTTTGTGCAATTATCGCTTCCAAGGGTTTTTGCAGCAATTCTAAATTTAGCTTGCAAATACCAGGCTGATGACTATAACAGTAACGTCTATAGTAGTCAAAATAAGCTGCTGTAAAATATGGATCGTATTTAGGGATGAAAGCATATGGTCCATAATCAAAGCTTTCTCCAGTGATGGACATATTATCTGTATTTAACACAGCATGACAGAAACCAGCAGCCATCCACTGGGCTACTAATTGAGCAACTCTCTGAACCAGTTCAGCATAAAATAAAGCGTATTTCTCTTCTTCATTAACTAGATGTTGATAGTACTGCTCGATTACATGGTCTAATAATTCTTGAGTTAAATCTGGACGTTTTAAATAATGTAGCCGCTCAAAAGTACCGAAGCGAATATGAGAACGACTCATTCTAATCATTACACAAGAACGAGTAGGGGAAGGCTCATCTCCTCTCCAGAGGGGTAAACCAGTTTCTACCAGACTTAAACAACGAGAAGTTTTTACACCCATCCTATGCAACATTTCACCTGCTAGAACTTCCCGAACACCACCTTTAAGAGTAAGCATTCCATCCCCACCACGGGAATATGGAGTTCTTCCAGAACCTTTAGTTCCAAAATCATACAATTCTCCATCACTTCCACGCACTTGTCCGTAGAGAAAACCTCTGCCATCTCCTAATCTAGGATTGTATTCTCCGAATTGATAGCCGTGGTAACGTAATGCTAAAAAAGGCTTACGTCCTACAAATTTACCAAAAGCAGTCACAAAATCTTCATCTGTTACTTTTTCGGGTTCTAAACCAAGGATAGGAAGTAAAGAATTATTACGCCAACGAAGAGTATGTTGGGGAAATTCTTCTGCTGGGACTAGATCGTAGTAGTCGTCACCTAAAGATTCTAAAGCTGGTTCATAAGTAAGATTCAATAAGGGGTTATTCAAATATTGCTGGTTTGATGTTTCCGCCAAGGTCATTATTATTAGGTGGTGAGTATTTTTAGGATATTCCCTATAGGCGCAGGGTTTAAGTTTATTGTCGGATGAAAATACAACAGTAATTTAACTGATTTCTCTATACGAATTTTGATTATTTGTTGAAAAAATAATAATTATATTAATTAATCATAAGATGATGTTCAATCAAAACTTATGATTTTTTTATAAATTACTTTCTGGTTAAATAAACAATAGAAGTTAAT
>JBCCDM010000403.1:0-5823 GCA_039030795.1 Cyanobacteria bacterium P01_A01_bin.84
ACCTCTAAAAATATACTGAATGGTTTTATTTGCTTTTAAATTACCCTTAAAGGTAGCCTTACCACTAAATCCAAGGTTAAGCCACCTTCTCTCAACAACTGGTTCATCTGTTTGAGGAGTAGGTGTAGGAGTAGGAGTAGGAGTAGGTGTAGGTGTAAACAATGGTGTCTCAAATGTTTGTGGGGGAGGTGATTGTGGTCGGGAATTTGATGCATTTTGAATCGCTGTAACTAATGCCCAAGAACCTAATCCTGCTAATAATACTACAACCGCACCTACTACTATTACTGCGATGGGACTATTTACTAGCGGGTCTTTTGGTGGCGGAATTACTGGGGCTGGCTGACGACGAGGTGGTGGTGCTACTGGCTGTGGTCTGCCACCGACAGCAACTGTCTGCATTCTTGATACGTCGGGTTTTGCTGCACTAGATTGATTTAGAGAATCTAATGCTTGCAAAACTTCGCTTGCACTTTGATAGCGTCCCCCAGGTTTGTGACTCAACATTCGATTCAGAACTTGAGCAAATCTTGGATTGACCGTTACCCAGCGCTGCCAATTCCAAACTAATAAGTTGTCATCAAATAATTCTGCGGTTTCTTTGGCTGTCAGTAAAACTATTGCACTCACCGCTAAAGCATATAAGTCACTACTAGGATAAGCTTGACCCGTTTGCATTTGCTCGCTCGGGGAATAACCGGGTTTTCCGACATAGGTTTGGGGTGCAGATTGTTTTGATTGCAATCGCAATCGTAATTCTTTCACCACACCAAAATCAATTAAAACCGGCATTTTATCACTTTCACGCATGATGATATTATCCGGTGAAATATCACGGTGAATAATTCCTTTACCGTGAATGTAGCTCAGCACCGGTAACATCGAGCGGATTAATCGCGATACTTCAGCTTCGGTAAAAGCACCACCCATTGCTTTACGCTCTTGAAGTATATCGTAGTAAGTTTTCCCCTCTACATAATCTTGTACTAAAAATAAACGTTGGTCTTGTTCAAATCTTTCCCGAAACTTTGGTACTTGGGGATGCTCGATTTGATATAAACTAGCCGCTTCTCGTTCAAAAAGTTCCTGTGCTTTTTCTAAAGCAGAAGTTTCAGTGGTATTCAGAATCAATTCTTTAATAGCGCAAGATTCTTTAAAACGCCTTTGGTCTTCAGCTAAATAGGTTCTACCGAATCCCCCTTGACCCAAAATTTTAATAATTTTGTAACGGTTTTGCAATATAGTACCAGCATCAATTGGTGGTTGCATAGTGAATTGATTTTGTATTAGGGGTTAACCAGAGGATTTACTTAGAATCTATCAGTAAAAGTAATAATGGCGACAGATTAATACACATACATATCGCTAATGGCGAAAATGTTTTCTTTATTTATTCTCACATTGTGCTTAATTTTTGAATGTTTCAAAAGGTAGACAAGTTACGTTTTGATAAAAAATAATATTTTTTCAGTACAGAAGTAAAGTTGTTCGCCTGTAAAATGGGAATATTCACCACTGAACCAAGCAGAACTGATTTAGTAATAAGCTGATGTGTAGCGCTCATTGTACAGCACTAAAATTTGAAAATAATGTAGTGCGACCATCCTAGTCGCTAATACTATACAAATTGAGTGCGTAAAAACTTAGTCTTAACTAAAAAAATATTTGTGGATTAGAGTACATTAGTATTGTTACGAAGCGCTAATAAGCAGCACAGTGCCAAGACAAAATTATTCTTAAACAATACATAATCATTTATTAATCAGACCATTAATATTATAAAATATTTAGTTAAGAATATTCTTTTATATGATAAGTACTTATACTCAAACATATAAGTATATTAATTCAACAGTCGCTTCTTAACGATTGCGGCAGTAATGATTAAAAATCTGGTGCAATTTTTAGTTATAAAGAGTTGCATGTTTTAGAACTTTGAACTCTAAATAAATATATATTTGCTCGCTCGTTAAGACATGAGGCAATTTTTGAGATATGTAAAACCCATAAAATTAGGAGGTTAAAGCTAAATAATTATCTATATACGATTTTTCTCTGTAGAATAAAAAATAAATAAATTAGGTCTGGTCAGCAAGGTTAATATCAGTTAAGCTGACAGTGGTTTATTTTTCTTTGTGGATTAGAAAATTTACACAATTGCATAGTTTTGTGGAGGAATGTTTCAGTATCGAAATCAAAGATTTGGAACAAACGACATAGAATTATGTACAAGTATTTGAGTCCAAGAAGTCAAAATAAAAATGATAATATTGCAATGAATGCACAACGAGGGTCTGCTGTGCTGAGTACTGCCACTTTAAAGGTGAAACCAGCGATAACGGGGCTGACAGAAAATCATCGTCTGCGACTGTTTTCTGGGTCTGCGAATTTAGAATTATCCCAAGAAGTAGCCCGTTATTTGGGTATGGACTTGGGACCCATGATTCGGAAAAGATTTGCAGATGGGGAACTCTACGTTCAAATACAGGAATCGATTCGGGGCTGTGATGTTTACTTAATCCAGCCCTCTTGTAATCCTGTCAATGATAATTTAATGGAATTGCTAGTGATGATTGACGCTTGTCGTCGAGCATCTGCAAGACAGATAACAGCGGTAATTCCTTATTATGGCTACGCTCGGGCTGATAGAAAAACAGCGGGAAGGGAGTCAATAACAGCCAAACTGGTTGCAAACTTGATTACTCAAGCAGGTGCAAACCGGATTTTGGCAATGGACTTACACTCTGCACAAATACAGGGTTATTTCGATATTCCCTTAGACCATGTTTACAGCACCCCGGTGCTTTTGGAATATTTGGCAAGTAAGGACTTATCAGATATTGTAGTTGTTTCTCCCGATGTGGGTGGTGTAGCAAGAGCTAGGTCTTTTGCTAAAAAACTCAATGATGCACCTTTAGCAATTATCGATAAACGTCGTCAAGCTCATAATGTCGCTGAAGTTCTTAACGTCATTGGTGACGTTGAGGGTAAAACAGCGGTAATGGTAGACGACATGATTGATACAGCGGGAACCATTAGTGAGGGAGCGCGTTTACTGCGTAAGGAAGGAGCGCGTCAAGTATATGCTTGTGCGACTCACGCTGTCTTCTCTCCACCTGCGATAGAAAGGCTTTCTGGTGGTTTGTTTGAAGAAGTAATTGTCACTAATACAATTCCTTTCGATGACAGTAAAAAATTCCCTCAGTTAAAAAGGCTTTCGGTTGCGAACCTTTTAGGAGAAACTATTTGGCGAATTCATGAAGATAATTCTGTGAGTAGTATGTTCCGTTAAAAATATTAATATTCGGAATTAAATATAAAGGATGAAGTTTAATCTTTTTTATCTTCATCCTTTATTTTTTATAGTGCTTTTCCGTTGAGTGCAATACATTTTGATAAACCTCACCCCAGCCCCTCTCCGCTATTTTGGAGAGGAGTGTATTCTATCCAACTGAAAACAGCTATATTTATTTTGATTAAGTTAATTTTTCTACCGGTTTGTAACACTTGAATATTTAATTTTACCTTTATTAATAAAGTTTAAAATAAGACGAAAGGGATTAGGGAATAGAGAGTTAGGAGTTAGGAGTTAAGAGTTAAGAGTTAAGAGTTATGAGTTAGGAATTGGGATTAAGAAGTAACAAGTAACAAGTAAGAAGTAAGGAGCAAGATGCTCCTACTACTAATTATTTCTTTAATCTAAATGTATGTTTCGATGCAATAATCTTTTATGAAATTCCTCAAGCTTGTGTTTGAGTTTTAGCTGCTCTCTTACCCCAAGGTTTGACAAACGAAATAGCGATGATAAATAAAAGACAGGAAGTTTGAATAATCCCACCAATTAAAACGGCTTTTTGGTCAAATACGTATAGCGGATTTTGCAATGCTTGTAACCTATCTTCTGCGGAAATTGCTGTCATTGCATTTGTCCAAGGTCCTAGCCATGCACTACCAGTTACAATCAGCGTTACGGTAGCAACCCATTTCGTTATAACCCAGTAATGCTTAAAAAATCCCCAAACTGTTAACCAGCAAATTAAACCACCGCTAACTAAAGAGAAAAATGCACTCGGGATAATTACAACGTCATCTAACAGCTGCATTATTGAATTAATCGCGTGAAGTTCATCACCATTAGTGGTGTTTCGGTTCATCAGTGCAATCACAATCATGGACAAAGCTGTACCAAACCACATTGCTGAGAATGCTACATGAAGGGTGATTAACCATTGTTTTTGCTTAGCGTTGAGATTTTTCATTATTTTTGTTGATGAATGCGATAGATAAATTTCTATCAAAACATATAAACATATCTTTGAGTAAACCCTAATTTACTACCAAAAAATACTGCGAAGAGTAGAAGAGAAGGAATATTGCACTATTAATTTGCTAGCTGAGAATAAGATGTCTAAGTAAATCAAAAGACGATATTTGTAAAAATTATAGGCTTTAGGATGAGACCTTACTCAACATGGGTTGTTCATCTTATGAGATATTGGATTTTGAACGCAGAGAAATACCATAAAATTGGAAAAGCTATATAAACTTAAACCAATAACTTAAGCTCAGCTTACCTTTTTTAAGCTAAGTTAGTGAGAACTTTTATCTGGAGATAACATCAATGACTCATTTCGGTATTATCTGTCCAGCTGAATCCGGGCACCTGAATACTTTTTTTCCTTTAGGAAAAGAACTGCTTAATCGAGGTCATAGGGTAACTTTAATTGCACCGCTAGATGCTCAAGAGAAAACCATTGCAGCAGGATTGGAATTTAAAGCAATTGGTGAGGATATATTTCCTTTAGGAAGTTTAAAAGAACGTTTTGCAGAACTAGGAAAGCTTAGTGGTTTAGCTGCATTAAAATACACCATAGCACTATTCAAGAAAACAGCAATCAGCGTCCTTAGAGATACTCCCGAAATAATTAAAGCAAATGAAATAGAAGCACTCTTGGTAGATCAGACCTCTTCTGAAGGAGGGACAGTAGCTGAAATTGTTGGCATTCCATTCATTACTGTATGTAGTACTGTGGTGCTAAATAGAGACCCTGACATTGCTCCTTTTAGTACTACGTGGAAGCATAACCCTACCCTTACAGGACGTTTACGCAATAAGCTGGGTTATCAGATACTCAATCGGGTTGTTAAGCCTAGATATGACGTGCTGATGGAATATCGTCAGAAATGGAATTTACCCTTGAATTCGAGTGTAAATAGTCTTTATTCCCCATTAGCTCAAATTAGTCATCAACCTGCTGAATTTGAATATCCCAGAAAAAATCTACCGCAGTGGTTTCATTTTACAGGCCCTTATCATTATTCAGCTAAGCGAGAACCAGTTGCTTTTCCCTGGGAAAAATTGACCGGACAACCCCTGATTTACGCTTCGATGGGGACTTTGCAAAATCGTTTAGTAGATGTTTTTGAGAAAATAGCTTCAGCATGTGAGGGATTAGATGCTCAATTAGTTATTACTTTGGGAAGTTCAGCGACTCCAGAATCACTACCAAAATTACCGGGAAATCCATTAGTGGTAAGTTATGCTCCTCAACTAGAACTTTTGCAAAAAGCAACTTTAGTTATTACTCACGGAGGGATGAATACCGTCTTAGAAAGTTTAACTAATGGAGTTCCGATGGTAGCAATTCCGGTTGCTAACGACCAACCAGGAATCGCAGCCAGGATAGCTTGGACGGGAGCAGGTGAGGTTGTACCTCTTAAAAAATTGAGTGTGGAAAAGCTACAGAAGGCTGTTAAACAGGTATTTACAGAAGATTCTTACAAAAAAAATGCTTTGCGTTTGCAAGAGGGGATTAAGCAAGC
>JBCCDM010000404.1:0-5814 GCA_039030795.1 Cyanobacteria bacterium P01_A01_bin.84
GTTATTAGCTTAACAAGTAAGTTAAAGAGTAAAGTCAATAATTTTGATGTAGTTGATAAACAAGGTAGATTAATTGGTAAAGTAAAAGACCTGGTGATTAATGCTAATCGTCAACTCAATTTTGTTATAGAAAATTTATCTTCGAGTAACGGCAAAAATAATTTTTTGCTATTAAATGGCAAATTAGTTAGTCAAGTCGAACCAAGGATTAAACGTGTTTTTGCCAATATTTATGAATCACAACTAACGCAATTACCTGAATATAAAGAAAAGGAAAATAAAGTAACTAATATGACAGATAATTCAAATTTGAGCCAATCGATTGAATATAACGGATATTCAGCTACTACAGAAAATTCTCAAGACAACCATCAAGCAGAATTAAAGTCCATAGAAGAAATCGAAGAAGATGTCATTCGTTTGTTAGGGGAGCGCTTAGTTGTCGAACGTAGCAAACGTAAAATCGGTGAGGTTGTTATCCGTAAAGAAGTCGAAACTCGGATGATACAAATCCCCGTCAGACGTGAAAAACTCATTATTGAAGAACCCGGTATTGAACCCAAGCAGCTTGCAGAAATTGATTTGGGTGAAGAAGAAATTTCACAAAATGAATTTCAGCAAAGCGAATCAATAGTTACTAGCGATTTTGAAGATGGTTTAACCGTTACAGGTGAATTCGACTCACCTAAAATTGCTTCTTTGATTCTTAATGCTATCGAGTTAGAAAAAAATCACGGATGCAAGAAAGTACGAGTCAGTATTCTTGTAGAAGATGAGGAAAAGCAGCAGAAATATCAAGAATGGTTTCAACGTACTTCTAAAGCTTAATTGATAATCGGTAATTGGTAATTGGTAATTGGTAATTGGTAATTGGTAATTGGTAATTGGTAATAACTAATTAGCAATAGGAATTTTAAATAATATCTGTATAATAATTTACGGACGTTGCGCTGCAGCGTCTTTTTTGTATGGGTAGTTTTTAATCATTTACTGTTATATTTAGTGATTTGATAATAATTAAAACGGTATCTAGTGTAACGGAAATGTTTGTATTGTCAGGGATTGTAGAGATTCAACAGCGATTATTAAATAAAACTTATCCAATAAATTATTACTCATATATACTTTGTGTAAAAGAGTATTAAGAAATACTTATTAAAGATTATTGCAATAGCTTGATTAAATTGCTAGAGTGTGATGCATAAAGACGAAAACGTAAATTCGTTTCTGGGGGATATACAACTTATCTGCTATATCTGCAACGCTTAAAGATTGTTCTTAAGACAGAAATAAACATAAATCTGACCTTCTTGACGTAAATGCTTTGTTTTGGATAGAAAAGTAAGTCATTACAGCGATTACTCTAAGAGTGTAAATACATTTCAATTGCATTAGCTTTTTCTATTTCCATTTATATTACAGATTGCTCGATATCTAATTTAGGACGTTGCTGAATAATCGCTATTCATTATGTTCACTGACACTTTGTTATAAGCATGAAACCCGTGTAGAGACGTAGCAATGCTATGTCTCCCCCGGATGTGAAATCATCATTTCATATTTCTATTCAGCAACGGTTAATTTAGTCCTGACACACACAGAGATATCGACGAAAAACAATATTGCAGTAACAACCAGCATTATGGAGGTGAAAAAAATGAATATTCAAGGATGTACAGCTTTAATTACCGGAGCTTCCCGTGGTATTGGACGTGCGATCGCACTGGAGTTAGCCCAGCAAAAAGTCAAAAGATTGATACTAGTTGCACGCTCTCGCGATAAGTTAGCTGAAGTCGCTGCACTAGTAGAAGCGATGGGTATAGAAGCCGTAATTATGCCGTTAGATTTGACAAAACCAGTATTTGTAAAGGTTGCGGTGGCTCAACTTTGGCGCAGTTATGGCGCAATAGATATGTTAATAAATTGTGCTGGTGTAGCCCATCAAAGCTCATTTTTGCAAACTAAGTTACCTCAAATACAAGAAGAATTATCTTTAAATCTGTTAGGAACTTATACCATGACTCACATGATTGCTCGACGAATGGTAAAACGGAACCAAGGGACAATTGTTAATGTATCAAGTCTAATGGGTAAAGTTGCAGCCCCAACAATGGCAACTTATTCAGCAACTAAGTTTGCAATATTAGGGTTTACCGAAGCCTTACGTCGTGAGTTAGCACCCCATAACATTAAAGTAGTCTCATTATTACCAACATTGACAGACACCGAAATGGTGCAAGATTTGCAACTATATCGCGGAGTGATCCCGATGTCACCAGAGCAAGTCGCACAAGCATTTCTCAAAGGATTGCGAAAAGACTCATCAGAAATTTTAGTAGGTTGGCAAAGTCATTTAGCAATTTTATGTCAGCGTCTAGCACCCTGGTTGTTAGAGATAGTCTTGAAACTCGCATCTCCTCAAACTAAAGCTCCGAGGATAAAAGAGTATTATCAGAGATTGGTTGGTAGTTGGTAAATAATGTAGAGACGTTGCAGTGCAACGTCTCGCTGTATTTTGAGTTGTAATCAGAATCCTTTTAAATAAAGTTACGCTGATAGATGGATGGCTTTCATTAATATTCAGTCTGTGCGGAAATATTCAGTCTGTACGGAAATATTCAGTCTGTACGGAAACTTTTGGAGACGTAGCACTGCTACGTCTCTACATCAATTGTTCACTGTATTTTTGCTTGTTACTCTTTCTTTCCTAGTTTTTCTCGATTGCTATCTAATTTATATGTAGCGATAATAGGACGAAGAAATGACTGTACAAATATTAGATGAACAGTTAATAATTACTGATTACTGGTTACTGTAAAACCGAAAATACCCAAACAAATAAAATACATTCACCGATATCATTAAACCTCTAACCCAATACGAACGAAATGCTGAAAATAAATAAACACTAGAAGCTAAAACCAGGGACATTTCTATAAAAGCCACTATTGCTCCATAATGATTTACATCCCAATAAGAAAAAGGGCTAATAAAACGGTAATTGCTAAAAGGGTAAAAATGACGATGAGCATCATCATTGTGAACTGGTAAATCTAATAAAGAATGCATCACCATACTGATAAATCCAACTTCTACAACTTTCCATTTTGCAAAATGACAAATTAAAACCCCTATTAAAGCTAGGGGTATGGAATGAAATATACTAACAATATTCTGCCAAAAAGGTTCAAAGTATATTTCACCCCAAATTTTACTACTTGGATAACGGTAAACGAACTTCATTAAAAAGTAAAATATAAAAATAGGTACATCTGGTAAAATCGCACCAATAAAAATTGCCAAACTAGCTTTAGCTCTTAACTTTTCGCTAAAAGCAACCAAATTTAGAATTGCGTGAGAAGGGGTGTTCATATTTTGGATTTTAGATTTTGGATTTTAGATTTTAACAACGGATACGTTTATGCAGGGATTTTAACAACGGATACTTTTGTTTTGGATTAATAATAGGGAGTTAGAAATTATGAATTAGGAATTGTGAGTTAATAATTAATAGTTTAAATGTCTCCTTTTCCCCTTGTCCTCTTCCCACTCTCTCATCATCATGCACAATTTCATTCCTCCAAATAGATATTTTCCTTACCTAACCTGGAACGAAGTCGAAGCAATACCGGATAAACAAAACACGGTTATTATCCAACCAGTTGGTGCAATAGAGCAACACGGATATCATTTACCGTTAATTGTTGATGCAGCTATTGGTATGGGTGTACTTGGTAAAGCTTTAGAAAAACTCGATACCAAGATTCCTGCATTTGCTCTACCAATGCTGTATTATGGCAAATCTAACGAACATCAGCATTTTCCCGGTACAGTTTCTCTAAGTACCGAAACTCTCAGCGCAACTCTTATGGAAGTGGGAGAAAGTATTTACCGTGCGGGTTTGAGAAAACTTGTATTAATGAACTCTCACGGTGGACAACCAGAAGTAATGGAGATGGTAGCGCGGGATTTACACGTTAAATATGAGGATTTGATGGTATTTCCGGTATTTACCTGGCGAGTACCTAATATTACAAAACGATTACTGAGTCCCAAAGAAGCACAGCAGGGAATGCATGCTGGAGATGCAGAAACCAGTATTTTACTAGCGCTACTACCCGAACAAGTGCAGATGGATAAAGCTGTGACAGAATATCCCCCCGAATCACCAGATACAAACTTGCTAAATCCGAAGGGAAATTTATCTTTTGCTTGGTCAACCAAGGATTTAAGTAAAAGCGGTGTGATTGGTGATGCTACTTCAGCGACATTAGAAAAAGGTCAGCAGATATTAGAATCGGTATCAGATGGTTGGGTGCAGGTAATTAACGAAATTTATGCATTTCAACAGCCACAAGTTTAGATTTTAAGTTTTTATTGTAGGGAGCAGGGAGTAAAAGAAGAAGAAGCACAAAAAATTGTTTTATTGAAGACAATTGTTAACAAATAAATAGGTAACTATAGAACACAAGCTTGATTACATTATTGATTTAGTAATTGAGATTTTTCATCTTAACTAAAGCATGTTACTAAACTTCTAAGACAGAAAAATTTATGAAATTATCGAAAGTACTATACCTAGGTGCGACTATTTGTTAGTAAACTTCAAATCTAAAACAATTTAATCAAATATGTAATTTAAATAACTATTTTTATGCGTACCTTACAGCCATAAGTATCAAATTCTGCATCATTTTTAGACCTATTTTTATGACTGAAGAACGATGTAAATCAGAGCAAACTAATCAATAATGCTAAACATAGCAGATATTAAAAGATGTTGGTTTTAAGTAAAATTGCCAATTTAAATAGCAAATCTTACTTGATATTAAGAACGACGTAAATCAAATTTTAAAAGAGTTAGCTTCGTTTCTTTCTTAGCATCCTTAATCATTGCTCGTAGCAATTATTGTGTTGTTTAACTGTAAATAAAAATGCCACTACAACGTTTAACCCTAAAAAAAGTCTTACCTTTATCTCTAGTGATGCTTTCTGTTACTTTAGCATCGTGTCAAATCGAGAAAGAACAAGCAGCCCGTTTACCGGAAGTAGATGTAGATGTAGAACCTGGAAAACTACCGGAATATGATATCAAAGGACCCGAGGTAAATGTTGGAGTAACCAAACGCACGGTTACGGTACCGAAAGTAATAGTAGTACAAGAACAACAGACCGTTGAAGTTCCTTATATCGATGTCGATTTACCTAGAGCAGACCGGAAAGAGCGGACTATTACAGCAGAAATTGAAGCTCCCTCTGCTGGTTATAATCTGGAAATTCAAGTAGCCAAAAGTTAGGGATGTTATCCACCAGCAAGACTAGGTTGATTCTTTGCCCCACGGCTAGCGACCTCACTAGTCTTTCTTGCTATAAAAAGTCATGCCTGACTGCAGGTGACGCCTAGCCTATATTTCCCTAGGATTAGTTTTGAAGGCAACACTTCATAATGATCGATTCAAATTTAAATTACTCTCCCATGACGCCCCTGCGTCCGTGCGATCACATTCAAGACCGGCCAGAGAAAATCATTACGTTAGTGGCCTATGGTGACTACCAGAATCTTCGTTCAGGTCAAGCTTACTTCATGATCAAAAATTTGTTAACGACCTTTAATGATCAACTTTGTTTTGTCTATCGACACTTTCCCCAGGCACCTCCCCGGTCTTCAGCTTGGAAAGCCGCAGAAGCCGCGGAGGTGGCCTCTGATCAAGGTAAGTTCTGGGAAATGCACGATATTTTATCAAGGAATCATCTCGCTCTAGATGACGGTGACTTAGTCAGCTATGCGGATCAGTTGGGTCTTAATATTCCACA
>JBCCDM010000405.1:0-5779 GCA_039030795.1 Cyanobacteria bacterium P01_A01_bin.84
TAGAAGCAATTATAAATAATTAAGATTATTATTTATGTTCTTCCCAAGATTTTAAGAGTTAGCAGTGTCGTGTTTGACCAAACTACCAGCGCTCAAAGGATTTTAGAGGCTTGGCAAATGATTGAAATGAAAGTTGCAGGCATCGCATTAGATGCTATTACCCGCAGTCCAATCGTACTCTTGAAAGATGCTTCAGAGCGTCGGGCTTTACCAATTTTTATTGGTCAAGACCAGGCTAGGGCTATTCATGCTCCTTTAGACGACCAGAAACCCCCTAGACCTTTAACTCACGATTTAATGGTGAGCATTCTGAATGCTTTTGATATGACACTAGAAAAGGTGATTATCCATTCTTTGCAAAAAGATACTTTCTACGCTGTCTTGATTCTCAAACAAGGAGAACAAAAGAAAGAAATTGATGCTCGTCCCAGCGATGCGATCGCTATAGCTCTGCGGACAAATACTCCCATCTGGGTAATGGAAGAAGTCGTTGCAGAGGCATCAATGCCTGTAGACCGAGATGCTGATGAAGCTGAACAAGAAGCATTCCGCGAATTTGTCTCTGACCTTCGTCCTGAAGATTTAATTCGGCACTTGGGAAAAGAGGAATCTTAAAAAAAGCTATAAATTTAAAAGCTTTGAGCTTTTGAGCTTTTAGCTTTTAGATAATAATATGTCGTTGTTTTTTTAGGGAAGAAGCCAACATAAGTCTTTACATGGAAAACAGTTGACAGCCAATAGCGAAATAAGTAAATAGCTAAATAGCTAAATAGCAACAACCAATATTTATGCTTTATCCTTCACTTTTAATTTTTAACTTTTCTTCTAAAAATGCAATATCGACGCTTTGGGAAAACAAATCTTAATTTATCAGTGTTTTCTCTAGGAACCATGCGTTATTTAAGTTCCCCCAGAAATGCCTGGGAAACAGTTAATAAAGCAGTTGAGTTAGGAATTAATCATCTAGAAACCGCTAGAGGATATGGCAAAAGTGAAGAATATTTGGGCTTGGCAATAGCAAAGGGTTTGTCAATACCTCGTTCCCAGCTTTATGTGACAACCAAGCTTTCCCCAACAGCAGATGCTAAAACTATGAGTCAATGGATAGATTCTTCTTTGAATCGATTAAATCTCGATTACATAGACTGCTTGGGGATTCATGGTATAAATACCTGGGAACATTTAGATTTAATACTTTTGAAAGATGGCTGTATGCAAGCTGTACAAGAAGCGATCGCTGACCGTCGCGTGGGACACGTTGGTTTCTCTAGCCATGGTTCTACAGAGTTGATTTTAGCAGCAATAGATACAAATTTATTTGAATTTGTCAATCTACATTATTACTATTTTTTTCAGCAGCACCAAAAAGCCATTGAGCGTGCTGCTGAAAAAGATATGGGTATATTTATCATTTCACCTGCCGATAAGGGTGGAAGGCTATATACACCACCCCAAACCTTAAAAGATTTATGCGATCCTTTTACTCCTCTAGAGTTAAACTATCGGTTTTTACTCAGCGATCGCAGAATTACAACTTTAAGTGTGGGAGCTGCAAACGAAGATGAATTGACATTACCTCTACAAGTAGCTGATAGTACCGGAGAACTTACTTCAGAAGAAATTGATATTTTTGAAGGTTTACAAGAACATAAAGACAATGCTTTAGGTACAGATAAATGCAGTCAATGTTATGCTTGTTTGCCCTGTCCGGAAAGCATCAACATTCCCGAAGTTTTAAGACTTCGTAACTTAGCAGTAGCCTACAATATGAATGAATATGGTAAATATCGCTACCGAATGTTTGAAAATGCTGGACATTGGTTTCCAGGAAAGAAAGGAAATCGTTGTACTGAATGTGGTGAGTGTTTGCCTAAATGTCCAGAAAATTTAGATATTCCTAACTTATTAAAAGATACCCACAAACGTTTACAAGGTGAAGAAGGAAGACGTTTGTGGGGTTAAATTGCTGAACTTAGGACAAAATTAACCTTTAAAGGTTATATTTCTTTGTAAAGATGCGCTTAATTCAGCCCACGGAAGTGGGTTTTGTAACTGTAGCTCCAGCCTCTCACGGGCTGAGAGCGATTTAGCGTAGCCTCCCTCCGCCTAGAATTGGATTAGTTTTCAAACTAAGCTTTTTTCTTTCTAATTGTCAATTCAACTGCGATCGCTCTTATCGGGATAATGCTACCTGGTTCTGCTACAGAAGTAGAACTACATCGATAAATAACTACCGAAAACACGCACAGTGTCACTAGTTTGTAAGTAAGAATCAATAATTATGAGTATTATTTATAGATAATAATTTAAATATTTAATATTAAATTGTGAGTTTTTTTTTAACTTTCAGGACTTACGTACGGAATACGTGTTTACGTCCGGAGCGAACGGAGTTTTCCCTGAAAGGGTTGTCGGTTGTCGTTAGACTAGTAAGGCTAAGCGTTTTTTTTGTCCTTCCCAGGACAGGACACGCTACGCGTTTACGGAGCAACGGCGCTAACTAACGTTGCGAGTGCGTAATATCAAGTCCGCTTAATTAATTACGATATAACGCTATTAAAAAGATGCTACTCATTACTCATTACTCATTACTCATTACTTAGTCCCCACAGATATGACAACTGTTTAACCGGACATAATATAAGTCCTAACTTTTATATTTTTTGTAACAAAAGCAATACCTCGATATTTGAGGTATTGCTCCTATAGAATAAAATTAGAAATTGAACTACTTAGCTTCAGGTGCAATTGCTTTTTTCATTCTTTCAATAACAATTACTAACCCATTACCAATTACTATTCAACTCTAAAGGTTTCCACTGCATCCTGTAATTCTTTAGAAATCTCCGCAGTTTGTTGCAGAGATACACTTATTTGTGTAGAAGAAGTACTAGTACGCTGAGAAATATCGGAGATTTGTTTCATTAATTCCCTAACAGTACTAGAAGTTTCGGCTTGAGAACTAGTATTTGTAGAAATTGATTTTACTAAAGAGTCAATTTGCTGAGATACTGCCAGAATTTGACCCAGACTGTACTTCGCATCTTCTACAATTCTCGTTCCCTCAACTACTTGTGATGTTCCTAACTCCATTGCTTGGGCAAGCTCGTTAGTTTCTTGCTGAATATTTTTCACAACTTGCTCGATTTCCTTTGTAGCATTAGAACTACGAGTTGCTAATTCTCCTACTTCTTCAGCAACAACAGCAAAACCTTGTCCTTCTTGCCCAGCACGTGCTGCTTCAATACCAGCATTAATTGCAAGTAAATTGGTTTGAGTGGAAATTTGATCGATTAAGGTTGCAACCCTAGTAATTTCTTGAGTAGACTCTCCTAAACGCTTCACCTTTTTAGCGGTTTCACCGACAGTCTCTCGTAAATGCAAGATATTTTGTACTGTCAAATCCATTGCTCTACCACTTTTGGCAGCAGTACTCCTGGCATTTTCTACTACTTTTACTGCATTTTGAGCATCCCTGGCAACACTCCGCATCGACTGCGTCATGTTATCAACAGCATCGAGAGTGTGGTTAATTTCATTAGCTTGAGAAAGAGCTTCTTGGGTAAGTTGTTGAATTGCACCTTCATTAGAAGTAACAGCTTGATTTACTTGTAGTGCCGAGGTTTTTACTTTTGTCACAATTGACCGCAGACTTTCTACAATAGAGTTAAAAAAGTCAGCTACAGTACCAATTTCACCTTCAATTACATCTGCACGTACAGTTAAGTCACCACTAGCTGCACCCTCGATGTTTTCTAAAAGTTCTAACAACTGCATTTGTAAGGCTTCTTTTTGCTCTTTTTGTTCTTGGGAAGCTTCTTCTGCGGTTTGTCTTCCTTGTTCTATCTGACTTAAAAGTTCGGCTTGCTCTAGTGCATAACCAGTTTGAATTGCGACTTGTCTAACTAGATTAATTTCTCTTTCTTCCCATTCACGAGGACTAGAACAATTATGAATCGCTAGAATACCATACAACTGATTATTTACAGACACGGGTGCAGTTAAATAAGCTTGAACTTTCAACTCTTGCAGTTGTTCTATATATTCTCGATTTAAATCAGCTTTACTTACATCTGCAAAGGTTTTAATCCTCAAATCATCTTGTTTAAACTCAGGATCATTGACTTCTATATCAGATATAGGTTGCCATTCATAACTAATAGATTCAGCGATCGCATTTCCAATACCACCATATTGATTGATATTGTAAAACAAGACTCTATCTGCTTTTAGTATATCCCTAGTACTAGAAACTGCTGCTTTGAGAATCTGATTAGAATTGAGAGTTTCGCGAATATTAGCTGTAACTTCATTCAGTTCTAATGCGACCTTAGTTTCCTGTTCTTGAGTATGAACTTGGGCAGTAATTTTTTCTGCCATTTGGTTAAAACTAAATGCTAACTCTCCAATTTCATCAGTTGCAAAAATTTCTGCTCTGGAACCGCGATCGCCAGCAGCAAATTTTTGGGCTGTATCTTTGAGGTTTTCAATAGGTTTAACTAATGCTCGTCTGAGAAGAGTCGCCCAAAATCCGATTAATATTAGAGCTAATAAGACAGTCATTAATTCTGCCCAAATACCTCTCGCGATCGCATTATTTAGAGCAGTCTCAGGTGTACCTCTAACTAAAATAGCAACTGGATTTTTTTCAAAAACTTCCCTACGTCCATTAGATGTCAAAAGAACTTTGCTAGGAACAGCTCTTGCAGCAATGGTGTAAGTTTGATCTCCAACGGTCATTCTTCCCGTAACTGTTTCTCCAGGAGTTGCTTGAGCTTTCTGGAACAATAGAGATTGTTGTTTTTCAGGTAACTCTACATTAGGTGTGGCTCTGTTTAACTTTTCTGATTCACCTTGATTGAGGGAGGAAGCTAAGGTAAATTTTCCCTGGGATTGTCGTAAATAAATACCACTATAACCGCCACCTGTAGCTTCCAAGGTATTCCTAACAATATCATTTTTACCGTTAACAATATCCCCAGAAACCAAAACTGCTATAACTGAATTAGTATTTGGATTTTTGACAGGAGTAAATGTATAGCGAATCAGTGCATATTGATTTCTAAAACTATCTTTTAAAGTTCCCAAATTTGGAGGAGATTCTTTACTGATTTCTGACCATTTAATAATAGAGCTAGCTTTTATTTGTTGGGGATTACGAAAAACTTCGTTAACTAAATTATCAGGATTAAATTTTTCTCCATTACGGTTATTATTTGCATTAATAATAACTCTTAAATCTCTACCAATAAGGGTTGCATATTCTATTTTTCGCGCTTTAATTTCATTTTTAAGAATATTCCTAACTTGTGTTTTTAAGTTTTCTTCTAGACCTCTTTGAGAATTATGGAGAATACTAGCTTTAATAATTGCTGTATTATCTGATTGACCTCGAAAGCCAAAGCCCATTTGATTGATTTTAATATTATAGTGAGTATCAGCAACTATGATTTCTGATTTTGCTTGTTCAGTAAGTTGGTTTCGTAAACTACTAGTAATGATAAAGGTACCAATAATACCTATTCCTAAGATAGAAGCCAATTCCGAAGCAATCAAAGCGATTAATTGTTTTCGACTAATCGGTAAATTGTAAAACTGCTGTAAAATAGACATTTTTTACCTTCCAAAATAATCAATCAAAGAATATATATTCAGTAGAATGGCTATTTATAAGCCAGTATTTTTAGCTATCAGTATAATTTTTTTATAAATAATCAACACAAAAATATTTATAATAAACGTTTTTCACAAATACCAAAAAATATATATTCTATAAAAA
>JBCCDM010000406.1:0-5774 GCA_039030795.1 Cyanobacteria bacterium P01_A01_bin.84
ACGAAGATTTGTCATTGCGACCGAAACGGAGTGTAGGGAAGCATAAGCTCTATCGAGCAGACTACGTCAACGCAAGGTTTTTGCGATTACGTCGCTATCGCTCGTAATGACAGAATTACATTGCCTTTGCGTAAGTCCTAAAAGTTAATAATCATTAAGTCTTATTAGCTGATACAAATATATTTAGGTTTATTTGCTAATTATTATCTGATCGGATTTAAAATTGACCATCTTTGTCTTTCACTATAGATATAGTAATAAAAAATTTACCCAGGAATGTAGATTAAATAAAATATAAAAGTAAAGTGTTGTATAACCCTTGCCTGTGGAATGCTTTCCCAACGGATATACTGCCTTAAACTGGGGTGTAAGGTACCGAGAATAGCTAAATAGAAAAATAGCTAAATAGAAAAATAAAAATTGTCTTTTTATTTTTTTATTTAATTTACCTTCTTTAGGCTATGAACTTTATCTAAATAATTACGAAGAAGAACTGCGAAATCATTAAATATGTCTCTTGCTTACCCCCGTCGTCAAAGACAGTTAGAAAAATTAATTAATAAGTTAAATATACCCGCAACAGCATCTCTGAAATGGGAATTATTGGACTTAGCATTAACTCATCCCAGTGTTTCTGAAGATGAGAATTACGAGCAACTCGAATTTTTGGGTGATGCGGTGGTACGTTTAGTGGCAGCAGAAGTGTTATGGAATGATTATCACGACTTACCTGTAGGTGAATTTGCTGCTATTCGTTCTGTTTTAGTTAGCGATCGCATTCTGTCTCAGTTAGCTAGGGAATACGGTTTAGAGATATATTTATTGGTTGCTGGGGGTGCAAGCAATGATAGGTCTGGTAGAGAGTCTAGGTTAGCAGATGCTTTTGAAGCTGTTCTGGGAGCGCTATATTTAAGTACTCATAATTTGCAGTTAATTAATCCTTGGTTGACTCCTCATTTTCACCGTTTAGCAGCCGAAATTCACTCCGACCCTGCAAGATTAAATTATAAAGCCGCTTTACAAGAATGGACTCAGGGACAATTTAAAACCTTACCTGAGTATAGAGTTAAGGAAAGTCATCATCCCCATCAGCCCCAGAAACGTTTCATGGCAGAAGTGTGGCTGAATGGTAAAAAGTTAGGTCAAGGTAAAGGACGTTCTATCAAAGCCGCAGAGCAAGCCGCAGCAAAGGTAGCTTTTATGGCGATAGATTCTCCGCAATAACCCTGAACTCAAAGTTATTTGTCTGAGTTGATAATTGTTATTCATGATACAGGTGCCTCCGGCACGTCAATCCTGTGTCATTCCTCAATTAACGGCAAAGCAAATGACAAATAAATTAAAAACTGCTGTAGTAGGAGTCGGACGCTGGGGAGTTCATTGGCTGAGGAACGTTTTGGAAAATCCTCGGATGGAATTGTCGGCAGTGGTGGATCCAAGTTTAGAAAGATTAGGGACTATTAAACGACTCTATAACTTAGATGAAAGTGTTATTTTAATATCTCAGTGGCAAGAGCTACAGGAATTACTAGATTTAGATGCTGTAATTATTGCTACCCCAGCGACGACTCATTATGAGTTAATTAAAGATGCTTTGAGTTGGGGTAATCATGTATTAGCAGAGAAACCCCTAACTCTTAATCCCGAAGAATGCGAAACCTTGTGTCAACTAGCGCAAAAGCAACAACGACAGTTAATGATTGACCATACTTATTTATTTCATCCTGCTGTAGAGAGAGGACAAGAAATAATTCAAGCAGGAAAAATCGGGGATTTACGCTATGGATATGCGACCAGGACTCACCTCGGACCAGTACGTCAAGATGTTGATGCACTTTGGGATTTAGCAATTCATGATATTGCCATTTTTAACTGTTGGTTAGGTGAATTACCCCACCTTCTCAGAGCTACAGGTTCAGTTTGGTTACAACCAGAATTATCCGACTTGGTTTGGGTAGAAATGATTTATCCTTCTGGTTTTCAAACTAATATTCACCTATGTTGGTTAAACCCAGATAAGCAAAGACGATTAGGAATGGTGGGTAGTAATGGTAGCTTGATTTTTGATGAGATGTCCCCAGATGCTCCTTTAACTTTAATTAACGGAGAATTTGAAATTCAAGACCGGAAATACATTCCTGTTAATCAAAACCGAGAAAATATAGAAATTCCCACAGCAGAACCATTAAAACAGGTTTGCGATCGCTTTATAAATTGCGTTCGTGAAAATAAACCGGATTCTAAGTCGAATGGTTGGGTCGGAAAAGAGTTAACTTCTATTCTCAGTGCTTTGACGGATTCTCTCCAGCAAGGAGGAAAGCCTACTTTTCTTAAAGAAAAACATGACTGAGTTGCTCCCACTCTCAACTGTATCTGTATTTTGGCTTGAAAATTTGTCTGGTAAAGGTCTATCTATAAAGTTTGATTGGTTTTCTGATGCATTTTGCTGTAGTAGATATTCTCCAGCTTTTTTCACATCTATTTGTGTCTGCAAAGATTGACTTGTTTCAGCATTTGGACTTTGGCGATCGCAGTCCATGTTCCCATTAAACCAATTTTCCACTGTGGAAATAACTTTGATTCCAGCAGATGATGTTCCTATTACCGTGTTTTCATCAGCAATACTATATGAGGCTGAGAAGTTTGTTTTTCCTTGTTTTTCTGGTAATGGTTTTTTGGGGGATTGTGAAGCACTTCCGGGTCCATCTCCATCTCCATATAATAAAGACAAATCAATTAGAGGTAAAGAAATTTTAATAGTTGTACCTTGATTAAGACCAGCACTTTCTAAAGTGATACTACCTTGCATCATTTCGATTAAGTTACGTGAAATTGCTAAGCCTAAACCAGTACCTCCAAATTTACGACTATTAGAGTCCTCAACCATAACAAAAGGACGAAATAGCTTTTGTTGTTGAACTGCTTCGACACCTATACCTGTATCTTTGACAGTTATGATTACATAAGATTTTTGATTAATGTTCTCAATATCTGTATTAATTGTGATGCTTCCTTTGTCTGTAAATTTAGTGGCATTACTTATAATATTAATCAAGACTTGCTTCAACTTAGCAGCATCCGCATTTACTGGAATTACCTCTGTAAGTTGAGGAATATTTAGCTGCAAGCCTTTTTGCTGTATGCTAACTGACTGAATATTGATAACTTCCTGTAATATAGCCTGTAAATTCAGAGGTTTTGTTACCACACTCAGCTTACCAGCTTCAATTTTAGAAATATCAAGTAAGTCATTAATAATACCTAATAAATGAATCGCAGTATCGTCAGCACGTTTAAGAAACTCTAGTTCTTCATCCCTAGAGTCACACATATCATCGCGCACTAAACGTACACAGTTAATAATAATATTCAGAGGGTTTCTTAATTCATGGGAGGTATTAGCCAAAAACTGGGTTTTACTAGAATTGGCATTCTTTGCATCTTTCCATGCAAGTTCAAGTTCCTCAGCCCATATCTTCAGACGTTCAACCATTTGTCCCAAAGCTTGAGAAAGTTGGTTAAACTCTCGAATTTGAAAATCTTTGGGTACTGGTTTCAGGTCGCTATTTAAATGTAAATTTAGGGCATACTCCCCCAACTCTTCCAGAGGATTTGCTAACTGACGAGCCAAATATAACGATGCTAGGACGCTTCCACCAATAAGACATACTGTCAAAATTAGCAAGATGACTTGGATTTGCTCTAATCCATAAAGGGCATTTTCTAAACTAGTAACTGCTAAAATTACCCATTTTTCTTTTTTACTCTCAGAAACTGGTACCTTTATCCCACTATAACCAGCAAGTAATTCTGGACCATTTTTCTCGAATAATAAATGTAGAAAATTTCTATCACCATTGATAGATTTTTTTAGAGCATTCTGTAACCTTTCGGCATTTATATGCTCTTTTATATTAGTTCCTACGCGAGTTGGTAAATGATGAGCCAAAATCGTTCCATTCTCAGAAACTATGACCGTAGAACCAGTTAAGATACCACTTTGATTTCGGACTCGTAGCCGCAACAGTGACTGTACAGTTAGGGTATATTTTAGATTTTTATCCTGGTTATAAACTGGAACAGAGAATATTAATCGTAACTGATTTTTTGTATCTCTTTTACCCGTTTTACCGATTTTTGGAGGTAGAACAACTTCTAAGTCAACTTCCTTACTAGGTAGTGGTAGTCTAAAGTCTTTAATTGGTTTTTCACCACAAGTACTATTGACAATTTTTCCATTATCTGTTGAAGTTAGCTGGATGCATTCAATTTTGGTTGGTAAATATTGTTGCATCTTGTAAATAAAATCGCTGATTTCTGTTGGAGAACCAGCTTGTAAGGCTGTAGTTTTGCTAGCGCTAAGTAAATTACTCCTTAGAGCAGAAATCGAATTTTGAATCATATCGCCTTTGATAATGGCGCTTTCTGTAAGATTCTTGCCCGCAGTTTCTAATAAACTAGAACGTGCTTTATGGAAAATGACTATCTCTCCTGTTAGTAAAACAGGAACTGATAACAGCAAGATTCTTGATATCAAGATTCGACGGAAAGATGATTGACGAGTTTTAGCCATCGGCAGTCTCACTCAACATATGGGATCCACGATAGCAACAATATGGAATTCGAGCATCTAATATTGTTAAGTTATCAACATTACTTTTATTCATATAAAAAATGCAGAAATTCTTATGGTAAAAAAGCAACTATTCATACAAATTGTTTATTAACTTAGTTGTAATCAATAATTTAATTTCGAGGAAAATCAGTAAGAATAGATGATTTAACATGATAATTATGATGAATACCTATGAAAAACTGCATTCATCCTTATCGAAATATTATTAAGAGAATATAAGAATAATAAACAAAAATAAAGAAAAATTATGGTCTCAAATCGTCCTCATACTAAAGTTGTATTAGCAATTAGTGTAGATGGAAAAATTGCTGACTTTAATTCGTCTTCAGCCCGATTTGGTTCAAGCAATGATAAGGCACATTTAGAAAAACAAATAGCAACCTCTGATGCTGTGATATTCGGTGCGAGTACTCTTCGTGCTTACGGTACAACATTAACAATCTCGGATGCACAACTATTGCGCAACCGAGCTAAGGCAGAGAAACCTCCTCAGCCCCTTCACATAATCATTACAAACTCTGGCAATATAAATCCGGACATTCAGTTTTTTCGTCAATCAATAAGTCGTTGTCTACTTACAACATCTACTGGACAGTTATTTTGGCAAAAATGTCAAGCTAAGTACTGCGAAAATGAATATATGAAGTTTCAGCAAACCTTGATTTTTGAAACTCCCAACAGACAAGTTGATATTTGTGCAGCATTGAAGCATTTAAAAGATGCAGGAATTGAAAATTTAGCGGTTTTGGGTGGGGGAGAGTTAGTTGCATCTATGTTGGAATTAAACTTAATTGATGAGTTATGGATAACTGTATGTCCATTAATCCTTGGTGGTGTTGATGCAGTTACCCCCGTTGAAGGTAAAGGTTTTTTGGAAACAAATGCTCCTAGATTAAAGCTTTTAAATGTAGAGAAAGTTGGGGAGGAAGTTTTTCTTCATTATTCGGTTGAGAGGGGGAAGGGAGAATAGTAAACTACCCACACTGTACCGCAAGGTCAGTGTGGGCTTTTAGTAGCCCTGAACTGTCTGTACTGAGATTACAATACAAACCGTTCGAGCCTCTGGGCTGGTTTACAAAAACAGCCCCCTTCGGGTTCGCAGTTGCCTGGGTCGGGAAACCCTCCCGCAGCACTGTCT
>JBCCDM010000407.1:0-5757 GCA_039030795.1 Cyanobacteria bacterium P01_A01_bin.84
AAAGAACTAAGATCCCCAGGAATAATTCAGGACTTACGCAAAACCTACGTAACTTCGTCATTACGTTTGCGTAGCATAACGTAGTTAACGCAGAATCCTTGCGATTTCTAGTCTACGACAACCCTTTCAGGGAACCCTGGATTACGTGACCGTCGCTTCTGACAAATTTTCGTTGCGTAAGTCCTGCTTTAAAGATAACCATTTTTAAATATACAGTCTCTAAAATCGCTTTCAAATATTCTACCTGAAATATATCTTTAGATATCTTCCAGATAGAGTCAAGCCACAGAGGCATAACGGGCTTTTTTGCGCAATACTGTTACAGTACGTTTTAGATGTATAGCAGAAAAATATGCAAGTTCGAGCCAGCAATCAATCTTATTTAGAATGGACAGGAGATTGTTTAGTTGTAGGATTATTTGAAGACGCTACAGATTTGAGTGGCGAACTAGCTAGTTTAGATAAAAAGTTAGATGGCGCTTTAAAAGAACTTATTACTGAAGAAGAATTTAAAGGAAAAGCTAATAGCTCTACTTTTACGCGCTTAAGCAGTGCTAGTACATTACGTAAAATTATAGTAGTCGGTTTAGGTAAAGCTGAAAAATTTACATTAGAAACTCTACGTAAAACAGCTGCAAATGCCGCCAGATTAGCCTCTAAGCAAAAGTGTAAAACTTTAGGTATCAGTTTACCAGTATGTAATGACGATCCAGTTAAAAGCGCTCAGGCACTTGCTGAAGGCATAGAGTTGGCACTTTATAAAGACGATCGCTTTAAATCAGAACCAGAAGAAAAAGAAATAAAAGTTGAAACAGTCGATTTATTAGGTTTCACAGGACAAGATACTGTAATTGAGAGTGCTAGGCAAATTTGTTCTGGGGTTATTTTAGCAAGAGAATTAGTTGCAGCCCCGGCAAATGAGGTAACACCAATTACCATGGCAAAAATTGCTGAAGATATGGCTTCTGAATATGGCTTAAAACTAGAAATATTAGAAAAAGCAGACTGTGAAAAACTAGGTATGGGTGCCTTTTTAGGTGTCGCTCAAGCTTCCGATTTACCACCAAAGTTTATTCATCTTACCTATGTACCCCAAGGCACTCCTAAAGCCAAATTAGGAATTGTTGGTAAAGGTTTAACCTTTGATTCTGGTGGATTAAATATCAAAGGTGCTGGTAGCGGTATCGAAACCATGAAAATCGACATGGGGGGTGGTGCTACCACCTTGGGAACAGCTAAAGCGATCGCTCAGCTCAAACCCGATGTGGAGGTCCACTTTATTTCGGCAGTGACTGAAAATATGATTAGTGGTCATGCTATGCATCCAGGAGATATTCTCAAGGCTTCCAATGGTAAAACCATTGAGGTAAATAATACGGATGCGGAAGGACGTTTGACTTTAGCGGATGCTTTAGTATATGCCGATCAGTTAGGCTTAGACGCTATAGTTGATTTAGCAACTTTAACTGGTGCTTGCGTTGTAGCCTTGGGTAACGATATTGCTGGATTATTTTCTCCTAGCGACGAATTAGTATCTCAACTACAAGCAGCAGCAGATAACGTCGGTGAGAAAGTTTGGCGAATGCCGATGGAAGATAAGTACTTTGAAGGTTTAAAATCAGGTATTGCTGATATGAAGAATACCGGACCTCGTGCAGGTGGTTCTATAACTGCGGCTTTGTTCTTAAAGCAATTTGTCAAAGATACTCCCCACTGGGCACACATTGATATTGCTGGCACAGTTTGGGCTGATAAAGAAAGTGGTTACAACAGTTCTGGTGCAACTGGTTTCGGCGTGCGGACTTTGGTAAATTGGGTTTTAAGTAAGTCTTGAAGAAGAATTGCTCAGAAGCCTACATCCATTCAAAGAATACAATGTAGCTAAGTCAATAGTGTGGCTAATCTATAATAAAGCCTGCCTTAAAGCAGGCTTTGTAATTCAATTAGACCCATCATTTATGATGTGGTCGGGTTAATGGGTAAACGGTTATTATTCAAAGACACAAAAATTGTATTCAGGACTTACGCAACGAAGATTTGTCCGAAGCGACGGTCACTACGTGTAGGGTTAGCATGAGTCAAGCACGGATACGCAGAAGCAAAGACGGAGTGTGCTCATGCTTAGCTTATACGTCGCAAACGTAAAGTCCTAGCGGACACGCAGAAGCGTTAACGTCTCGGACGGAACTACGTTACTTTTGCGTAAGTCCTAGTATTAATAAAAAATCGTCAAACCTTATCAAGGTCAATTTTTAACTTGTAAACAGAACTTTCACCAAAAACAGCCTCCAGCTCATTGATCAAAGCAACCGGTATAGGAATACCTGTGGTGATTCGTTCATCGTGGTTAACTGCTTCGAGTTCCCCTGGATAATAAATAGGTTGATTCGGGTCAAGTTCAGGTGTGTTTTTCAAAGATGCGATCGCTGTTTGCACTTCTGTATAAAATTCTTTAATATCTGTCCATGCAGCGACATCAACTGCCCAAAATAAATGTCCTGTACCGTTAGCCAAATTATGAATTGCTTTCTGTTTAAACATAGATGCAGCTGTTCCTAAAAGAGGACCGCATAATAAATCTGCTATTAAGGCTAAAGCGGCACCCTTATAAGACCCGGGTATATTAACTGCTACCTGTTTGGGGTCATTAGTTGGTTTACCCTCAGCAGTGATTCCCCAACCTTCAGGTATCGGCAAATCCTGATACTTAAAGTGTTTTATTTTCCCACCACTCACAGTTCCTGCTGCCATATCTAAGACTATTGGTTGGGACGTACCTGTAGGAATACTAATGGAAATGGGATTATTTCCTAGTTTCGCTACTTTTCCCCCATAAGGAGCTAAATCTACAGCATTAGTGTCACTTGTTGCAAAACCAATAGTACCTGAGCGTGCAGCCATACGCGTATAGTAACCAGCCATACCAAAATGGTTGCTGTTATTTACCCCCACCAACGCCATTCCCAATTGCTTTGCTTGAGTAATAGCCATTTCCATTGCTACTTTTGCAGCGTATTGTCCCGGACTTCTATCAGCATCGATGCGAATCATCGTCGGACGTTCTGTATTTATCTGTAATTCTGGTTTGGGGTTAATCCTGCCATTTTTTAAGCTTTTAACATAACCAAAAATCTGCTGTAAACCGTGGGAATCTACACCACACAAATTTGCTTCCACCAAATGAGCGATCGCTTCTGCTGCGACTTCCGGTAATAATTGGTAAGGTGAGAGTACATCTTCAAGAAAATTATGTAAGGCTGTAGCTGGGACTTTAATATAACTGGACATAGGGCTTATATATATCAGTAACGTGATAGTTAATTTGCCAGTTTATATCCTCATGATTGTTGTTTAAACAAGGCTGTACGTAACGAATTGTTTCTACCTGCCAACCAGACATTCCCTTAGCATTATTTACAGGTATTTCTTCTAAAATATTGGATTCAATTTTTACTTTAACTGGCTTTGGTTCTTGACCCCAAACACTTGCGATCGCCTGAGATTTTTCCTTTAAAATCTGTAAGCGCAACATTAAAGGAATTTGAGTATCATTTTTAACAATCAAATCTTTATAGCCATAAGCTACGGTTGCATCCTGTCCCAAAGTAAAAAAACGATTATCTCCATGAGCATCAATTGAATGATTGGAACGCTCAATAATCTCACAATTCGCCCATAATAATGCTTGGAAGAGTGTAGTAGAAATTTGACATAGCCCACCTCCAACATCAGTTATTAAGCGATTCCCTACCAACATCGGACCTTCTCGGAAACCATTAGCTACAATTGGACGAGAGACCCGGTTCCAAAAGCCAAAAACAGCAGTAGGATTTAGCACAAGTCCATCAATACCCCGGGCTGATATTTCCATATTCCACAAACGATTTTCGTTTACTTCTGGTGAACCAGAACGCTGTTTAATAGGAGTAATAATTTCACTCCACTGATGAGAGTAACTAAAATAATTTTTTATATCTTGAGTTTGGGCATAGTAGAAACCATAACCAAAACATAAACTCCCTATATCTTTTATTTTTTGTTTTATTGCAGCTTTAACGCTAGGTGAAATTCGTTTAGAAATTAACTGTTTAGTAATTAATACGTTCAATTTTTTAACTTTAATTCTGTAGAAAGATTACATAGTAGATCCAACAACATAAGGTATTTCAAGTAAGATGAGATGATTTGAAACGAAAATTAAAACAATGGAAAACCTAAAGCAGCAAAAATGTGACGCTTGTACTGGTGATTCGCCAACTGTAAGGGAAGATGAAATTAAGCAACTAAAACCCCAAATTCCTGAATGGAAAATTATAGAACAAGATGGGGAGCAGCGTTTAGAGAGGGTTTTCGAGTTTTCTGATTTCAAATCCGCCTTAAAATTTACTAATAAAGTTGGCGATATAGCAGAAGAACAAGGACATCATCCGGCTTTACTTACTGAATGGGGTAAAGTCACCGTAACATGGTGGACTCATGCAATTAAAGGCTTACACCGCAACGATTTTATTATGGCAGCACAAACTGATGAATTGAATAGTTAGGATCGCCTAACCCACCATTCAATTAGAGTTGAAGATTATAACACAAATAGACATCTCCGGTAATTGAATGTGTAATAAAACCTTTGCAGAGAAGGCTCCTAAGAACATCTGAACGTCTCTACACTCTTTCCCGGAGATATCTAATAAAATTAGAGTAGCGCGATCGCGCTACTCCTGCTTTGTGTAAAGATTTTTAACGAAACTTACATTTGCTCAAACTTTTCTCTAATCGTTTCTATCCGTTTTCTGTTGACACCTAAATCGCTCTGCCCCAAACGTGAAGCTGAACGAACATCAATATTATTTGTATTGGGGTTTAAATAAAATTCCACATCATCAACAAACCCCATTAAAGCGCTTTTAAATTCAGCATATAAATAATTTTCTGTCTCAGTTATTATCTTAGTTCTTTCTAAAGACTGGATGATATTTTTCAAATCGGATAGTGCTTTTTGGGAATTGGAATTGTATGTCAGAGGCTGAATAAAGTGAGTTGTATCTGAACTTGGACTTTGAGAAGAAACACAATTTGGTGAGCTAGGACAGGGTGCTAACTTACCGTTATTTGCACCCAAATTATTTGGTCTTTTTCCTGAGAACATCGCGCTTATCTTCCATCAAGGTAGGAGGTCTACTTTTACTCTATTAGAAAATAAACACTCATTAAAAATGACAATAATTTGTAAATAGCTATAAATCAGCTTAACTTATAATTTGTATAGTTAATTTTTATTAAAATTATGGATATTTGCAGGTAAAAAGTTACAATGGTTACAGAAATAAAAATAAATTCTCTAATGTAAATTTAGAGACGAATTTATATTTTAATGAATTGTAATCATGTAAATAGAAAGATGTCTAATCACAAAACATAATTACTCTGCTGTTATTTGACTGTCTCTAAAGAATTTATAAGAAGGGGAATGGGTTGGAAGCAGTTAAATTTTATCTTTAATCTGATTCCTTTAATTTGAGATTAAGTCATATTTACTTTGCGTTAATATCCTGAAATCATCAGCCGATTTATAACTAGGCATATGTCTTGAAGAGAATATAGTGCATTCTATAAAAATGCTCAGGGGGTGACAACCGCAGTCACATCGTGGCAGGGCAACCCTTTCAAAGACTAGACGCTGAAAAGATAAAAAGCAAATCAAATAGATTTTTTGTAAGTAAACACTTGAAAACCAAATTTTTTCGTTAGCAACCCGCT
>JBCCDM010000408.1:0-5733 GCA_039030795.1 Cyanobacteria bacterium P01_A01_bin.84
AAAAAACAAGGGAATTCTTAGTTCACAGGGATTCCAACAAACTTGTATTATAAACCAAAGAAATAAGCTCAAACCTTTTATATTGGGTCATTATGCTGTGTCTCATTTATAATGATATTGTGTAATTTATTTTGTTTAACTACTTAAATACAATTGTAAGTAAAAACGCGATCGCACTCTACTAAAAAATGCGATCGCTTATGTGTTTTACTATTCAAAACTAGTATAATTTAGATTTTCATTCAAATGAAAATCTACCTAAAAACAAGTTTACAAAATATTATTTACGTATTTATACTCTATTCAACTGTAACACTTTTAGCTAAATTCCTTGGTTGATCCACATCTAAACCGCGACGAGCAGCAATATGATAAGCCAGTAACTGTAAAGGAATCACAGTCAAAATTGGTGAAAGTAATTCATCTACAGCAGAAACGGGAATTAAATCATTAAAGACTTCTGCTGCTTCTTCCGAGTTCGCAGGTGCAATCCCAATTAAACGTGAATCCCGAGCTTTGGCTTCTTGAGAATTAGAAATAACCTTTTCGTAAACACTTCCCGGCATTGCGATCGCGACTACTGGTACTTTTTCATCTAAGAGAGCAATAGGACCGTGTTTCATTTCCCCTGCGGGATATCCTTCGGCATGAATATAACTGATTTCTTTGAGTTTTAAAGCTCCTTCTAAAGCGATGGGGAAGTTAATTCCCCTACCTAAAAAGATAAAATCTGTGGTTTCTCCAAAGTCATGAACCATCTCTTCTATATATCTTTCCTGGGTTTCTAATAAACCCTCAATTTCACCCGGTAGCTGTCGTAAACCAATAATAATTTCTTGTAATCTGGTGTTAGAAACAGCCTGACGCAGATATGCTAAATCTAAAGCCAACGCATAAAATGCCATCACTTGGGCAACAAAGGTTTTGGTTGCCGCTACGCCAATTTCAATACCCGCTAAGGTATTAATAATATGAGGCACCATTCTACCTAAACTACTTTCAGGACGATTAGTAATTCCTAAAAGTCGCGGTTGATACTTAGTTTCTTTCTTGCTGCGACGTTCTTTTTCCATTGTCAGAGCTGCCAGAGTATCGGCGGTTTCACCAGACTGAGTCACTCCTACAATCAGGGTGTTGGTAGTTAACGGGCTAGGTGCATAACGAAACTCGGAAGCATAATGTACCTGAGTAGGAATTCCTGATAACTGTTCTAATAAATATTTTCCAATTAGAGCCGCGTGCCAACTTGTACCGCAAGCTAAAATTTGAATTTGTTCTAAATCAGTATAAATTTCTGGTGCTAAATCTAATTTTATCGGAGATTTTTCTGTATCAGTTGCAATCCATTCACTATCAAAATAAGCTGCCAAAGCATCTCGAACCACACCTGGTTGCTCGTATATTTCTTTGAGCATGAAGTGCTTGTATCCCTGCTTCTCGACCATCATGGGACTCAAGTTCAACATTTGCGGATGCTTTTTCAATCTCCGCCCTTCAAAGTCATATGCCTCTACTCCCAGAGGTGTCAAACGAGCTATTTCTCCATTCTCCAAAGGTAAAACAGCCCTAGTGTAAGAAACAATCGCAGGTGTATCCGAAGCACAGAAAAATTCCCCTTGACCAAAACCTATAACCAGTGGAGCTTGTTGACGTACTGCAATTAACTCATCGGGGTAGTCTGCACAAATAACTGCAACTGCAAAGGCACCCTTAAGCTCTTGGGTAGCTTTTCTGACCGCCTCAAAGAAGAAAGAATCATCATCACATTCTCCTAAAGCTATTTCTTCTTTGAGAAACTGAGCAATCAGATGAGGAATTACTTCTGTATCAGTTTCTGAAACAAACTCACATCCCTGTTCTTTTAACTGTTCTCTTAGTTCTCGATAGTTCTCAACTATACCATTTTGCACCACCGCTACCCGCTTACTCATATCCATGTGGGGGTGAGCGTTATGTTCCTCTGGTTTTCCGTGTGTCGCCCAACGAGTGTGTCCGATACCAATTCTACCAGGAGATTCTACTTGTTCTAACTTCGAGCGTAGATTGTGTAGCTTTCCTTTAGCGCGATCGCAACTCATCTCGCCTTCCCAAATTGTTGCTACACCAGCAGAATCGTAACCTCTATACTCAAGCTTTTCTAAACCAGATAGTAAAACTTCTGTTGCTATTTGCGTGCCAATATACCCGACAATGCCACACATTTACTCACACCACCTTATAAATACAAGATTTATAAACCAGTATAGTTGCTACTCAACTGGAGCAATGTGATGCAAAAATCACCAGAAGAAATTAATTCTTGTTCTGCCAGATAATTGCTCTTTAAGATTGCTCTTTAATATTGAGCCAATATAATTATTTATTTCCTAAAAGTAAGGAAATACCTACCAAAACTAATCATTATGGCAAGTATTTTCCTTACTTTTTTGTAAAACTGTCTTACTATCTAAGAATTAATTGCACTAGATTGTGCTAGGTAATAAGCACAAATGCAATGAAATTTCTTAATAAGCCAAACCCATACTGCGAGTGGTTTCCGCACCCAAATATACTCGGATACTTAAGAAATCAGTAGGACAAGCAGTTTCGCAACGCTTACAACCTACACAGTCTTCTGTACGTGGAGAAGATGCAACTTGAGAAGCTTTACAGCCGTCCCAAGGAACCATCTCTAGTACATCAGTGGGGCAAGCACGAACGCATTGGGTACAGCCAATACAAGTATCGTAAATTTTAACGGTATGAGACATTGAAAAAAAGCTCCTTTCGCCCGTATTGTTCTCAGTGAAAGAGTTATAATCAAGGCTTAGTCTACCGCAGCAGACTAGCTCTCGTAATCAAAAGGCTACATAACTTCAAAGAATTTAATAAGTCCGCTTCACAGATGTTATCAATTTGAAGCCAAAACAAGAGGGTTAAGACATAATTAGGCTCAAATTTTCTTTCCCCCCAAATTTCAAGTTTCCCTAATGATATTTTTCTTAAGCACTGAAAACACTTAACTTAATTTAAGTGTATAAATATTTTAGTCGCAATTCTAGTCGTAACACAGTCCCCTGCAAGCATAACCCTAGTCGAAAGACATCAAATAATTAACTTATATTAAGATTTAAAATTAAGATTTAAACTTTTGATCTTATTGTGAATGAAAATAGTTCATTTAATTATGTATCAGAATAGCGATCGCTATTCTAAACTCTGTGTTGGGTAAATATAATGTGCATAATCTGCCTAACAGGACTCTGATATTTTTGGAGCTAAAAATCACCTCAAATTCAGTTAGGGGTAAGGGAAAACCTCAATTGGTAAAAATGTCTGAAACCTAGATATATCAAAAAATAGGTGAATCGATGTTAAAAACTTGCCACATCAGCTTTTGAAGTTATTTTTGGCATATTTTTTGCCTAAGTCCCGTTAAGCTTTTGCCTAAATACTTATAAAATCCGTCAAAATAATATCAAATATCTTTGCCAATAACTTATGGAGCAAGACTCTTTACCAACAGAGATTATTCTGACGCATCCACGCCAGAGCCTAGGGAAGGTAAGATTAGATTGGACACCGCAACCAGGAAATTATCTAGATTTGCAAGGTAAAACCTATACCGTCCTAGAACGTCGTCATCGCTATCATCTCAGAGCTGGACGTTACCATTTGCATACTGCCGCTTTATACGTACAATCAGCTCAAACACCCAGCGACGAGAAAAGTTTTGTAGATGGATGCTGGATTATTGGGGATGCTAGCTGTAAGTATAATGCTTATTCGGAAATAATACGCTGTGCAGTTAATCCAAATGGTCCATGCAAATTTTGTCAAGAGTATGAAAAGAAGTAGGTCAAAAAACTTTAATATATGTTAATAATTTGAATCAACCCTTAGCTTAAAATCTAATTAGTTGTTGGATTGTGACAATTTATCAAACTATTAAAAAATATAAACTATAGGGGATAATTTCATCAAATTACCCCCATTCAGATAGCCCTATATTCAGATGTAATTGCACCAGTCCCTATGAAAATATAAAAATTATTCAGTAATATTTGTCGAACTTCCAACTGTTTCAGAACTAGCTAACGTTGGAGTAGTAAAAATTTGAGAATACAAACTTGATGGCTGCTGTTTTGCAACAACTGGTAAAAACTGACGTGCATGAGTCGCTACTTCTACAGTTTTTACATCGTAAGTTTGTGTTACTAATTTTGGATATAAACCAATACCAATGATGGGAACTAATAGACAAGCGGTAATAAATAGTTCACGGGGTTTAACGTCAGGTACAACTGAATCTAAATGTAGCTCTGTATTGCGATCGCCGTAAAATACTTGACGTAACATGGAAAGTAAGTATATTGGTGTCAAAATTACACCAACTGCACTCAGAGTAACAATCACAATTTTAAAACTGGAACTGTAAACATCACTGGTGGCAATACCTAGGAATACCATCAACTCACCAACAAATCCACTCATTCCTGGTAAAGCCAAAGAAGCCATTGCACCGGCAGTAAATAGAGCGAAGGTTTTAGGCATTAATTTAGCCATACCACCCATTTTATCCATTACCAAGGTATGAGTACGTTCGTATGTCACACCAGAGAGGAAGAATAAGGCTGCGGCAATTAAACCATGGGATACCATCTGTAATAGCGCACCGCTCATACCCAGTTCAGTATAAGAAGCAATCCCTACTAATACAAATCCCATGTGAGCGATGGAGGAATAAGCCAAACGTCTTTTCAGATTGGTTTGAGCAAAGGCACAACAAGCACCATAAATAATATTGACTACACCTAAAACTGCTAATACAGGGGCAAAGTAAACATGAGCATTAGGTAACATTTCTATGTTGATGCGGATCAAAGCATATCCACCCATCTTCAACAACACACCTGCTAAAATCATGGAACCTGGGGCTGAAGCCTCGCCATGAGCATCAGGTAGCCAAGTGTGTAGTGGGAAAATCGGCATTTTGACACCGAAGGCAATCAGAAAACCAGTATAGGCTAATAATTCTAAGGTTCTGGAATATTCTTTCATTCCTAGAGATGCCATATCAAAGGTGATTGTATCTCCAGAGAAAGCCATTGCAAAACCAGCAACTAATATAAATATAGATGCCGCTGCTGTGTAAAGAATAAATTTAGTTGCAGCGTAAGCACGCTTGGGACCTCCCCAAATAGAAATTAATAGATATACAGGAACTAACTCAATTTCCCACATCAAGAAGAACAGAAGTAAGTCCTGTGCTACGAATACACCAATTTGAGCGCTGTACATGATTAGCATCAGAGCGTAAAACAAACGTGGCTTGTTTGTGACTCTCCAAGCTGCAAATATTGCCAAAGTGTTGATTAAACCTGTTAATAGCACTAAAGGCATTGATAAACCGTCTACGGCGACTGACCAATTTAAGCCCAACTGTGGTACCCAAGAGTATTTCTCTACTAGTTGGAAACCAGAATTTTGAAAATCATAACTTTGCCAGAAAGCGTAAACCATTAGAGCAAAATCGGCGATCGCTACTCCTAAACCGTAGTAACGGACTGTTTTACCTTCTTTGTCTGGTAGTAAGGGAATGAATGACGCGCCTACTATCGGTAAAAGTATGATGGCTGTCAACCATGGAAATTGAATAGCTTCCATCACTAAAAATTATTGCTTAACTCTTATTATTGTTTCATTATATTAACTAATTTATATTTTTGTAACCGTATAAGCTCTCACAGAAGC
>JBCCDM010000409.1:0-5733 GCA_039030795.1 Cyanobacteria bacterium P01_A01_bin.84
ACTTAAAAAGCAAAGTCTTTACTATTTTTATTCCCAATTTATTTATTTTCGGAGTCGCAAAATACTAAATTTTACATTTATCTTCAGTTAAAATTATCTAATCTTACCTACATTTACCAAAATACAGCAATTTTTAGATAAATCTGATAAATCAGGAGAGAGATTTTCCTGTCCCAACATCCTCTCAGATATTAGTAAATTAACCTGTTGGGGGAAACGTGAAGTTTTCTCAGTATTTCCCACACAAAACTCCCAAACTATAGATAATGAGAATAAACACTTGCTTATAAGTGAATATTTAAGTAATTAGAATATTTGATTAATTTTATAAAAATCATGTTTAGGCGACGCTCAATCGTGTTTGGATTTTTATTCCTGTTTGCATTACTAGGTGTAGGATGCACCGCAACAAGTGAAAGCAAAGAACTGAAAAAGCTGACTATAGGTGTAGTTAGCTATGGTGAAAGCAAGCGATCGCAAGAAAAGTTCGGTGGTTTTAAAGAATATATTTCAGCAAAAACTAAATCTATAGTTGAATTAGAACCAACTTACAACGAATTACGCGCTATTAAACAAATTAAAGATAAAAGATGGGATATCGTATTTGCACCCCCCGGTTTAGCAGCGATCGCGATTGCGAAAGGAGGATATAAACCTTTATTTCCCCTGGAAGGAGTTAGCAATATTCAACGTTCCTTAATTATTGTCAATCAAGATAGTGCAATTAGCCAAATATCCGATCTTGCAAATCGAACTGTAGCACTAGGACAAAAAGGTTCTGCTGCTGGATATTATGTTCCTTTGTACGATTTATATGGTCTAACTCTCAAACAAATACGCTTTGCACCTACACCGAAAAAATTATTACAGTGGGTAGCACAAGGAGATGTTGATGCTGGTGCTGTATCTAAACAAGATTTTGAATTACACAGCCGAGAATTAAAAAAAAGAAATTTTAAAATAATACACCGAGGTCGCTATATTCCCACCGGAGTCGTCTTAATCTCACCAGATATCGCAAAGGATGACCTAATTAAAAATGCAATGAAAAACGCACCTGGATATATCACCGTCGATGCTGGTTATGTACCTAATGCAAAAATTCCCAACTACAAACAGTTCATTGAACTAGTTAGCAAAATTCAACCCCTAGAACAAAATCTTAGAGAAACTCCAGCAGTCTTAACGAGTTCTTTATCTCCAGATGAAGAAGAAAATTCTCGATAGATATAGGCTAAATGCAAGTGAAATATCTATAAATAGAGAATAATAGATATCTAGACATAATTCATTAAGTTACAAAAATTTACATTATAGTTGCATTTTTTGTGGAATATCTGCTGATAAGTAACTGAGTTAGAAGAGTTGGAGGTATCGGGGAACGCGATCGCCATAAATTCATTCAATTTTATTAGAAACCTTTTTCTGTACAACCTTTTTCTGTATAAAGTTAATAAATATTACAAAAACCTTCATATCCTGCATAAATAGACAGGTGCAGGAGATAGAAGATTATAGCGACCTGGATTAAATATTGCCTTAGATATCTATTCAACTATTCTTTCGTAACTCCAAATCACAGTATAGAGTTCTCAGTCTCAGAACAACATTGTATACGACCTGACTTAAGTCGAGGAGTTCTAATCATCAATTAACCAGAGTAAGGAGTAAGTCCAAATGTCTCAACCCCCTTTAACAAAACCAGAAATAGCTTCCGGAACCTTAATTGATAACCGTTATATCATTCAAAAATTACTCGGACAAGGGGGACTTGGACGAACTTATCTTGCTCTTGATACCCGACGCTTTAACGAATCTTGTGTTCTCAAAGAGTTTGCTCCCATAGGTACAGGAAATGGGGAACTAGAAAAATGTCGCGACTTATTCAAAAGAGAAGCAAAAATTCTTCATCAGCTAGAACATCCTCAGATTCCTCGTTTTTTAGCTTGCTTTGAAGGTGATGGTCGTTTGTTTCTAGTCCAAGAATTTGTAGATGGTAAAACTTACTCTACCCTTTTACAGGAACGTCAAAGCCGAGGAAATACCTTTAATCAAGTTGAAATTATTCAATGGTTAAGCAACTTATTACCAGTTTTGGAATACGTTCACCAACATAATATTATTCATCGGGATATTTCCCCAGATAATATTATGTTACCAACAGGTAAAAATTTGCCTGTACTAATTGACTTTGGTGTTGGTAAGCAAATAGCTGATATCAATCAGGTCATGCATCCTCAGCACGCTGCTTTTGTTGGAAAAATGTCTTTAGTAGGAAAAGTTGGGTACGCTCCCCGGGAACAAATCAGCATTGGTTTATGTTCCCCTAGTAGCGATTTATATGCTTTGGGAGTTACAGCAGCTGTACTTCTTACAGGGAGAGACCCATCCTACTTAATGGATCAATACTCTTTGGAATGGATATGGCAAAACTATTGTCATGTCAGCAATAATTTTGCTCAAGTATTAGATCGGATGCTTGCAGACACACCAAGGATGAGATATCAGAGTACTCAAGAAGTGATAGCGGATCTGAATAATTTGAAGTCTTCAAATTATTCAAATAGCTCAAATACTTCAAACACTTTAAATACTTCAAATAGCTCAAACACTTCAAATAGCTCAAATTATTCAGAGAGTACAGCTACACCTAACACTTTTTCGACCCGGATTATACCCCAACAGTTTACTCAACCAGAGTCATATAAGGAATCACCGCCAACTATTATTAACAATCCTCCCACCGTAGTCGAGTCATCTTATCATTCGTCTACTAATATTTCACCACCTATCAATCCACAATATTCTCAAAACCATGTAAGTTCTCCACCCCATGAAAATCCTCAGCCTTACCCCAATAACTTAATTCAGCCAGCAAATTCTATTAATTCAACTTTTGTACAGCGTGCTCAGCAAGAATTAGCCTATTATATAGGACCAATGGCAAGCATAATTGTAGAAGATTTATTAATAGAACATCCACCTGTTTCTAACGTTCAGTTTATAGAAGAATTAGCAAAAGAAATTCCCGATCCAAAAGCTGCACAAGAGTTTAAACGTCGTCTTTTATAAGAGTGATTAGTTATTAATTAATAATTTTTATATGAACAGGACTTATGCAAACACAATTTGTCATTGTGACCGAAACTTAGTGTAGGAAAGAATCACATGAACCGTTACATAAAACTTACCCAAAACTACCCATAACTAGAGGAATCTAGACATATAGCATTTTGGTGTTTTACTTCCCATCCACAGGCTGAAACTGTCTAACTGAAAGCCTTGGACAAATTGATTGCAGCGTTCAAATCGCGGTCGATTGTAAAATTACAGTGTTCATAATCAAATACTCTTTCACTTAAAGAGAGTATTTCTTTTTTATAACCACAATTAGAACAAGTTTTAGATGATGGGAACCATCTATCTACTACAACTAATTTAGAACTGTACAACTTACATTTATATTCAAGTTGTCTTCTAACTTCGTAAAAACCCATATCAGAAATCGCACCAGCTAGTTTATGGTTTTTCATCATTCCAGATACGTTTAAATCTTCTATCACTATCGTTCCGTGGTTCTTAGCTAGTAATGAAGTCAATTTATGAATAGTATCCTTTCTGATATTAGAAATTTTTCTATGAAGCCGAGGGATTCTCAATTGAGCCTTTTTCCAATTTTTGGAACCAATTATTTTATGCTTATACGTTACAAACGTAAAGTCCTATCGAATACGTGGAAGCGTTTACGGAGAGCGCTACGCTTTGGGGTTAGGATGTTTTTTTTTTCAAGAAGAACAGGACTTACGCAAAAGCTACGTAATTCCGTCCGAGACGTTAACGCTTCCGCGTGTCCAATAGGACTTATGCTTTTCCTACACGTATTGACCGTCGCTTCGGACAAATCTTCGTTTGTCAAAAACTCTACTGGGTACTTCTTCCCCCTCCAGTACTACCATAACTACCACCTTGAGTCCCACTAGGAGGACGCTTAAGTCTAGTCATCGCTTTATCTAAACTCAATTTCATTCTCTTAAAAGCTTTCGCAAGATTGCCAATTTCATCATTAGAAACAGAATCAAAATCTACATCCATATGTCCCATACTCACTTCTTCTGCAACACGAGTAATTTTTTTTAGGGGACGTACTACTTGACGATTTAAAAATATATTTACTAAAACAATTACTAAGGCGAAAATCATTGAGACTATACCAACAATTAGAAATGAAGATTGATTTGCCCTATTAATTACTCTACTTGCAGGTACCGAAATAACTTGCGCTCCAACAATTTCATTTAACTTCCAACCAAATCCTCCCAAACCACCATATAGTTCTATTTGAGTTTTAGGAGCTCTTTCTGGAGTGCTATGACAATCTAAGCAAGCAGGACTAGATACTGCTAAGGGACGAGCAATATAAAACATATCCCCTGCAGGAAGAGAACGATATCCCTTCCATTCCTTTAAGTTTTTATCCTGTCTAAACTTCTGTACTATCGATTCTTCAAAATCATTCGCTAAATCTCGGGGATTTGTCGGGTTTAAGGTTGCTTCTTTGTAAAAGAATTCACCATACCCTTGCTTTTTTTTCAAATTTCTAAATACTTCTGTCGCTGAGTAAGCTGGTATGCTTTGGGGTAAAAATCTTGTTTCTAGTTTATCTTTGAGTTCATCTCTTACTTGTTGGTTAGTGTACTCGCGGACTGAAGTCATTGTTTCCATCAGCAAAAGTGCTGTGGAAGTGACTTCTCGCTGAGCATTGTGTCTTAACACTGCTGAGAGAGCTAATCCGCTAACACTTGTACCAATGATTAAAATTGCAATCAAAACAATTGTAAACTTATGTGTTAATTTTAAATTTCTTAACATTGCTTTCAATCTCTGACTTAGTTTTTAGATATTGAATTAACTTTTAATATTTAGATGTAGTTGTAGACAGGGTTATTGATATCTAACATCAATACTCAGATAAATTATGCAAATTTTCATTAAAAAAAACATCAAAGTTTTACCAGGACTTACGCACGGACTACGTGTTTAGGTCATTACGACCATAGGGAAGTAATCGCAAAGCCTTATTACTCGTTACGAGTTCGTAAGTCCTATTTACTTGATATTTAGATGCTTAAATCAAAATCGAAATTTAAATCCCCTCCCTCCTCATCCTCCTTTTCTCCCTCTCTTTCTCACCTTTCTTTTCCCCTCCAGGTCCGCCTCGAGCAGCGCCGCCATCGCGTCATCGTCCAGCTCCACTCCGCTGTCTTTCGACTTCATCGCTGTTTCAAAGGAAGAGGGGAGTCGGTGGAGAACGAGTGCTGGCTTGGCTGTTGGATAGCTGGTTTACTGGCTTACTTGTTTCGCTGACTTAGACCTGCGTTCGACTTGGGTTGAGATTACATTCCAGACAGCCAGTCAGGTCGGTGCGCCTGGGATCAGCGACCATGGAGGATGGGGGACAATGCCTTACCGTTCCTTTTGTCGCCGCCATCGCTGCCGTCTCACTTGTTATTCTACGACTCGCTAGAGCCAAAGCCAAGCGGGCCAGGCCGGATCGGATCGCTAAAGCGCATATTTACTGGCACTTCTCTTCTTCTTCTTCTTCTTCTTCCGCCGGCGGACGCAAAGGGAGTCGAACACTCAGCATGCATGCGCGAGCCTATAGACCAATGCACCTATCGAATCGTCGATCGATGCCTTGAACTCGGGGACTGGCAGTGATGGCTGGCAATCAAG
>JBCCDM010000410.1:0-5721 GCA_039030795.1 Cyanobacteria bacterium P01_A01_bin.84
AAAATTGAATTTTTGGTGTATTCCGCTGTCCATAGACTAATCTACTGAAAAATTATATATATTACTTTATTACAGTGCCAGCTAGAGATAGCTTAAAAATTATGCCAGTAATATCACAAAAATCAGAAAAAACTACAGGAGAACTGACAGAAGCAAAGCTGTCAGAGGCAAAGATGCATGATGTTCTGCTATTAGTAGAAAACTTACTGATTAGAGAAGAAACTAATGTTAGACATATCATAGATTGTTTGTATGATGTCGGTTCAAATAATCTCATCAATGCTAAAGTTAGCTCTCGGAGTTTGCGAGGAATATCGAAGCTGATTGTGAGATTATCCAAACCTGCTTTTAAGATAGTTGCTTGGTACTGGTTTAAAAAAAACTGTCCCCGATTAATTACTGACTGGCTACAAACCAAGGTAGCTTTTGATACACAAGCAAAACCATCTCTAGATAATATAATAGAAACTGAAACTCCCTTTCCAGAAAATTCTCTTACAGATGATAATCAAATCAAAATTATTGTACCTGATAATAACACTCAAGCTATTACAGACAGTCAAAATTTAATAGATAAAAATCGTGATTCCATTGTGAATGACGATCTTAGGATTAACTCTTTACAACATTTACAATTGCAGGAGCGACAATTCCAGTCTCTTAACTTCCAGGTAAAAGTCTTAACTGGAGCTTTAATTGGCGCGATCGCGGTTTTTGGTACGGGTTTTATTTGGTTGGGATACAGTATAAAATTTGAAAGAGCACAAATGCAAAATCAACTAATTGAAAAGGCGAATACAAGAAAAAAGCCTATTAGTAGAGTATACTCACCAGAAGTTGAAAGCCGTTTGGAGAGCAAGGATAAGTAAAAACACTTGTTTAGCAAGAGCAAATAGCTACTTACTAGCGGCTTACTAATAGCCCCCAAATAGTTCATTTAAACAATAATGCTAAAAAATCCCGATTTGAAAAATCAATCGGAACTTCTTGCTTTGATTGCTGGAGGTGTGCCAGTCTGGAATCGCTTCAGGGTTGCGACAATATACCCCCATAAGGTAGAACTCAATTTAAGTGGGGTTGATTTAAGTGGTTTATGTCTGAGAAAGGTAAATTTTAGAGAAGTAAATTTAAGAGGTGCAAACCTTAAGGGTACAGATTTAAGGGAAGCGAAATTTTATAAAACTAATTTAAAGGATGCAAACTTAAGTGGTAGCGATTTAAGTGGTGCAAATCTCATGGGTGCCCTATTAAAAGGAGTTAATTTACAAGGTGCCTTACTAACTGGTGCCAACTTAATTGGTACCAATCTATCAGGATTTGACTTTAGTGAATTTAATTTATATAAAATCAACTTTAACAAAAGTAATTTAGAACAAGCTCAATTTATTAAAGCCAATATACATAAGTGTAAATTTATTCAAGCCAATTTAAAGGCAGCAAATTTTAGTCAAGCACAAATATTCAAAGTTAGCTTTAAGCGATCGCATTTAGTCAAAGCTAATTTCAGTAAGTTAGATTTGACTAGTATGAACTTTTATGGAACTGATTTATCTCATACAGATTTTAGGGATGCAAATTTGACGGGAGCTATTCTTGATCGAGCTAATTTAACCCAAACCCGACTTGAAGGTACAATTTTGCAGAAAGCTAGTTTGATTGGCGCTTATCTACTAGATAGTAAATTGAGTGGTGCAGACTTATCAAGTGTAATTATGAAGCACACAAATTTAAGTGGATTGAATTTTAGTGGGTCTGACTTGAGTAGAGCTAATTTAATCAGCACTAATCTTAATCAAAGTAACCTCAATAACTGCAATCTAACAGAAGCAAAACTAAATTTAGCAATTCTTACTCATGGGAAGCTGAAGAATGCTAAGTTAGTAGGAACAAATTTGAGAATGACCATATTATGGTATGCAAATCTGCAAAATGCTAATCTTTTAGGTGCTGATTTAACCAGAGCAGATTTAAGTAACGCTAATCTCCAGGGAGCTAATCTATTAGGTGCTGATTTAAATGAGACACGTTTGAATAATACTATAATGCCAAATGCTAGGAAAAATTAACATAAAACCCTCTTAACTATAAAACATAGCGTGAATATAAGTAAAATTAATTAAGCAGAACTTACACAAAGTCCTCTTTGATAAGAGGGCTTTGGAGAATTATTACGTTTATGTAATTCCTATTAATTAGGATTCTAAAGGCAGTTATCAGCAGGTTTGGTATGGATTTACAAGAATTGCAGGTCTTTGAGCAGTGGTTTAGTAATGTAGATATTGCTTTTTGGGTATGCTCTCCCGATGTGACCGAGTACTACTACGTAAGTTCTGGATATGAAAAGATTTGGGGTAGAACTATCGCTTCCCTTAAAGAAAATCCCCACTCATTTTTAGATGCTGTCCACCCTGATGATATTAAACGTATAACTGAAACAGCAATTGGGGTAGAACCTTGGAATATGGATGCAGAATATCGAATTATTCGTCCTGATGGTACAGTTCGCTGGGTAAGAGACAGAACTTATCCAATTTATGATGAGCAGGGTAATATTTATCGGATGGCTGGTATTGCTGAAGATATTACCGAATCTAAAATTACACAACGTGAATTATTTGAAAGCGAAGAAAAATTTCAGCAGTTTGCAAATAATGCTGAAGTAGTATTTTGGATTTGCGAACCTGATGTGAGCAAATTTCACTACATTAGTCCTGGTTACGAAAAAATTTGGGGTAGAAAATGTGCCCAAGTTTATGAAAACCCCCGTTCATTTTTAGAATCTGTTCATCCTGAAGATTTGGAACGAGTTATTGAAGCTGCGGTTGGGGAAAAAGCTTGTTTTATGGATGAGCAATACCGGATTATTCTCTCGGATGGTACTATAAAATGGGTGAGAGACAAAACTTATCCAATTTATGATGAGCAGGGTAATATTTATCGGATGGCGGGTATTGCTGAAGATATTACCCAAATTAAGCAAGCTGAAGCAGAAACTATTAAAGTACTACAACGAGAACGAGAACTTAGCGATGCTAAAACTGATTTTATCGCTACAACATCCCACGAAATTCGTACACCGCTATCAGTTATCCAGTCTTCCCTAGATATATTGCAACACACCAAGACTATCTCAGAAGAGAGAAAAGAAATACATTTTCAAAAAATCGAATCAGCAATTGGAAATATTACATCAATTGTTCAAAATGTATTGTTAATTGCTGAAGATGCAGCTGGCTCTCTACAGTTCCAACCAATTGAGGTTGATATAGTTAAACTGTCTCAAGAAGTTATGGCTACTTTCAATCGAGATGATGAAAAGCAGAGCCCGATTGAGTTTAAAGTGTCAGGAGATTCAAATTCATTGGCAATTCTCGATCCTAGGTTAATCAATCACATCTTAACTAATTTACTTGAAAACGCCCTTAAATATTCACCGGCACACAGTAAAGTCCAACTGAAATTGGAATTGTCACCAAATCAGATAACATTCCACGTTCAAGATAAAGGTATTGGTATACCTGCCGAGAATATACCACACATTTTCGACTCATTTTACCGTGGGAATAATGTGAATGCAGAATCAGGTACGGGATTGGGACTTCCAATAGTCAAGCGCTGTGTTGAATCTCATAACGGTAAAATTACTTTGAATAGTGTTGTTTATGAAGGAACAACCTTTAGTGTGATTTTGCCTAGATAGATAATAAATTAATTTATGAATTTATGAATTTATTATGAATTTATTAATTTATTAATTTCTGTTTCTGTCTCTGTTTCTTTGTAACTTCATCTAAAGTCTTAGCTAGAAACTTTATCCTTACAGGGGAACAACCACTAGCACTACAGTTATCAGCATATACAGAACCGTCTGCCTTCTGCTGAAGGAAAAATTCATCGGGTGCATAAGTTGAATGAGGCTCTTTAGTCTCCAAATCTACAGGATTATATCCTTTAATAATTAAACCCTGAGAAGAAGACCATAGTCTCATAGTTTGTCTGACTTTTTCAGTTGTTCCGCTTTGTCTACCAAAGTATTGAACTAGCATCACTCCTTTCGCGCCTTTCATAAATAGTAAAGCTTCGTGACGAGTTGCTCCTGCACTAAAATCTAATCGCCAAACTCCATTAATAAACTCGTTAGGTTTAGCTGTTTGTTCTATATTGCCACCAATATTTACTTTTGGTGGAATATTTATTTTACTATCTGGATTATTTTTTCTAGATGGAAGTAAGGTTTGCATATCATCAGATCCATCTTTCTCATCCGGTGATGAATCAGAATTGTCTGTATTTTCTTCTCCATTAGGGACTTCGTTATCGTTCCTATTATTATTTCTATTATCTTGTATAGATGTCTGGGGGTTATCATCTCTTGCAGATTGATTAGAAGCTTGGTTATTAATTGCGCTAACTAAACCGACTAACATAAACAAACCGAATAAGCTACCACCTACGATAATGCCTATCTTAGTCCAGTTTTTTTCAGTGGTACTAGATTTACTATTAGCACCAGTGCTAGAACCAGAAGAAGAAAATTGCAAAGCTGGAATTGCTGATGTTTGCTGGTGATTTGGCTGAGAACTCGGTGATGGTTGTGGCTGTGGATATCGCTGAGGATTTGCCTGAGTCGTCTGACTGGCTGAATTCTGAGGAATAGCTCGATTTTGATATGTTGATATTGCATTTAGAGGAGCTTGAATACTACCAGTACTAGCTTGCAAAGCATCAAGCATTTCTTTTGCACTTAAGAAGCGATCGCGCGGATGATATTCAGTTGCTTTTTTGATGATTGCTGTTAGTTCCGGACTTATATTTTTAATACACTGTTGCCAATTTATCTCACCTGTAAGCGGGTCTGTACCTATCTCTTCGGGTTGTTTACCTGCCAACATAAAAATAGCAGTTATCCCCAAACTGTATATATCACTTCCATAAATAGGTCTACCCATCGCCTGTTCTGATGGCATATAGCCTGGAGTACCAATTACAATCGAACTAGTTGGTTTACCCTGGGAATTTATTACCGTACCCATAGTTTCTCTGACCGCACCAAAATCAATTAGTACTGCTAACCCTGTTTGTCTGTTGAGAATAATATTATCCGGTTTGATATCGCGGTGGATAATACCACTATTATGGACATAGTTGAGTACCGGTAATAATTGACCTAAAATTTCCCTAACATTACCTTCACTTAAAGCACCATTCTTACGAACTTTCTCACTCAGAGTTTCACCCTCTATCCACTCTTGAACTAAATAAAACTGTCCAGAAGCTTGAAAATAAGCAAACAAAGCTGGTATTTGCTCGCTAGAACCCCCCAAACGCTCTAAAATCGTAGCCTCTCTTTGGAAGCGATCGCAAATCAACTCATGAAATTGTGGATTATTAGATATAGGTTTTAGCTGCTTAACCACGCACTTCCGTCCTGAAGGCATTTGAATATCTTCTGCTAAAAAAGTCTCGCCAAAACCACCAGAACCCAGTACTCTAATTACTCGATAACGATTTTCTAATATATTTTGCATTTTTATTATTCCACCAGTTATTTACTAAGTGTTCAATGCCAAAATTTATATTGTTACTACAGTAAAATCACAACACCCCTGAGTAATACCTATTAAATCAAAAAAAGCTAATTATATATATAAAGTACAAAAAAATTATATAAATCAATATAAAAGATTTTCCCTTTATAAATATGTAAGTATAAATTTTGTC
>JBCCDM010000411.1:0-5716 GCA_039030795.1 Cyanobacteria bacterium P01_A01_bin.84
AGTAAGGAGTAATAAATAGCACTACCATCTTTTCAATAGCGTTATATCGTAACTAATTAAGCGGACTTGATATTACGCATTGACAGGTAAAACTAAATATGAAGTATGGATTTTAGGGATTAAACCTTGATTCTCCGATACTTTTTAAACAAACACTATTTATAAAAAGATGATTTCTCAAAGTTTGAAACAACGCCGAGACATTAACACATAAGACAGTAAATTTGTATAGTGGTAAGTCCTAATAATCATTTTCCCCCTAGGTCTGGCTCCTAGGGGTTTTTTATAAGATTGTTATACTCCCGGCTTTTTCCCTACTTTTGCAAAACTTACTCTAGTGATAAAAGCTTTTGATAAAATTTTTAACAACTTATTCTTCAATAATTAGTAAATGATAACCAAATAATGTAGCTTAAAAAACCATTTTTACTCGAATATTTTCGGATTGCGATAACATGATCGGAGTTAACCTGATGGTTAATTTATATACAAGAGTATTTTAAATAACTATGGTCTCTACCTCTGCTCGCTTTCCAGATATTAAAGGTCATTGGGCACAACCATTTATTGAAGCTTTAGCACAAAGAAGAATTTTAAATGGTTATCCTGATGGTAGGTTTCGTCCTAATAATTCAGTTACTAGAGCCGAATTTGCTGCTATCGTAACTACAGCTTTTTCTAAAATTCTTAAAAAGCGCGAGTATGTACCATTTGTTGATGTCCCTGAATCCCATTGGGCAGCATCTGCTATTAAAAAGTCTTATGAAACAGTCTTTATTACAGGATTTCCTAATCGTCAGTTTCGTCCCGCAACTCGTATCACCCGGGCAAATGCCTTAATATCAATTATTAGTGGCTTGGGATTAACTACTAGGGTTAGTAGCGAATTAGTTGATGCTCTACCGCAAATTTACCAGGATTACTACAAGATTCCAGATTATGCCAAAACCGCGATCGCCATCTCTACTAAAGCGGAACTGGTTGCAAGTTATCCCAATATTAAGTTACTTAATCCAACTTTAGCGGCGACTCGTGCTGATATTACTACATTTGTTTATCAAGCTTTGGTTTATTTACAGCAAGCTGATGAAATTAAATCTAAGTATTTAGTTATACCATCTAAAATCAATTTAAAACCAACTCCGACACCGGGAACAGTTAAAGTTAGTCATCGACGGGAATTTCGAGGGGCATGGATAACTACGGTTTGGAATAGTGATTGGCCCTCTAAATCTGGACTTTCAGTATCTGAGCAAAAAGCCGAATTAGTCAAGATTCTGGATAAATTAGAACAGCTCAACTTTAATGCGGTTATTTTACAAGTAAGACCAGAAGGAGATGCTTTATACCCTTCTAACTACGAACCTTGGAGTGCTTGGTTGAGTGGAAATCAGGGTAAAGCACCATCACCATATTACGATCCCTTAGAATTTGCGATCGCTCAATGTCATCAACGGAATATGGAACTCCATGCCTGGTTTAATCCTTACCGGGCTAAAACTTCGTTAAAAAGCGGAGGTAATGTCTACCCCCATATGGCTGTGACTAACCCTGAATACGTTTACCGTTGGGGAAATCAACTATGGATGGATCCCGGTGCTAAGGTTGTTCAGGATCGAGCATTTAATGTAATTATGGATGTAGTCAAACGTTACGATATTGACGGTATCCATCTAGATGATTATTTTTATCCTTATCCTATAGCAGGTAAGTCTTTCCCAGATAATAAAACATACTCTAATTACAAAAACGCTGGGGGTAGGTTGGATATCAAAAACTGGCGAAGAGATAATGTTAATCGCATGGTGATGCGACTGTATCAAGGAATTAAATCGGCAAAATCTCATGTAAAATTTGGCATTAGTCCTTTTGGAATTTACCGTCCGGGGTATCCAAAAGGAATTAGAGGTTTAGATGCATATGATGTTCTTTACGCGGATGCCAAAAAGTGGTTAGAACAAGGGTGGTTAGACTATATTGCACCACAGTTATATTGGCGTATCGACCAAACAGCACAAAGTTATCCTACCTTACTAAAATGGTGGACAAGTATTAATCCCCAAAAACGGCACATTTACGCAGGTAATAATATTGCCCGTTTAGATGGGAAAGCATGGAAAAATCAAGAAATTATTAAACAAATAACAATTAGTCGCAGTCTGTTTAATAATTTATCATTGGGCAATATTTTCTTCAGCATGGACTCAATTAGTCGCAACCGTCAAAGTATTGCGGAAAAGTTCCAATACGCCCTATATAATCAACCTGCACTCCCTCCCACTATGCCATGGCGAGATGCAAACCCCCCATTTTCACCAGATAGAGTACAAGTCACTTCCAAAACTATAAGTTGGGATGCTGGTAATCAGGATATTCGTTCTTGGACTTTATATAAAAAAGAATCAATTGACTGGAAACTACAGAATATTTTACCGGCAAATACTACATCTATAAATATCTCTCCTGGAACTTATGCTTTATGTGCAGTCGATCGGATGAATAATGAAAGTTCTGGTGTTCTGGTGTCGGTTGAGTAATTGGTAATTGGTAATTGAATAAAGCAATAACATTTTTAGTCCTGTTAAGTCTTGCGATTAATTCTAATTACTAAGAAACACATTCTAAAATCCTTAGTATACAAGTATTTGAGGATTTACACATTTTTTTGCAAGGGGGATTAATTTTGAATTTTGAATGTCGATTATGCAGGAATTCATTACCTTGTAGATTATTCTTAACTTATTCTTAATTACCAATTAACTGTACTGCATCTTTACCGTCACATTCTTGTAGATGAACCTTAATAATTTCTTCTTTAGCAGTGGGTAGCTGTTTGCCAATAAAATCTGGATGTATTGGTACTTCTCTATGTCCCCTATCTACTAACACTGCTAAACGAATAACTTCTGGTCTACCATATTCATTAACTGCATTTAAAGCCGCTCTGGCTGTACGTCCTTTAAAAATTACATCATCAACTAGTACAACAGTTTTCCCAGTCAGGTCGAAAGGTATGTTGGTTTTTGCAGGGGTACGAAAGCCGATATTATCAAGATCGTCTCGATAAAAGGTAATATCTAATGCCCCGACTTCTACAGATACACCTTCGAGAACTTCGATTTGACGCGCTAGTACATCCGCTAAGGGGACACCTCTAGTGTAGATACCAACTAATGCTAGTTTTGATACATCGCGAGTTTTTTCAACTATTTGAGACGCTAAACGTGTTACAGTACGACGAATTTCTTCAGCGCTGAGAATCTCTACAACTTTTAAAGACACAGTCATGACCGATAATCCCAAGTAAATTATTATACTTTTTTTTGGAAGTTGGAGATGTAGGGGTTATGTGTGAGGTCAGTATAGTTTTGATGATAGGAAGTTGGAAATTGAGTTTTGCTCAGTAGTTTAGCAGTATCTACACAAAGGCGATTTGCAAGGTATATTACAAATTCCTGTACTGTAAAACTATAGTGAGTAGAGAATTTTAACTACCAAATTGGTAGTTAAAATTCTCTAAAATTGGTCTTTTCCTTTAATTTTTTATTCCCATCACCATCTACATCTAACTAACTTATCCCTGATTTCCGATTTTCCTATCTCTATCTTTACCTCTTTAGGGCAATTAAGAGTAGAGATGCACCTCCACCTAACCATATTAAAAAACAATATCTTGTTAAATTTAAAGCTCTCTCGATAGTTTTCAAACTAATGCTAGCAGTAGCATTTCCTAATAAAGGTTTATGCTTAGCTACACCGTCATAGAAATTTGTACCCCCCATCTGTACCCCTAAAATTGCAGCGTAGGTACATTCACTCCAACCGGAATTAGGGCTTGGATCCTTAGGTGCATCCCGACAGCATATTTGCCAAACTTGCCATGGTTTACGGGAGATGATAGCCAAGGTCAATACGGTTAACCTACATGGCACCCAAGTCAGTATATCTTCTAAACGGGCGCTACACCAACCAATATATGTATACGGAGCTTCACGATAACCAACCATGGAATCGAGAGTGCTAATGGCTTTGTATGCGATCGCGCTTGGGACTGCCCCTATAACAGGAATAAGAGACCCGATGATAGCAAAAAAAAGAGGAGCCATAACTCCGTCTGTGGCGTTTTCTGCAACTGTTTCTAATAAAGCTCTTAATATTTCTGATTCTGATAAATTAGTGGTATCTCTACCAACATAATTACTTAACATCCAACGAGCAGAAATAATTTGTTGATTTTCTAAAGGTTTGATTACACAAACAGCTGCATCTCGCAAACTTTTTAGTGCAAAACAACTCCCAAGTAAAATTATTTCCGATCCTATTCCTAAAATTGGATGCACTTTATATAAGATTTTGATGCCTAACCAAACCGTTAAAGCACTACCAAAAACCACAATAAAACAGAGACATATCCCACCAACACGTTGACTAAATGAATTTTGACATAACTTAAAAATAAATTTCGTTAATACAGATATTACCCTACCAATAACCTGGACGGGATGTAGCCATTTTTTTGGATCGCCAATTATAGAATCTAAAAGAGCAGCAAAAATTAAAATAGCGATAGATGTCATGAACTGTATACGTAATTAATCGACACGAAAATTTGTTAATTAGTGATTGACATTAGAGAGTATCTGTTATACACAAAATAATTCGAGCAATACTACTTGAAAAATTAAATGAGCCTTACTACCAACAATGCATGAAATTGATTTGTTTGAAAAACAAAATTCCTGTGGGGAGACGTGACAATAAGGCTATTGCAGATTGATTAAGCTTGGAGGTAATCCTTAATACATTTTAAATTCATACCCAGATTCAGCAGTGCCGGATAATTACATAATTAGCTGCTATTAGTAGTTTATTATATTTATCCTCCTCTCTTACTTTTGGCTTTTTCAACGATTCTATTTTCAGTTCCGATCGTGAAAGCTTGGGAGATATTAAACAATAAAATTAGCTTCTTCACCTAAAGAAGCTTGCAAACTACGAGCATCATAATAAAGGTCGGCAAGGGTAATACTATATAAAGCTTCTTTAAGTTTTTGATGCATTCGTTGCCAAATACTAAATGTTACCCAGTCTTCAGCTTGGGTTTGTGATATTTTCTCTGGAGGTAAAGGTTCTATACTCTCACCTAATGCTTCGAGAATTTCTCCTAACGAAATTTGTACTGGTGTTCTTGCTAATTTATATCCACCACTAGCACCACGTATTGATTTAACTAAGCCATTACGGCGCATTTCTATTAGTATTTTCTCTAAATATGGAGCTGGAATATTTTGACGATTTGCAATTGTCCGAGTTGAAACTGGACCGTATTTTGGCTGCAAACTTAAGTCTAGTAATGCCTTTACACCATAGTGTCCTTTCTTTGTCAGTTTCATTGATGCAAGATTTTTTTTAATCTTACCTTGGTACACATATAAATGCCCATCAAAAAATTTTATCCGGAAGGCTGAAACACCGGAATACTAATAATTAAATGGAGATTGTATCCTAACCAATTGTAGAGACCCCAACCGATAGTGGGATTTTAGACCCTCTAAAAGCAAAAAGCTAAAAATAAAAAGCAAAAAGCAAAAAGCAAAAAGCTAATTGATAATTACTACGTTGGAATTGTATTTGTGGGAGTTCCTAGCTAGGTAAAAATAGTATTAATTTTTGTACTAATGGTAATTATAGTGTAAATCGTACTCCATAAACTATA
>JBCCDM010000412.1:0-5643 GCA_039030795.1 Cyanobacteria bacterium P01_A01_bin.84
AATGCCTGCCCGTAGCATTACAGAACCCAGTATTTGGCAAGGGGAAAGGCGTAAGTTTCTCCAAGACGAACAAATTCGTCAAATAGGAGTGTTTGTATTTTTATACTTAATTTTATTTGGTATAGGTAGCGCAATAATTGCTGCTCACGGGTATTCATTACAAGAAAGTTTGTTTGAGTACGCTAGTGCTTTGAGTACTGTGGGACTTTCCGTAGGAGTCACTTCTGCTGATGCAGCACCTAGCTTGCTTTGGACTGAGACTATAGGGATGTTTTTGGGAAGATTAGAATTTTTTACAGTGTTTGTAGGAGTTGTACGCTTGCTACGGGATACTCCTCCAATTTTAGTTTGAGGGATAGATTACTGTTTATCCATTACCCACCCACATCATAAATTATCGGTCTAATTGAATTACGAAGTCCGCTTTAAAGCAAGCTTTATTATCTTATTATCAGATTAGCCTTACCCTTAAAGGGTACGGCGGGATATAGTGAAAACCGAGTGACGACAAATTATGCGTGATATTTTAACCCTTTATTTTAATTGGAAATGGGTTGTAGAGTGAAAAATTTTTCCATATAGGATTGCTGACTTCCAATTAGAGATGGGATAAGCTGGAGTATCAATTTTTTATTTGAAATTGATTATTTCAGAAAATATATGGTGAGGTGTATGGTGAAATTAATTATCAAAGATCCGATTATAGGTATAGCTATATTCATCTCTAGTCTTGGTTTTACATCTATTGCCCAAGCAGAAAATCCGGCTCATCTTAGTCAATTGCTATCAACCAAAAAATGTCAAAATTGTGACTTATCTGGCGCTGGTTTGGTAAGAGCAGATTTAAGTGGTGCAAATTTAGCTGGTGCAAACTTAGCTGGTGCAAATCTGAGTCGAGCAAATTTAACCGGAGCGGATTTAAGAGGTGCAAATTTAGCTGGTGCTGGTCTATTTGGTGCTAACCTGAATGCAGCTAGATTAGCAGGTGCAAATGTATTAGGTACCGATCTCAGAAATACTTATTTGTTCAACGCAGATTTAATTGGTGTAAACTTAAACGGTGCTAATCTGCAAGGAGCAGCGGGGATTCCTTCACAAGTCGTAAAACCAGAACAACTGTATGCTTGGGGTGTTGCAGCAGCAGAAAAAGGTAATCAGCAACAAGCTATAAATTACTTTAATAAAGCGATCGCGCTAAAACCCAAGTACGCTGCTGCTTATTTAGCAAGGGGAATATCTCGCTATCAGTTACTTGATAGTTCAGGAGCTTTGCAAGACGCACAAGTTGCAGAGAAATTATTTAATTCTGAGAAAAATCAGCAAGGAACATTGACTGCAAAAGTATTGGTGCAGAAGATTACCACACCTGAAGAACCTAAACTAAGCAAAGGTAAACCAAGTTTAATGGATTTTGTTGGTAGTTTGGGTTCTGTTTTATTACAGTTTCTACCATTTTAGTTAGGGTCAGCCTCCTTTGGAGGAATTCAAAATTCAAAATTCAAAATTCAAAATTCAAAATTATTACGTCGTTGACACTTAAGGGTTTAGCAATGCTAAACCCATACTTGTGATTAAAAGTTTGATTAGTTACGATAAAAATATGTCTGTAATACTGAGCAAAACATAGTGTGGCAAAGAATCTCGGAGATTCTTCACTTCGTTCAGAATGACAATTCTTTTACCGGACATGATATCAAAACCTATTCTCCTTTCCCCTTTCCCCATTCCCCATCCTCAAAAATATGAGTATTTCTGAAGAATTATGGTTAGCAAATCAAGATTTAGTCCAAGCTTGTTTGGAGCATCCTTTTGTGAAAGGTATTGCTAACGGTAATCTCAACCAACATAAGTTTATGTATTATGTGGGACAAGATGCTTTTTTCTTAGAATCTTTTGCTCGTGCTTATAGTATTGCAGCTGCAAAAGCACCGGATTGGGAAGGGTTTATAACTTTTCACGCTTTAGCTGATGGAGTTTTGGAAGAGTTGAGATTGCATCAGAATTATGCTGCACAATGGAAAGTTGATTTAGGAAGAGTTGAGGTAGGTACAGCAACTCGTCGTTATACGGATTTTTTAATTGCTACTGCTTGGAGTGGAAATATTGGTTTGATAGCAGCTGCGATGTCTCCTTGTATGAGTTTATATGGTTTTTTAGGTAAAAAATTAGCTAGTAAGGAAATCCCAGAACATAAATATACAGACTGGATTCGGACTTATAGCAGCGATGATTTTCAGCCTTTGGTAGAACACTTAGCAAGGTTAGTTGATACTTATGCTGATAGTCATAGCTCACTACATTCAACTTATCGTTACGCAATGGTGTGTGAAAGAGACTTTTTTCAAGCAGCTTGGGAATTTGAGAGTTAAATGATAATTGATTCAAGCAAAGTAATACTAAATCGACTCATAATAAGTAAAGGAAGATTTTTATGAAGATTTATGTACTTAACTTATTTAGATAGCAACAGTTGGTTAATTGAAATCGGTGGGAAAACAATATTGCTTGACCCGTGGTTGTTTGATAATCTGACCTTTGGTAATGCGGATTGGTTTTTTAAAGGTACAAAACTTAAACAGCGAGAAATACCCGAACACATAGATTTAATCTTGTTATCTCAGGGTTTAGAAGACCATGCTCATGTACCGACATTAAAAAAACTCGATAAAAATATCCCTGTTGTTGCTTCTGTAAATGCAGCAAAAGTCGTACAAGAACTGAATTACACTAATATAACTTCATTAGACCACGGTGAAGAATTTACCTTGGATGACAAAGTAAAGATTAAAGCATTTCCTGGTTCTTTGGTTGGTTTCAATTTAATTGAAAATGGGTATCTACTCACAGAATTAGACACTGGTTTTAGTTTGTATTATGAACCCCATGGTAATCACCCCAATTCACTAAAAGAAATTGCACCAGTTGATGTTGCGATCGCACCTCTAGTAAATTTAGGTTTACCCTTAGTTGGTGCATTTATCAAAGGTGGAGAAAGTGCTTTAGAATTAGCGAAAATACTGCAACCACAGGTTATGCTGTCTACAGCGGCTGGTGGTGAGGTAGAGTTTGAAGGGCTTTTGACTAAAATTTTAACAGCAGAGGGAACAATAGAAGACTTTCAAGAACTACTAAAAAAGTATAATTTGAATACCCAAGTAATAGATCCAAAAGCAGGCGATCGCTTAGAAGTAAAATTAGAAAAACGAGAGTTGGTTGCTTAAATTAGATTTAAAAAATCTAAAAGCTAAAATATACAATCTAAAATCTAATATCTAAAATCTAAAAGCTTTTCAACTAATAAAAAAGCCAGGTTGTTATTTTCAACCTGGCTAATGACCAATTACATGATTTAATTACTACATCAAAGCTAACAAAGACGCTGGATTACAGAAATAGCATCTATCGATTACTCTCCATACTATTCAGCATCAGATGTTAAGCTAACCTTGACAACCTTGTTTTTCTCAGCTTGAGATAACGGTAAAGTTAAGTGCAAAATACCATCCTCATATTTAGCAGAAACTTTGGTATTTTCAACTCTTGCTGGTAGAGAAATTACACGTTCAAATCTACCATACTGAAATTCGCTTCTAACATTACCATTCTCTTCAGATTTGATTTCTCTCTTGCGCTCTCCGCTAACAGAAATAGACTTTTCTGCAACTTGAATATCTAAGTCTTTGGTGTTTATTCCAGGCAGTTCTATTTTTAGATTTAGCGCATCTTTTGTTTGTGATATCTCTGCAGCTGGAACTCTAGCCATATCAGAGTCTAATTGTAATTGAGCAGGAGTTAAATCATCAAAAATTCTATTGATTTGACGCTCTAATGTGCTAATTTGTCCCCAGGGATTATAACGAACTAATTTCATACTTCCTCTTAGTTTTTTAGTTAATTATTTAGTTAGTTGTTTACTTGATTTAATAATCAAATCTCTGTCGTTGTCCCTATAGTATTAAAAATAAAATTAGTCGTAAATTCGGTTTATATCACTTTTTTTTTGATGAATACCGCACATTATTTCTAAAGCATTTATTATGTTTAATGAGGTGGTAAAAACTAGAATCAGTCTTGTTCGGTTTACCAGAAATTGAAAGTTTTAGATGAATAGATCAATCCCGCCGTCACCCTCAGAGAGTACAACTTATCCTCCCCTCAGGTGGGAGCATCCTCTGGATAAATTACTGGACTTCTTGTGGAAAATAGTTAAAACACAAAAACCTGGCTAAATAACCAGGTTTTTGCTTAATTCGGGATAAGCCCCGTTGTTAGTTATAGAACTTAAATATAAAGGGTTAGAAATAACCTTGATAATACATACTACTAGCTTGATGTATTTAATTCCGGATAAATTAAACTTTAATTTATGAATCTTTCATCACCATCTTATTACCGTAAAAGTACTAGTATATGAAATTAAAATATATTTCTCATTTAACTTAAATATTACTTAATTATTCCATGATTACGTAATATTACTCTTTAATTTAAAAATTAAGCAAGTTGGGGATTAGTGTGAGCTTAAATTTCCCCATCTTGCGAGAAGCGAACATTATTCAAACAAACTATAAGTTGAAACTAAAGTAGTTATAGGATACATAAAATATACGTTTGAATTGAAAAACTAGCTATTATAATCTATTACTGAATAGGTATAGGAAATATAATTCAGCCTTGCAGTAATTATTCTAGTTTTTATAGGTAGAAGCGTACCCAATGAGTTTCTTATCTACGTACCTAAATTACGTAATAAGGCATCAACTCTTCTGACACCTTCCCATTTTTTCTGACTTTCATAAAGAGAAAGAGACTTTTTTAATGAAGCGATCGCTTCACGGGAACGACCTTGTTTGATAAACATAGTACCTCTAAGTTCATGTGCTTGGGCGTTTCTTGGGTCGAGTTGCATCGCTTGCTCAAAAGCCCATTTTGCACTCTTATAGTCTCTGAGGTTGAGTAGAATAGCGGCTAAACCCAAATGAGCATTAACGCTAGTTCTATCAAGCTGTATTGCTTTACGGTAAGCGTTCTTGGCAGAATTATTATCACCCATATTTCCACTGATATACCCTAAAGCATAATAATAGTCAGCGTTATTGGGGTTAAGAGAAACTGCACGTTGATAAGCAACTTTTGCTGCGGAGAAATTTCCCTGTTGTGCATATATATAACCAATACCGGAATATATACTTCCGTTTCTAGGTTCTAAGGTTGCTGCTTGCTGATAAACAGCGATCGCGCCATCATAATCACGAGAACGAACTCTGCGATTACCTTCATCTAGCAATCTTTTTACCTGAATAGTACTAGCACGTTGACTTACTATAACTTCTGCTTGAGCTACTGAGGGTACTGCACTTATAGCAATACTTCCTGCTGCAAGAACACTTAACCAAAATGATGTCCGATTGTACACAGTAAATTACCTGAAGTTGATTGCAATTTTTTTCACAGTTTCCACAATGGCATACACATTAAAACAAAAATATTCCATTTGAACAACAAAAGCATCAAAATAAGAGAGATACAGCCGATATATAGAGAGAGAAAAAAGAAAAAATTCGGCATTTAAAAAAAATGGAGATGAAGGGGCCAAAATGAAGCGTGTGAAAATGAAAATAAAGATGACAAAGCAAAATATAC
>JBCCDM010000413.1:0-5627 GCA_039030795.1 Cyanobacteria bacterium P01_A01_bin.84
AAAAAAAAATATATCAAACAGCAGCCTTTTGAGATTCACAGATGCCGGGTTTTGATAGATTCTGAGTGTTATACGACAGAAATTACCAATAGACTAACTCCATTTTTAGAAGAATCTGACATTCAATTGGCAGAAGGAAAAAATTTACGCAAAGAATTAAAATCAGGTAATTCTACTATCGAAATTAAGACTTTAAATGGTATCTGGCAAATTAAAAGTATTGGTAAAAGAAAGGGACGTTATCTCTGGGATTTATATTTTTTATCTTCTTATTGTTTTTTGATATAGTCCTTAAAAAGCTATGAGATATAAATTAGTTAGCGATAAGAGACTTTTTGCGATCAAAATTCTTTCTCTTTTTTATTTTTAATCACATATTGCACTCAAAAATCGTATAAATAATACTCAGTATTCCTAACTGCTTAGGACTAAAAGTCTCCGCAGTTGCTCATGGGGAGCCACTCCGTTGTAGTAAGTGGCATGGGAACCTCCTTTATGCACGCTCCCCTCCAGGTTTATAAACAAATTTCTCTAAAAGAGGACTGAATAAATCTTGTAAAATAAATATTATTTATTACTGTATATTTCATTGTATTTTTGACTACTTATACGTATAGGTGCAAGTTAAGAGTTTCCTTATACTAATTTGGTTATTTCTTACATTTGTAGAGATTTTGCTCCTTCCTTAGTCTCTAATTAGAAATTAGGAAGCAACATAAATTGTACTTCACAAAGATGAGAACGGCTGTATACGGAACGGATACATTTTGGTAGTAATATTTATTTTCCACATCACCTGAATAATTAGATTTATTACCCAATCTAATTGAGTAAATTATTATCATTTTAAAATCATTTGCGTAAATTTGTGCTTGGTATCTGTAAGTTAATCAAGTTCAATCAAACTTACTAAATCGCTTACTAGGTAATACATACAGGTCTTATCAACCTGTAAGTACTGAAATTAATGAGAGCATATTTACTGCAAATCTAAAATTAATAACCAAGTAATTTTCTAAGATACGTAAAAATTCTAAAACACATAACTAATAAGAGAAAAACTATGAAAGGTCAACTATTGACAAACCTATTTGCTCAATTAAAGGGAAAGAAAATTCCCGCAAAAGCATTATCTCTACTTCTGATTGCTTCGAGTAGTATGTTTGCTAATGAAGCTATTTTCGCTCAAAAACAATCCGCTCAAGCAGTACAAGCGCAAAATTTAACAAGAATCAATTTTAAGGAGGGTCAGAATAATAATGGTATAGGAGACTTAAAAGGTAATGCTCTTTATACCATAAATGGAGCTTTAGCTGGAGGGTCGGGAAACACAAGTGATACTTACAGTTTTAGCGTTAAAGTCGCTGGTAACTATACATTTACATCCAGCTCAAACGCTACTAAGCTTATTAATGATAAGTTATCAATTTTGAAGGTTGGAAGAGGAGTAAGACTAATAGGTTCTACTGGAGTAGGTAAAGTTCTATCTTTACGTCTTGAACCTGGTTCTTATCGCTTAAAACTTCAAGGTGAAACTTCTCCAAGAAGCCACATAGGTTACACTGCTAGCATTATTACTCCTAAAGTAAAATCTCGAACAGTTACTCTTAATGTCTTTAAAGCAGAAGCTTTGAGTAAGTTTGATACAGGGAGTCATCCTGACTTTTATGTCCAGTCTCGTTTGGATGGTGTAGCTAAACCCAATAGTTCTACCAAGGGTAATAACAATAAACCTACTTTCAATTATCAATCATCCCAAACCATGTCTGCTGATAAGTCTTTTATGATTGTTAAAGTCAACTTACGAGATAGTGATCCTGGAAAGGACGAACGTGCAGACATCAATCCTTCCAACAAAGCGAACGGTATTGAAATGAAGTATTTCCCTGCAACTGGAGATATCTACAACAATGCTGATAATAAGTTTTTAGGTCGTGCTGGAAGTACATTGACACTCCAAGGGGATTCTAAGAAGCATAGAGCTAAAATTACCTTAAAGGTTAGCCATAAGGATAACACCTAAATTATTAGGGTTGTAAATTATATATCTCCGATAATTAAATATTTGCATATTCAAACCCTTGTAGAGACGTTTCATGAAACGTCTCTACATTCTTTTCCGGAGATGTCTATTACAACATAGACTCAAACAATTTGCGTAACTTTCTCATTAATCTCTGTGAATTAATCAGAATCCACAAATTTGGTGAATGATGATTACACTAGCAGGAAAATATTACTCTGATTCCAATTATAAGTCCAATTATAAGTCCATACCAAAAACTCCAGAACCATTCTTTCTTCACGCTTTATGGTGCCTCTCTAACCCTATTAGCTACTTCAATAGTATGGAGAAACGTTATGGAGACATGTATATAATCCCAAAATTCTTTGGATTTCCAGAACGGCTAGTTATTAGTAATCCTCAAGCCATACAGCAGATTTTCACTACAGATTCTAGTTTATTTACTTCAGATTCTCAATTTCGACCTCTTGTCGGAGAGAATTCTGTTATGTTACAAAATGGCAAACGACATGTACGACAACGTAAGTTATTAATGCCTCCCTTTCATGGTGAAAGGATGCGTAGCTATGGAGAGAAAACACGCAAAATTACAAAACAAGTGATGGATAAAGTTAATCCAGGAGAAACATTTGTTGCTCGTTCTATAACTCAGGAAATTTCATTAAATATTATTTTAAAGATAATTTTTGGTATCAGTGAAGGAGAAAGATATCAACAAATTCAGACACTTGCAACAGACGTTCTAGATTTTTTTAATACGCCTTTAAATTCTATCTTTTTATCTTTTACACTACTGCAAAAAGATTTAGGTCGTTGGACTCCTTGGGGAAAATTTATTCGTCGGAAAGAAAAGCTAGATAAATTACTATTTGAAATCATTCAAGAAAGACGCAATCAAGGTGAATCAGCAGGTGAAGATATCCTGAGTTTATTACTTTCCGCTCGCGATGAAGAAGGTAATTCTATGAGTAATGAAGAACTCAGAGACGAGTTAATCACTATGTTATTTGCTGGACATGAAACTATAGCAACAGCATTATCTTGGAGTATGTACTGGGTTCACCATTTACCAGAAGTACGAGAGAAACTCTTAACAGAGTTAAGTTCTGTTGATATCGAAAATACCGATGCAATGGAGATTATGAAGCTACCTTATCTAAATGCTGTTTGTTCAGAAACATTGAGAATATATCCTGTTGCGTTTTCTACCTTTGTGAGAATTTTGCAAGCTCCGATGCAAATATTAGATTACAGTGTACCTAAAGGGATGCTTCTTTATCCATCGATATATCTTACTCATCATAATCCCGAAATCTACCCAGAACCAGAAAAATTTAAGCCAGAACGATTTATAGAAAGAAAGTTTACCCCCTATGAATATTTACCTTTTGGTGGTGGAAATCGTCGTTGTCCGGGTATGGCTTTTGCTAAATTTGAAATGAAGTTAGCTTTAGCCACTTTACTATCTAGTTATTCATTTAAATCTATGGATGAAAAGCCCTTGTCAGCTGTATTTAGAGCAACTTCTTTGGCTCCAAAAGGTGGAGTAAAGTTAATGATGAATTGAAAGAAAGAAATAAAGTTTATTCATCAAAATAATTAGCGATGGTGCGATCGCTCAATTCTGCTCATAATAAAAACTGTTTTTGAAAACATAATATAATTCATAAAGAAATTGCGATAAAAAACTCTGCAATACGATGATGCAAAGCATCGCACTACAGAGTCTCCGATAATACTTTTCTAGTTAAGAAGTAAGTCGGTGTAATACTTCTTTCTTTTTACTTTTAACTTTTTACTTCTGCCTTCATGTACTAGATAAATGCAAAGTTGTTTTCAACTAAAGTAGAAGTCTCTACACCACTAAGAATAGCTAAAGTATCTTCTCCTAAGCTAATAGAATCTCCTTCCAAAGTTAAATCAGCAAAGCTAACACCCAGTCCTGCAAGACCTATAACATCGGTACCGGTTTCAAAATCAATAATGGTATTTGCAGATTCGGGAATTTCTCCACTTGCAATCCAGAACTGATCTGCACCGTTACCACCAGTTAAAATATTGTCACCTCCAAACTGTACGAAGAATTTATCGTTACCTTCACCACCCAGAACATAATCATTTTTACCTAGGAAGAAAGTATCATCTCCTTCATTACCAGAAATCCGATTGTTACCCATACCATTGGTAACATCTACCCAGTCGTTACCTGCACCAGCAAATACAATATTGTTGACACCATCAAAATCATTACCGGGAACCCCTGCAATTAATCTATTCCCTTCAGGAGTTCCAGGAATGAGCTTAGTTTCTTGCTCTTGCTGTTTATTTACATCTTCTGGTGCAACACCAAATAGGGTTTTATACATGATGTCGTAAATCCCAGTGTTATCAACAGTACTGGGTAACTCATTTGCATTCATCCCATAGGTCTTAGCAACAATACTACCAGGAAAGTCCGGTCTACCAGCCCAACCGATACCAAAGTTACCCATAGAACCATCAATACTATCCATTGCTTGAAAAGCTTCCCAAGGTTTTTCAGTACTTGCAGTACTACCATTTACACCATCAAGGAAATTTTGATTGGTATCGGTGTTAGTAGGATTTGCATTGATAAAAGGTACCTCTGGTTCAGTATCTGCAATTTCTGGGTCTTTAGTAAAGTTACCGTCAGGACGATTATAGGGAAGATATTGGGATACCTGTAAACCACCCCCATCACTATCAGCAGCAGTTACCAGGAGGGTATTTGGATCTTGGTTATTGATATAATCCATCGCTACACCAATTGATGCATCTGCACGACGCATAGCTTCAATTGTCCCGACAGCATTATTATTATTACCAAAGTTGTCCGTACCCTCTTCTTCAACCACAGCAAAAAAGCCATCGGGGTCATCTTCAATGATTTTCAAAGATGCATCCAACATCTCTGCAACTGTGGGTGCAGTTGAAACATATAGATTGGAAGGATTGTCAGTATTTAGACCAAGTTCTTCTTCAGTACGGTCGTCAAAAGTGTGGTCAGCAGCAAAAACACCAAGTAATTTTTCCGGAGGATTATCGCTACCGACAACCTCGTTCATCTCTTCTTCGGTATAGACTACCGTATAACCTAATGACTTAGCTAAATCAATCAAGTTTACATCAGGACGACGTTCGGGACGAGTTTCAGATGCATCAAGTTCTGGGGTGACGTGGAAACCTGTGGTACCTATAGGTAGCATATATAATTCACCACCACCCATAATTACATCGGTACCGGAACGAATTACCTGTTCGATGATTTCTGCGTATTTATCCCTTGCTCGGATATCATCCCCTAAACGGTTGGTAGTTGATGCTGCAAAAGCTGCTGTACCTGGTTCTGCTAAGTGACCAGATTGAATCAGTGCAGTTGATTTACCCGCAGCGATCGCTTCTTCGAGGATGGTATTACCAGTTTTTCCGGAAGCGGGATTGACCTGGGAGTTATCTTCATTCAGACCAAAAGATTCGTTAAAGACCTTGACTCCGTTAGCGTGAGTAACTGCTCCTCCGTTTGAGGTACCAGTCAATTGGTCTTCCATGTGCCCCAGGTATACACCTGCATTGGACATCA
>JBCCDM010000414.1:0-5602 GCA_039030795.1 Cyanobacteria bacterium P01_A01_bin.84
TCGTCCGGCGATCGCAAATGTTAATCAAATCTTGTTGGTTTTTGCTGTTGCAGATCCACCACTAGAATCTTATCAACTGAGTCGTTTCCTAGTGAAGGCTGAGTCTACTGGTTTAAATGTATGTTTATGTTTGAATAAAATCGATTTAATTTCCCCACAAGAACATTCAGAAATCTCTCAAAAGCTGAGCAAATGGGGTTACAAACCATTATTTATTAGTGTTTGTAATTATATAAATATCGAACAATTAGCCGCAAGACTGAAAAATAAAATTACTGTCATTGCCGGACCTTCTGGAGTAGGGAAATCTAGTTTAATCAATTCTTTAATTCCTGATATAGATTTACGAGTGGGTGAAATTTCCGGAAAACTTGCTAGAGGTCGTCATACCACCCGTCATGTAGAATTATTTGAACTGCCAAATGGGGGTTTACTTGCAGATACCCCGGGCTTTAATCAACCGAATCTTAACTGTAAGCCAGAAGACTTAGCTAATTATTTCCCTGAAGCTAGAGAAACTTTACAAATCTCTAAATGTCATTTTAGTGATTGTTCCCATCGAGATGAACCAGAATGTGTATTTCGCGGAGAATGGGAACGTTATCAACATTACTTAGTATTCTTAGAAGAAGCGATCGCTCGTCAAGCTGAATTTAATCAAAAAACAGATCCAGAATCGAGTTTGAAGGTAAAGAGTAAGGGCAAGGGCAAAAAACGGTATGAGCCAAAATTAGAAAGCAAAAAATATCGCCGTGTTTCTCGTAAAACTCAACAACAGACCTTGCAGGAATTGTATGAAGAAGCACAAGATTAGTATTTGAGGGAAGAGAAGGAGAGTAGGAGAGGGAGATGGGGAGATGGGGAGAAAGAAGAAATAAATAGCACTGATGTAGTCTCCGGTAAAGAAGTCATCACTCATTACTGATAACTCATCTCCAGCTCAAAAAAATCAAGATCGCAACAATAATGCTTACGAGACTCAGAAAGTCTTAAAATATTGTTAATTTACGGCAAACTTCTGCATCTTGACTTTACAGGACTATCCAAAAAAAATTATGGCTATTGGCTATGTTGCACTTGTACTCCACGCACACTTGCCCTTCGTTCGTCACCCAGAAAGTGATTATGTGTTGGAGGAAGAATGGCTTTATGAAGCTATTACCGAAACCTATATCCCCCTATTGCGAGTCTTTGAAGGCTTAAAACAAGATGGTGTTGACTTTAAAATTACTATGAGTATGACACCGCCTTTGGTGTCAATGCTGCGGGATCCTCTTTTACAAGAGCGTTACGATGAACATCTAGCAAAACTAGAAAAACTTGTTGAACTTGAGGCAGAGCGTAATGAAAACAATGGTCATATAAAATATTTAGCTGAACACTATATTAGTGAGTTTAGTAATACACGTAAAATCTGGGAAAGTTATAAAGGTGATTTAGTTAGCGCTTTTAAGAGTTTTCAGGATAGTAATAATATTGACATTATTACCTGTGGTGCGACTCATGGGTATATGCCGTTGATGAAAATGTATCCCCAAGCTGTTTGGGCACAAATTAAAGTCGCTTGCGAACATTATGAACAAACTTTTGGTCGTCCTGCTAAAGGTATATGGCTACCAGAGTGTGCTTATTATGAGGGTCTAGAAAGAATGCTGGCAGATGCTGGCTTACGTTATTTTCTGACAGATGGACATGGTATTCTTTATGCTCGTCCTCGCCCTCGTTTTGGTACTTATACCCCTATTTTTACAGAAACTGGTGTAGCAGCTTTTGGTAGAGACCATGAATCTTCTCAACAGGTTTGGTCGTCAGAGGTGGGTTATCCTGGAGCGGCTGAGTATCGCGAATTTTATAAAGATTTGGGTTGGGAGGCAGAATACGAGTATATTAAGCCTTTTATTATGCCTAATGGTCAGCGAAAAAATACGGGCATAAAATATCATAAGATTACGGGTCGTGGTTTGGGTTTAGGTGATAAAGAACTCTACGATCCTTATTGGGCTAGAGAAAAAACCACAGAACACGCTGCTAACTTCATGTTTAACCGGGAGCAACAAGTACAACATCTCCACGGTATAATGCAGCGTCCTCCTATTATTGTTTCACCTTATGATGCGGAGTTATTCGGTCATTGGTGGTATGAAGGTCCTTGGTTTATTGATTATTTATTCCGTAAGTCTTGGTATGACCAGAATACTTATGATATGACTCATTTGAGCGATTATCTACGCACTAATCAAGTTCAACAGGTCTGTCGTCCTTCTCAATCTAGCTGGGGTTATAAAGGTTTCCATGAATACTGGTTGAATGAAACTAATACATGGATATACCCCCATTTGCATAAAGCTGCTGAACGGATGATTGAAATATCAAAACATGAAGCAGCAGATGACTTGGAATGGAAGGCTTTAAATCAAGCTGCGAGGGAACTATTACTCGCACAATCTTCTGATTGGGCGTTTATTATGCGTACCGGAACAATGGTTCCTTATGCTGTGCGAAGAACTCGTTCCCATCTGATGCGATTTAACAAACTTTATGAGGATGTTAAAGCCAGCAAAATCGATAGTGGCTGGTTAGAAAAGGTTGAATATATGGATAATATCTTCCCTGAAATTAATTACCGTGTTTATCGTCCGATGTAACTTTTAGCTTTTAGCTTTTAGCTTTTGGTTCAGTAAAATAAAGACCCCAGTACTTATCACTGGGGTCTTTGTTCCACTGAAATGAAGATGTTAAAAACTTTAGAGCTACCTTGCAATAGAAGTTCGCCAAAAGCATGATAGTTATGTATGGGCACAAGACTTGTGCCCAGATTCGCTACACCATTATTCGAGACTTTGTCCATTGCACTTAAGCATTCCTAGTTAGATAAGTTGTTGCTTGCATAAGCATCCATTCTATATGCAGGAACGCGATCGCCGTAGTCTGTTTCTCTGTTAGTAATATTTTTCGCTAAGTTGTCAAAAGAGTTGGAGTTCCAGTTACGCTCGTGGATGGGCTTTCTCTGCTCTCCTAAGAAATAAGCTTGAGTACCAATTACTGCTGCTGCTGCCCATGCGATCGCGAATAATCCAATTAAAAGAGTAAACATAATTTAATTCTCCAAAGTTGCTTTTTGTAACTTTCTGTAAATAAATATAACAATTACTTACAGAAAGAAAAAGGACGTGCATACCGAAATTTTAGGTGAGGTATACCGTACTACTATTTCAGAAGTTATAAATGACTATCACTTTTCAGGTTAAAAGTCGTTAATTGGTAATGGTGAATGGTGAATAGCAGCACTATTCACCATTCACCATCTCCCTATCTTTGAGTTTCCTAGTCTTATTCTTTAATGCAGGTTTGTTGGAAATGTTCTCGTAAGATATGCAGGAATTGTTTTAGTCTCCTAGTTTTGATTCCTGTTTATTTATTGTGGTTTTTTAATTCTGGGTTTTTAACTTCTAGGAATTTAGGTTGTTTTCTTACGGGTGCTAACACTATGAGAAAATCTAGTTGTTCTCCTTCGGGTATTTTAGAAGTTGTGGCGCTAAGACTGTAAACTGAACCAATTGCTTTCTTGAAAATTTGGAAACTTGGATCATTAAATTCTTTGGGTATAAATTTGTATACCCATGATAAGAAGGAACCTGTATTAACGTAGAAATATCCTTGATTAGGATGGGGAAGGGTATTGGTTGCAGTCTTAAAATTGTAAGACGACAATAGTGATAAATAAGGCTTTGGTACTAAAGATGCGATCGCTCCTTTCCCGGTAGTGAGAATTAAGGTATTTTCGTTTACCCAGCTGTAAGCAAACAAACTCTGATATGGTTTTCCTTTTGATTCCCAACTGGTGATAGGATGACCGTTGATATTAGTCTTATTTACTATGACTTCATTGTTTGAGAAATTTTGAATCAGCTTATCTAGCTTGGTGAGAGTTGCAGAAGCTAATGTTGGATTACTCGTTTGGATATTTAACCCTATTCCTATATCTGCTTGGGGATGAAGAGATTTCAAAAATCCGCCTTTTGTGGGATAAGAGAAAAATGCATATTCACCATTCATCCATTTGATGATATCTCGATCGAAGTCTAAACCAGTAAAGATACGGGAATAATTACGGAAGCTTTCTAAACCTTCTGCAACTTTTGGTTGGGTACTTAATAATGTAGCTAATTTTTGCCATTGTCCATTAATATCCCGTCCTGTAAGTGTAGAATATGTTGCACCTGGTATCCAAGATATAATTCTTTCTCTTGAAGAATTGTCTGTGTCAATTTGAGAGTTTGAAGGAGTTTGTAGATATGTTGCTATTTGAAATCTTAATCCTTGAGGCTGTACTGTTATAAAACTATTGATACTTTTATATGCTGCAAAAAACTCTGGTTTAAGTATTTCATCCAGATTAGCAGGAGGAGTTGGTATATTAGGATTTTTAGGTATATTAGGATTTTCAAGTAACTTAGGATCTTTGAGCAAATCTTTGATTAAGGCAATATACTCTTGGGGATTTTGGTACATTCCAAACAGTGCTGGTCCTGCTTGGGGATGTTTAAGTGTTGATTGAAATCGTTTGCTGTTAGCTAAAGTTACAATACTTCCTTTAGAAGTAGAAGTATCAATTACTTGTTTTATAGGTTTTATGGATGTCCCTACAACGAAATATCCCGATACAAGAGCAAATGCTAAATTTCTTTTCTGAGCTTTTGTTTTTATCCTTGGTTTGATATTTGGAGATTTGGGTATTGGAAGTTTGGGAATAGAAGGTTTAATAGCAATAGATTTTAATATAGTATCTTTGTTATATTTGAGGGGAATGTCTTGAGAAGAATAGTCCCCTTGGTTAGTTTCAATCTCTATAATATTTATACCTTTATATAGCTTTTGCTTAATTTTCTGATTAGGATTTTTTTGACTTGTCAAATTATTTATAAATAGGTTTAGAGTTTCTTTATTTTGTATTTCAGCTAACATTATAAAGTTAGAATTTAAAGTGGCATTTATACCTTGAGATTTTGGTAAAAATGCAAATGCAATATGACTACCTAAGAAAGGCTGTAAATATGGAGCATATTGTTTCAAATTATTAGGTATAAATGGAGATACTGCTTCTTCAGCCATTTTAAATAGCTGGAATCGATTTATTCTTTGCCAATCTGATGGTGAGGTGGTGGCTACAGCCAATAGTGGAGTTTTTGCCGGTAAAAAATTAGCAACCTTAGTTTTAGAAAACAATGTTTGCTGAGATTTAATTATATTTGCAGAGGTAATCTTTCTGTTAATTGGTTTTTGATAAATATTTTTTTGAATATAAATATTATTATTTTTATTTAAATTCTTCTTTATACCTAATTTGTTTTTTTTGTTAATACTCAAACTAAACTTTAAACATGAATTATTTTCTTTGGAAATAAATTCTTCTTCAAGATGGCAGGAAAAGTTTTTGGCATAGGATGAAGTACTACTTAGTAATAAACTAAGTACTGATATCAATGCACTATTTATAAGAAGTCTCATATTTAATCTATATCCAATCTATATTTCATCTATAACTGTTCATAGTCTTGTAGATAACATATCAAAAAAACAAATGAACTTAGTATAAATATCA
>JBCCDM010000415.1:0-5588 GCA_039030795.1 Cyanobacteria bacterium P01_A01_bin.84
AGCACTCTGGTGAGGATCGAGTATAATTTCAGCAATGCTAAAGTCTCGTTTGATTTTGAGATTGTTGAGATAGGAGATCGGATCGTCAGCGTCGAATTGAGTACCGTCAAACAACTCGATTTTTGACTCGCATTGATTATGACAAACAAATGTGACACAGAAATGACAATATAAAGAAAATATTAAACCGTTGTAATTTAAATTCTATAGGACTCAGTGATTGTGACAATAAATTAGGTGTTTCAGGCTTTGAGGTGACTTTACCGATCCCGCAAAATCCGTATTTATCCGAGAATTGTAATTAGCGATCGCCGGTAAAGTTCCTTACCTAAAACCCTACGCAACCCGTCATACCTTCGCGACTTGGGCGATTAGTACAGGAATATCGCCCGACAAAGTCGCAATTTGGATAGGGGATGAAGTATCTACCGTTTTAAATTTTTACTGTCATCCCAACATTGTTGATTCAGAATGTCCAGATTTTTGATTTAAGTCACTATACTCAAATTGTACTCAAATTATAAATTGAGGCGCTCAATCAAGGGTTCTCAAAGGGTTCTAATCGGTCAAGCCAATATTTATAAGCTGTATATGCCATAGTTACAACACCCGTAACAATTGCAGACTCATCAACTTGAAATTGGGGATGATGTAGAGGGTGATTAACTTTTTTTTCTTGCAAACCCACACCTAAGCGAAACATTGTACCACGTGCGTGTTCCAAGTATATAGAAAAATCTTCTGCTCCCAATGAAGGTTCTGGTAGTACTTGTACTTTTTCCCCTCCCCATGCTTCCTCTGCGGCTGATTGCATTATCTGAGTCAGAGTATAATCATTTTGGACACTAGGTACACCCTGGCGATAATTAACCTGATATTTCGCACCGTAGGAATCACAAACATTTGCAACTATCTTCTCAATCCATTCGGGAAGTTGCTCCCGGGTTTCAGGATGAAGCGATCGCACCGTGCCTAATAATTGTACTTGGTCGGCAATAATGTTTGCTGCCCTGCCCCCATTTATCTTACCAATGCTGAGAACTACTGGACGTAAAGGGTTTTGAGTGCGGCTAATTGCCTGTTGTAGTGTAGTAATAACTTGAGAAGCAATCCAAATAGCATCTATTGCTTCGTGAGGACGGGCACCATGACCGGACTCTCCCAGAATCGTAATTTCTAAGTCATCCGCAGCAGCAGTCAAAGCACCATAGCGCAAACCAATGGAACCACCAGGTATAGAAGGGAAAACATGAAGACCTAAAACAGCATCAACATCGTTCATTGCTCCATCTTCCACCATCCAGTTAGCACCTTGAGCAATTTCTTCTGCTGGTTGAAATAAAAACTTAGTTTTACCAGGTAACTGTACTCCCATTTCAGAAAGCACCATGGCTGTACCCAAACCAACTGTCGTATGTACATCGTGACCACAGGCGTGCATAATACCTTCAGTACGAGAAGCAAAATCTAAGCCTGTACGTTCTACAATTGGCAATGCATCCATATCAGTACGGATTGCCAAAATTTTTGTATCTGTACCATTACCCTGTAATTCACCAACCACACCTGTTTTACCTACTCCTTCTTCCACATGAAGTCCAGTGGAAGACAAAACACCAGCAACAAAAGCTGCTGTTTGATATTCTTGACCGCTCAATTCTGGATGTGAATGAATATGACGACGAATTTCAAGCAAACGCGGCTCTAATTTTGTTGCTAAGTCTTTGATATGGGTAAGCATAGAATTTTAGATTTATATAAGGACTTCTTTACATCATAAAGAAGTCCTGTCTCAGGAGTTATCCTCGAAGGATGAGAAATTTTTATACAATTGAATCAGAAGAGAACTTTCTAATACCGTTTTAGGCGGAAATTACACATTACTAGTCCAACGAGGGTTGGACTTTGTTTCTTGTTAACTCTAGCCTGAAAATGTGATTTCTCGCAGTATGTTGCTAATTGTTTGATTGAGGAAAAATAATAGTATTCTTCTTTTTCTTATTTTTCTTTCTCTTCTTCTTTTTTCGCTTTCTATCTTCTTCCAATTCTTCAATTTCATCAGGTTGTTGCAAAGCCCAACCATAAGATTTTTCCGATGTCACTTCACCAGAGGGTAGAGTTGTCAGGCGGAAATGAGCCGCACGGAAGTTTGTCAGTAATAACTTTGCACCACTGAAATTAGCAGCTTCTAAGTTACTACCGATAAAACCAGCGAAGCTCAAATCTGTATTTTGCAAAGAGGCTGACTTTAAATCAGTACCGGTTAATGAAGCTTGATATAAACTTGCTCCATCTAGTATTGCTCCTTCAAGATTCGCTCCTGTTAAATCAGAATTTCTTAAATTGACTTGCGATAAATTCGCTCCTTTCAAGTTTGCATCCCGTAAATTAGTTCTCTCTAAACTAAATTGAGTTAGGTCAGCTCCACTCAAATCGCAACGGGGACAAGTATTTGATGCTTTTAATCGCTCTAAATCCTGCTGATTCGCAGCCAAAGCTATATCTGTGAAGCTAAATAGACATAATATACTCAAAACGGCAGAAATTTTTAGTTTCATATTTTTACAGATAAGTGAAATAATGAAAATTTGCGTAATTCTATATTGATATACCTAAGATATACGAATTTTCCACGAAATAATAGGCTTTAATTATCAATTAAGAGATTTTAAAATAAACATTAATAACACATAAAGAAGGTAATATTAGGGTAGACACTTAAGTAAATAAGGAATATCCTAGTATGTTCTTTATATACCTATTTAAGGTCTATTTTATATTTAAATGAAGTATTGATAAATCAGCTATAAAATTACTATAAATTCCGGCATTAGTAATAGCCATATAAAAATTCAGATCCTATAATAGAGACATCAACGAAATATACAGAAACTATATAGTCAACCAAATATCCAATCCCCCCGGTTATCTTAAAGTCAATGGCTGGGGGGATTATTATATGTATATTTGATTCCTAAATGTGAATAATAGATTGCAAAGCTAGGAATATCCCTGAGTTTAAACCCAGTAGTTACTCTACCCTTAAGAACGCCAGCCTAAAAAACGTAAGCCTGGTACTATTAAATAGTAACTAATTCCTAGAAAAATACTGATAAATATACCTACTAATATAAAAAATATTAAAGGGAGAATTAATTCCGACCACATAGGAAGATTATTAAATTCAAAAATAGTAGTAGGAAGCCAGCGCAACTGAATTAATAATGCAAAAGGGATAGCTGTACCAAAAGATGTAACAATTGCATAAACAATATGATGAGTGCGCAAACCTAATCCAAGAGTCAGTAGAGATACAGCAATCAGAATCAGTCCAATAATGCTTTCACTGCTGTGCATCGGCACGATGAACTGCATTATTATCCAACCGAAAGTGTAGCCCATCATCCCCATCAAAGATGCAACTAAGTATCGACGTTTTTGACCGAATACCCCTGCTGTAGTTAGTCCCCAAGCTGTACCTAAACCAGCTGCTGCAAATAGTAAAATTTCTGCTGCGATCGCAGATTCAGTGTTTGGAAGTACAAAGGATAATTTGCTAGATATGAATTGTGTGAAAGCTACTCCTAAATTCGTGCGAAATGCCAAAATAAATCCACTTATTGTACCCACGAATGCTCCTAAACCAGCTAAAAACATTGCCCAAATAGTATGTAAACAGGCTTGGATGAAGTTAAAAATAGCTTTGAAAGTTGTCAGTGTGGTTTTACCCACGGTTTTAGTGACATTGTTAAAAGCTAATACAATTTGCTGTTCTATTTGAGATAGAAACAAAGGAACCCGGGGAGGTGAAGTTAGAGAGATTGTAGGACTACCCTTTGTAGTTGCAGAATTTTGTTTATTTTGGGTAAAACCAGAATTAATAGATCGTTGAAAAATCTTAGCTAGTCTTTTTTGAATAATAGCCGCAGTTTGGGGACGCGATCGCACGTCTTCATCTGCCATTTCATCAAGTAAGTCAGCGAGATAGGGATTAATATTAACTAGGTGTCGCCAGTATATCTTTCCAGTTACAGAATCCTCTAAATCTTGGGGATGTTTAGCAGTCAGTAATTCAATCATTGTCCTGCTGAGTGCGTAAAAATCCGCAGCAGGTCCAACTTTACTACCTACAATTTGTTCTGGAGGACTATAACCTGTAGAAAATAGTCTAGTAGACCTTGGTTGTCCTGGATTAATAGCTGTAGAAAATTGTTTAACTCCACCAAAATCTATTAAAACAATTTGACCACCCAAAGCATATTTACCAGTCACAGGAGATGGTGAGGGATGACGTAACATTAAGTTAGAAGGCTTAATATCGCGGTGAATAATTTTACGTTGATGAAGATGTTCTAATATCTCAATAGCTTGGGTCAACCAGTCTAAAATTAAATCTTGAGGACAACCTTGAGGATATTGCTTTTTAACTTCATCTAAATTTTCACCTTCAATTTTCTCCATTACCAAACAAGGTAAACTCTTTTGTCCTCCAGAATTACCCCAATGTCTTTGAAAATAACCATCCGACTCTACCTTTGGTACTCCCGGATGTCGCAAACTAATTAAAACAGAAGCTTCTTGGGAAAATAACTCCTTTGCCTTGGGTGAATCTTCCACAAGAACCTTCAATACCTTTTCTGTTTGAGTTTTTTCATCCCAAACAGTATAAATCTGGGCAAATCCTCCCGAACCCAGTTTTTGCAAAGGAACATAGCGATTTAGCAAATGTAGCGGCGCGCCACAAGTGCTACAAAATCGACTTCCCCAAACCTGTGGATAGGGACGATGACATTCAGGATTTACACAGTGAATAGCACTACTATTTTTGATCTGGGACACAACTGCACGCCAGAAGTAATTCTGAACTGATTGTACACATTAATTTTGCAAACGGTTACTGGCAAACAGCAAATAAGTAACAAAAATCAGACTGATTCTCGGAATTTTACTAATAATGCTATTTTAACTCAACAAATATTGACAAATCATGACCAGATACCTCCGGAGGGTGCAACTATATGAAAAAGCCCAGGAAGATGGGTCATAATTATCTTAGCCCCAGGCTAGGCTGTTGACTTTGTGGTAATTTTCGTGTTTTTGCCTCATGTTGTTTTTGTGTCTTTCCTAGTTCCCAGTTTCCAGTTGGGAATATAAGTTATTAAATTATTAAATTATTTGTAGGGTGTGTGACTTACAAGGAACAAATTGATGATCTCGTCACCCACTAAATTACTTTAGGACTTACGCACTCGTAACGAGTAATAAGACTTTGCGATTACTTCCCTATGGTCGTAATGACCTAAACACGTAGTCCGTGCGTAAGTCCTGTACTTGTCAATGAGACATACGTAAATTTTCTGTAATCCCTGTACAATTAATTAAGTAAGTGGGTTGAATTAAATGTAGGATGGGTTAGCTTAGCGTAACCCATGCTGTCAAAGAGTTTCACAAAATCTGCGGAAGTCCCTATTCTCAGCGTAGCGGAATAGGGATGGATAGCAGGTAAATTGCGAGGTACATTCTGAAAGGATGTCCGAGCAATTTACAATTATTTTCTATTTTTTATCGCAATGTACATTTTATGATAA
>JBCCDM010000416.1:0-5582 GCA_039030795.1 Cyanobacteria bacterium P01_A01_bin.84
TACTGTGAGTTTTTTTATCTTTTAAATGTAAAATATTGCACCATAAGTTAAAAAAGTTATCAGATTGAAGCCAATACGCTTGCGGTTAAGAAGAGGGGTAGGTTGGGTAGAGCAATGACACATGGGTGTCCCATGGGTGTCCGCCATAGGCGATGGTCAAAGACCTGCCGTAGGCAATCGCTCTACCCAAATTTAGGCGTTGATAAAGTTGGGTAACAATCCGAGAAGCCCCTCCGCGTCTACGTACCTCAACCCAACCTACACTATTTCTAGTTTTGAGGCTTAACGACAACCGTATTGAGATTGGAGCAAGGTTAACATACCACACTTAATTCTTAAAAAAGTGTTATTGGAGTACCCTTGTTTGTATTCCCAATTATTTGTATATAATGTTTCCTATTTTCTGTCCCTAACCTAGACTAAATATTAGACAAAATATTAAATGCATTTTGCACAGGTACCTCATTTTATTCAAGATGGTCTTAAATCATTTGATATTTCAACAATTCCTCGATATCCATCTATTTTTACCCTTTGCCCATCTTGCAACATCCAAGTAGCATTTTTAACGTCCATGATTGCGGGAATACCGTATTCCCTAGCCAGGATTGCACCGTGAGATAACTTACCACCGGCATCGGCTATTAATCCTCCGGCTCTAACTAAGAAGGGTGCCCAGCCTGAATCTGTATAAGGCACTACTAGAATAGTATCACTATTAATTTCTGGGATTGATTGTAAATTTCGCAATACCGTGACCCTTCCTTCAGCTTGTCCGGGACTTGCGGGTATTCCCTGTAGCTGATGGTCTGAATAGGTTTGCTTAATAAATGGTGATGGGGGAGGGGTGTTACCGTAGACTAAACGGGGAATATGATTATGTTGACTATCGGCAGCAAAGAGTGTTTTTCTATTTTGAATTAACTGAGGTAGTTGAAAAGTTAGATTAGATTCGGAATTTTCGACAATTTCTTGAATTTCACTTAGTTCTAAAAAAAATATATCTCCTGGTTCTTGCAATATGCCAGGATTAATCCAGTTTTTCTCCAAAGCTATAAAACACCAACGTAATTCAGATAGAAGTCGTGAATAAATTTCTGTGACTTTACCTTTAAGGTTAACTCGTCTTTGAACTGTTCCTCTTCTTCGTTTCCGGAAACGGCTATTATTTGAGACCGGTGTATTCCCTTGCATTAGTTGTATAAACAATTGTCTAATGGTTTCTGGGTTTTCCTTCCAGGTAGGAATAGCAATATTAGTGCCGACTTCACTTAAATAACCGTAGGTGTCAATAAATCTTTCAAATTCACTAATAATTTCTTGTCCTTGAGGAGTCTGTGATAATTGATCCCAGGTTATTTCTGAGTTAAATTCTGGTACAGTCTCTTTGGCTTTGATTGCTAATGTAGTCAGCGATCGCAGTGCTGCGACTTCGGGGGTCTGGGAGTTATCTATTTCTGTATCCTTGGTACGCCATATTGCTTGCCGTAAAGATGCGCTTAATGGTGCCAAAATACTGTAGTAGGCTCCTCTACGGAGTAATTCTAATATAGTGTTGATTCTTTCCCAAATGGCAACAGAATCTAGACTGGATGCTGGTTGAGTTGATATTTCTGATAATACTGGATCGAAATTTTTGCGTAAATCTCGTTTAAAGTCTTTTTCTAAACATAATTCTCTTACTAAAAGCCTTACGAGTCCTGGTAAATTTTGTAAGGTAGATTCCATGGAGGGTTTGGTAAACTTGGCTCCCCTGGTTAAAAACTCTAAACTTTCAGGGGGTAGTCCCATTAAACGAAAAATCTCTCCGAGTAAGGTTGCATTAAAGTAAGCATGAGAATAATGTAGGGTGGCTGTTTCGTTAAAATCCAAACCTACAGCTCTTTCTGATAAAACTATGGCAAATATTCCTCCCCAGACTCCACAAACTAGGGGACGATTAATTGACCAAGTTAAGGGATGAATTACCCCCGGGATAACTTCTGCGGCGATTTTTCGCGTCCAAATAGGTACTAAAGTTGTAATGGGTCTAGCTTGTAGTAACCAAAGAGTTTGACCGTCATAACACCATTCAATATCTTGAGGGATACCATGATAGCGGTCTTCAATTTGCCGGGATAAGTAAGCTACTTGTTTAATTAAAACTTTCGGTACTCTTCCTTCCCCTTCTAACTGGATAAATGAGTTAGTCTCACCTTCAGTTACAAAAGCGCGATACTGCTCTGGAGTGACTCTTCCCGATACAACTTGAGTGGGACTACCAGGTAAGGCTTCAATTACTACAGCATCTGACTCTTGAGTAATTGGATCTCTACTAAAGGCAACCCCAGAATATAAACTCCGGACTTGTTGCTGTACTAATACAGCCATTGAAGCACTTTTTAGACCGCGATCGCTACGGTATTTTTGGGCTCTGGGACTGTTATAAGAAAGCTGAATGCGGTTAATTGCTTGCTGTAATCCTTCTTTTGTGGTGACGTTAAGTATGGTTTCATATTGTCCAGCAGCAGAAGAAAATTCTGTATCTTCACCAATTGCTGTAGAACGTACTGCTAAAGGAAATAATTCTGATGGCTGGAGATAATCTATCAAAGGTTGGGGATCGTCGAAGGGAAGCAATACCCATCCTTTGGGAACTGGATAACCCCATCGCTTCATTTGAGAAATTCTGGCTGCTTTTGCTCCCACTAAAGCAGCATCTAAATCGTCATCTAAGGATAAAATAGCGCGATCGCCTCGAAAAAACTGTAGAGCTGCTTGGGAATCGGTTTGTGCTTCTTCTACTGGTAAATCTAAATCGTCAGAAATTTGCGTATAAATCCAGCCTAGTAAACCAGCTAAGGCGATCGCTGAGAGAATTAAGGCAAAATTATTGAAATGTAAAACTGCCACAATCAAGGGGAATAATACTAAAACTCCAAATTTAGCTATCTGTCTGGAACGTAAAATGGTAAAGCTAATACCGGCTACTAAAAATACAAAAACCGTTGATAAAGGGTCGTGTACTGCAAAACCCCAAACCACATTAGTCGTTCCCGCTCCTCCACCGGTCCAATATCTACCCAGAACTAAAACAATTAAAGCAATTAGTTCCCATGCCGAACCGTCCGCAAAGTAAGCACGAGCTAGCATGACGGCAGCTATGCCTTTCAAAGCTTCTGATAAAACTGCCAAAATACCAATCAAGGTGCCACCATGGTAAAAGGCAGCAGAAACGCCAACATTTCCCGTACCCACATGGGCTAACTGCTTTTTCGCTAGATACTTTGTCATCAAAGCAACTAGCGGTAAGGCACCCAAAAGGGGGCAAAGGATCAGAATCAGTAAAGCACCCCACAGCTCAAGCATACTAGTTTAATAACACCAAACCTTGGTTCTTAGACTTAACTTTCAATCTAAAAACTGAATATTTTATCAACATTTTCTATCATCTGTAAAATTGGGGGCGTTAACAAGTAAAACTCTACGCCCCTCTAACTAAGAATTTCTTTTCTTGTGCTTTCGGGGGAATCGGAAATACTGGCAATATTTGCTACATAAAAGCTTAAAGCTAAACTTACCGTTAAGCTTGTGCTTTCTGGGATTTACCAGTTTGTACATTGTGCACAATTATGACTATAGAGTATTTTACACCCTAAATACCGACTTTCATCAATCAATTAACTGATTACGTAAGCAGCACTAAGTGCCCAAATAATTAGGACAGTGATCGCTCCTAAGATAATCACACTGGAAATAGTTACAACTGTAGGAGAGTCTGCTCCGTCAAATTTCATTATTCCTCTATTCAAATCAGACATAGCGAATTTATCCTTTTTTGCGAGAGTGCCGATGGATCCGTCTCGATCTTAGTGCCTTAAATCCTCCTAGGGGCGATATTCTTAACACCTTTTTTATTAACATTTGCAATATTTTTTAAGAATTGATGATTGATGGTTGAGAGCTTTGGGATCAATTTTTACTTTTGAAGATTATCAAGTATAATTTATTACTTTATTAATTAGTTTTTAGCTTTTATAAGGCTACGCTTTGAGGTTAGGACGTTTTTCAATGAGAAGAAAGAATTGGGTTAGACTAACCCTTTCTCCCCTCCAGATTAAGAATTATTCAGATGTCCTAATATATATCGGTAGTGCTTAAGAGTCTAAAATCTCACCATATTTACGGTGTTTACAATTAATCTTTGGGAGTTTTAATGACCGCTAAGGGTGGAGCTAAGAACTGAAAATATTAATTGGGTTTGTATTGAGGAAAATAAAGGTGAAGACGATAATTTTAACTACTCTGGCACTGATCGTTGGTTTATTCGCGATTTTAGAATTAGGAATGCGATCGCTTTTCGGTTTTGGTAATCCTTTAATTTATATCGGTGATGAGAATATTGGTTATTTACTAGCACCAAATCAAAAAACTCGTCGCTTTGGGAATTTGATTGAGATTAATCAATATTCAATGCGCAGTGAGTCTGTAAATAAAAAACCTGCATCCTCGACCTTACGAATTTTACTTTTAGGAGACTCTATAGCAAATGGTGGTTGGTGGACTGACCAAAAGAATACTGTTTCTAACTTGACAATGCAAGCCTTGATACCACACTTAAAAAAATTATCTGTATCGACAAAAAGTAACTTTACTAAAGTAGAAGTTCTTAACGCTTCAGCAAACTCTTGGGGACCGAGAAATGAGTTAGCTTATCTGCAAAAATTTGGTAGTTTTGACTCACTGGTAATTATTCTTCTGATTAATACAGACGACTTATTTTCTACTACTCCTACATCATTACCAGTAGGACGCGATCGCAATTATCCAAATCGTCAACCACCATTGGCAATCGCGGAGATATTCGGACGTTATATAATCAAGCAAAAACCCATACCAGAGCTAGCAGAAATGCAAAACGAACAAGGCGATCGCGTAGGGACAAACTTAGCCGCGATCGCCGAAATTCAAAATTTTGCTGGTAAAAGTAATAGTCAATTGTTACTTGCAATGACACCTTTGCTACGGGAACTAGGTAATCCTGGACCGAGGGACTACGAAATCAAAGCCCGTAAAAGACTTACAGATTTTACCCAAGAACGAAAAATTACTTATATAGATTTTCTGACTATTCTTAATTCCTTAGAAAATCCTCAAGATTTATATCATGACCACATTCATTTTAATTTAAAAGGTAATCAAGTTATTAGAGATAATCTGAAAACTCAATTACTTCAATTGTGGAAGTAACCCGAGCAACCGATAGAATCAATTTAAGGGAAATAGCGTAGGTTGGGTTCAGGAACCTAACCCAACATTATCAACCCCGAAAGTTGGGTTACGCTATAGCTCAACCCAACCTATATTTTTCTTAACTGAGAGCGACTTAGGACAGCCTTTACCTAGAATTTGTATAACCCCAGGTTTATAGCTCTTTTCCCTGGACGCAGATACAAACTACCGATCTAATTATGTATGAGACTAAACATTAAAGTATCAGATATATAATTTCATAAGTATTAATTTAAATTAATATAAATAGATTTAAATTAATACTTATTCAGTTACAAGCAAGATTACATAGAACTTTCTAAGTTAATGCA
>JBCCDM010000417.1:0-5566 GCA_039030795.1 Cyanobacteria bacterium P01_A01_bin.84
AATCAATAAAATAAATCAATAATTATCGTAATTTGAGTAAAAAATTATAATGATTTTTTACTCACATAGCTTTGTTAAAGTATTGAAAATACCTTAGTAAATTTAATTCTCCTTTTCTTTATAAGCAGTTGCTAAATTGTTTTGAGTAATTTCCCATTCCGAGGGAAACTTATCACGAGTATGAATCTGTAGCGCAGCATGAAAACAAGCGATCGCAGTATTTAAGTTTTCTGTTTTCTCTCCTAAAACTCTTTCCCGAAAAGTATTTCCTAAGTTATTTTGAGTCATTGCCCATTCTAATGGAAATTGCTCCTTTTGGTATACTTTTAAAGCTTTTTGGTAACAATCTATAGCAGCTTCAATGTTATCCTGGTGACTTTGTGTCACCCTATCACCATAAGCATTTCCCAGATTATACAGAGTTGCAGCCCATTCTTGGGGAAAAGACTCTGGACTGAGAATTTTCATGCCATTTTCGTAACCAGCGATCGCGATTTCCATATTAATTCCCCGATCGCCAATAGGGAATTCTTGAATTAAACTGCTAAAAGCACTAGTGAGGATTGCAAGATTTTCAGCATCCTCTGATTCCGCTTGGGTAAATGTATCATTCATCCATTGTTTAAATAACTCAACAAAATTATCGTCGAGTAACTCTAGATTTTTTTGGAGGAGTGGGTAAACTGCATTAGGGTTAGCTTCGCTTTCTTCTGTTACAAATAGCAACTCCATTAAAAATTCAAACTGAGGATTTGTGTCATCATCTGATAATGGTAAGTCGATTGACTCAGCAAGCAAAGTAATAATACTATTAAGAAATTTTGCAGTATTTTCATCACCTTCTGCTGTAAAGCCTTCTGCAACTTGCTCCATCACATCTATAAAACCAGCATCTAGTAAATCTGGATGAGCGCTTAATATCTCTGGTTCTTTACCATTAGGACAACTCAGCAATGCATTAATTAAATCAATATATGCTTGAACCCGCTTCTCATCCATGAAAGTAACCTTTTTAATTACAACTGTTTAAAGGACAGATTTGTTATAAGTTGCTATACTCTTTGCAGAGCAAAAATACTGGTAAATACTCTGACCTTTATTCTGCTCTTTTAGCTAAATGTTATGTATCTTTTTTTTCAAGTAGAAATGCTACAAATATTCAGGTATTTTAATTTCTTCTATCAACTTTTTAGAGAAAAAGTTTTTTAGTACACAGAAATTAGAGTAATTTTTAGCAAAATTAAATCTTTAAGGTCTTAGTAATTAAAAAAAATTAATTACAATACATTTTAATGAATTAGATTTATTTATTTATAGGACTTACGCACTCGTAACGAGAAATAAGGCTTTGCAATTACTAATCCTACGGTCGTAATGACGTCCTAAATACGTAGTCTGTGCGTAAGTCCTGATTTATTTATTTATATAGCAATCTCAAATGAGATTGAATGTTACTACGATTTTGAATAATGGGGAACCTTACAGGGATGTCCGGTTAAGATATTTATTTAAAATCGGGATGTTACTTAATTATGTATAGAGAAATGATATTTTTATTACTTTTTCAATAAAAAAAGATATTTAATATTTTTAAGAGATTTTATTAATTCTTTTTATACATCTTTCAACAAAATTCAATCTGCGGGAAACTAGAGAATAAAATCGCGTCAAATATATATGAGTTAAAGCTTTTTAATTAGTATGAAAATTTCACTATTAAACACTTCTATACATAAGGGCATAAAAGGACATCACTGGTGGTTGAGCATCCTGACATGGATGATTTTACTTGCCCCTGTTCAAGCTTCAGTAATTATGCGTGTAGCTATTCAACAGGATGTTGAGCGAGTCCAAGTAGGTAGTTCTACTAAAGCGATAGTCAAAGATAGTAGCGGTCGTGTTCTTGGAGAATTACCAGGTATGAACGCATATTATGCTCAACCATCTCCTGGTGGGGGAATAGCTTTAGATAAATGGCAGTCCGGTTTATTTTGGATAGAACCTAAAGGAAAAGGATTTGTTTATATTGGTGATAAATGGTACAGGGGTAGAACCCTAGTAATACCTACACAAAAAGGTATAACCGCAGTTAATTGGGTAGACTTAGAAGAATATCTTTATAGTGTAGTTGGTTCAGAAATGGATCCTAGATGGCCCGAAGAAGCATTAAAAGCTCAAGCGATCGCAGCTCGTACATTTGCTTTACAAAGACGTGAAAAGAATAAAAGCCATCCACTTTTCGATTTAGAGAATACTCAACTTTCACAAGTCTATAAGGGTGTAATTAAAGAAACTCCTACTACGTATAAAGCAGTAGACATAACTAAGGGTAAAGTCCTGACATATAACAACCGTCCAATAGAATCAATTTTCCATGCTTGTTCGGGAGGACATACCGAAAATAACGAAGATTTTTGGACAGGTAAACCAATACCTTATCTACGTGCAGTACCTGGATTTGATGATAATCCCCAAGGTCTATATGCTAAAAGATGTATTTGGCAAAAAACACTTTCTTCAGAACAAATTAGCGCTAAATTCCCTTCACTAAAGACTATTGATAAAATAGAAGCGTTGGATAGAACTCCTAACGGAAGTATAACAAAGTTATTAATTACTGATACCGAAGGCAAACAAGTTACTATCGAAGGTGGAAGCAAGGTTCGTAATAAATTTATACTGAATAGCAATAAATTTAATATTCAAAAGCAAGATGATAATTTTATATTCTCAGGACGTGGTTGGGGACATGGTATTGGTATGAGTCAAGTTGGAGCTTATTATCTAGCTTCGCAAAACATAGACTACCTGAGAATCTTGGGTCATTATTACGGGCAGAAGGTATATTTAACTAAAATTAAAGCAAAATAGCTATAAGATTAAAGAAATAGGAGAGAAAGATAAAAGGTGGTGAGAGAGAAAAGTAATATTGCTAATTATAATCATTGCAAATAAAAAACATATCTAAACTCGAACAGACTCGATTAATTTCGTGAGAACCATTCGGGGGGTTTTGGGGAGAATCCCCCAATTCTTTATTTTCATCGTCACCTATAATGACCTACTGAAATTAATTGAAATTACCCATTCCCCTCTTTTAAGCGTCGCTCCCATTCAGCATCAGTTTTGGCAGAATTTTCTACTTCTTGCTCTAATAAATCTTTTTGTGTACTGTAAATTAAATCGTCTTGACTAATAATTTTCTGAGTTGCGAACTGACGGGAAAAGCTTATTTTTTGTTGTAATTCCATATCTGGATTCTTAAGTAAATTCGCTCTTTTTATACGTTGTTGATTTCCCTGACGAATTTTATTATTACGCATTTGAATCCAAAAATTACGTATTAAAGGTACTGCTAAAAAACCAATACCATAAGCTAGTAGTAACCCAGAGATTCCCTTCACAAATCCGACAAATCCTCCAGCACTAGCTACATTTAAGTTTGCCAGAATAAAAGCACCAACAATATTAACAATACCTAAACCTGCACTCAGAAATTTTTGATCGGAACTAGCACGACTAAATTTCCAAAGGTTTTTCTGTAAGTAGTTTGATGTAGACCTAGTTTCATATTCAGCAGCGCTTACCTGTAGCTCAGGAAAATAGTAAACAATTTGTCCTTCCGGACTTACTTGTGGCTGACCATTGAAACGAGTCAGCACAGGTAACATATAGTCTTCATCCTCTCGCTTATAAGCTTCTCCCAAATCATCTAGGAATGGTGCTATTTGTTCTGCAACTACAGCACCATCATGTTTGCGGATGACTCCCGCAATTTCTCGAAAGCGACGTTCTTCTAATCTAGGATTGGGATTACCATCACCGAATAAAAAGGAAAATACTGCTTCTAGAAAATTAAGTTCTTTCTTTTCTTTATGTCTGTTAGGTATATCTCGTTGATTATAAGTTCCGTAACCTGGACTTAAATACCAAAATATATCGGGAAAAAATAAGGGAAAACCTCCACCTCTGTAACCACCTCCATTGTCATCGTCAGAATTTTGAGAAGAAATAATTACTATGATTGCCATATAAATTAAGGCAATAGAAATAATCAGAAAAATACCAAAAGAAAGCCGAATTATATAAAACAGAACTCCCCAAACCTTATTCCACCAATCTTGTAACTGTAATTGTAAATATTTATTACGCAAAATATCTCGAAAATTGCGTGGAAAAAGATAAACAATCTCACCATCATCTGCAACTTGTAAATGTCCTTGTGCCTCAGATGCTAAAGCTAATAATCCTTGAGAAGCTTGTTCTATTTTCAAACCAGCCTGTGTCGCTACATCTCCAACGGTAACGCGATAGTCTAGCCTTTCTACAGCTTTTATTATGGCGGGGTTTGGAGCCATTGTCCTTCCCTTATAAAAATATAATTCTATATTCCAGTATAGAATTATATTTTTTGTACTTGATGTTTGTTAGGAAACAGAGGGAATGGGGTAAAGGTTAAAGAGGGAGGAGAAAAGGTAAAAGGGGAATAGTTAAGAAATATGGCGTTGGTGCTCCTGCTTTACACACATCTTGCACTTAAGTGCCATAAACTTTTTGTGCCAAACGTTCTGCTAAATTGACGATATCATCCCGTTGGGCAATATGCTTTTGCCATTCTTCAGGTATATTATCAATTCCGTAATAAATTCCTGCTAAACCACCTGTCACTGCTGCTGTGGTATCTGTGTCTCCACCTAGATTAACTGCTTGCAGTACTGCTTGAGAATATGAATCGCTGTTGAGTAAACACCATAATGCAGCTTCTAAGGTATCAATCACATAACCTTGAGAGTTAATCTCATCTATAGTTAGTTTGCTTATATCCTTAGTCAAAATGCGGTGAAAATTATTTAATTCTTGGGTATATTTACTATTGTTATATATGTTCGTAATTTTATTTAAACCTTCTTCGTAGGCGATTTGAGGAGTCTTACCTCCGAGCAAAGATACGGTTATCGCGATATATATTCCACAAGCCATTTGCGATCGCAGGTGAGCATAAGTGATACAGGAGACTTGATGAGTCCGGGAAATCAACTCTGCAAAACTTAGGTTTTGATGACAATAAGCCATTGGTAAAATTCGCATCAAGGAACCATTACCGTTACTTCTTTCTTCTTTTCTCCCTGCTTCTAAAGCCGGTATTCCCCTCTTCCATTCTAAAATTGCTGCTTGTGTGGTGCCTCCGATGTCAAATACTCGTCCATGTGCTGCCCAATGAGCTTCGCTATACCAAAGCCAGAAGGTTTTGGCAATTTCATCTAGAGAAAACTCATTACACAAACATTCAGCTAAGCAAAAAGTTAGGGAACTATCATCAGACCAAGTACCAGCAGGAACATCCCAAGTACCGTAACCGATCATAGTAGTTACTGGTGATATTTGTCGGTAAATTCTACAGGTACTCCCAAAGCATCGCCGATGCATAAACCTATGAGCCCGGATTTGAATGAATAGCCCATATCTCCCTGCACAAATGAGCTAAACCACTTCAAATAGCGAACATAAATTGGCTGATCTAAACCCATAGATTGGCGAATATTCTCCCTTACTTCTGCCGTAATAG
>JBCCDM010000418.1:0-5553 GCA_039030795.1 Cyanobacteria bacterium P01_A01_bin.84
TACGACAGATTCAGCATTTATAAGAAGATGCATTTATTAGTCAAATTAATAAAATTATGCAATTAGTTTGATGATTAATAATATTGAAAGCTGTCTAAATGAAATTGAGAATAAAGTAAAAGCGGGTAGAATTTTATGTTTTTTCATAAAAAAGAATTAATTGAGAAAGATGTTAATGTCAAAGAGCCAAATCCTCAATTTGCACAGTTACTATTAGAGCAATTTGGTGGTGCAACTGGGGAACTATCTGCGGCTTTACAGTACTGGGTACAGTCTTTCCATACTGAAGATGCTGGTATCAAAGATATGCTACAAGATATTGCCACTGAAGAGTTTAGCCATTTAGAAATGATTGGTAAACTCATTGAAGTACATACTAAAAATGTCGATCAAACAGAAGCATATAAAAGCACTCTCTTTGCAGTACGAGGACAAGGACCACACTTTTTAGACTCTCAAGGTGTTGCTTGGAGCGCAACTTATCTAAATGAAGGTGGTAGTGTTGTTCGTGATTTGAGAGCAAATATAGCAGCAGAAGCAGGTGCACGTCAGACTTATGAGTCTTTAATTCAATTAGCTCCAGATGACAAGACTAAAGAAACTTTAGTGCATTTGTTAACCCGTGAAATCTCTCATACAAAAATGTTTATGAAAGCGCTTGAATCTTTAGGTAAATTGACCGATCCGTTTTTTGGTAATATCCAACCAGATTCTACTGTAGACCTTTACTACAATTTATCTACAGATAATGGCAAAGACGAACGAGGTCCATGGAATTCAGATGAGAACTTCAAGTACATTGCCGATCCAATCAAAGATAAAGTGTAAAAAAGTTATCTATTGCTCAATACCGTTGCCATTAAACCTGAAAATTAGATATGGGGTAGCTTGGGGAGTCACTACATTGTGGGGGTGAATCCTTCAGATGCGCTACAGGAGTCCCCCATTGCAGTAAGTAACCTTTGAGAAACATAGCGCGGAGGGAGCAACTTCTCGGACTTTTACCCAACATTATCAACCTCGAAAGTTGGGTTACGCTCATGCTCAACCCAACCTAGATTTTTCTCAACCGTAACCATATTGATCTATTGCCCCTATCTTATAATCTTATAAGTAAGTGGGTGTGAATAAACATAACTATAATTGTGGTGATTAGGAGGAGGTACGACGACTTAATTGCAAGAGTATCAGTCTTTTTACATTCTGTTACATAGTTAAATTCAATCGTGCCTACCTACTTAACTTAACAGTTGGTAATTTCACTGTAAAACCTCACCCTATCCTATTAAATACTCTCCTTGGTTAAGCAGAGGGGATAGAAGGATAGAAGTGAGGTCTATTTTACGTTTGATTATTTGATTATACTTATCTATCTATTTAACTACTTAATCAATAGCTTTCTTAATTGCATCCTTTGCATTTTCTACTTCATGCTGTGTTTGAGCTTGGGCTTGCTTTGCTTGACCTTCAGCTTTATCTTCAGGATTACCAGTTACTTCTCCAATAACCTCTTGAGCTTTACCTTCAATATTTTTTGCTGTTGCTTCTACTCTTTTTTCGATACTCATAATTATATATCTCCATTTCATCGATTATATTAACGTCAGTTCGGGTTAAGGAATTAATTTTGCTTTTAGTGACTGATAAATCGCTCAAACAACGTAATCACGTTTATAAACACTAAAATTAAGCAACGATATAACAATGGTTTCAGCTTATCCCGAACTCAGGTTATATTAAGATAAACATGATAACCAATAAATTAGCTTCTAACTAATGTTTGATTGATCAATAAAAATTCCTCATTCTTTAGTAATAGTATAAAATTATAATATTAAGTCTAAAGATGGATATAATTTCTACTTTTAGAACAAGAATAATACTATCTGATTTTCCTATCTAGGATAGATGCACTCATAGCTATATTTTTGAGAAGATGTAAGTAGTTTATAAGTCTCTTATACCACTTTTATATAAAGTTGCACATTATGAGTCTAATAGAGTTCGGCTTTGTTTTTCGGTAGCTCTTACCCTCAAAGAGTAGAGTGTTATATGCAGCAACACAATCGAATTGGTATTAGTTGCTACTTATTGTTTACTAACTTACAAGAGAGATTATCAAAATAATTTTAATACTCTTGAGATTTAGATTAAATAAAAATTAATGATTTAAATTCTATCTTTTAAATTTTATCTGAATATTTAATTTGAGAGAAAGTTTGGCGTTGCTGAATCAAAATATAAGTCAATAATCTCAAGTTGTTTGGAGAAGTCAAATTTAACATATCAATAAAGATTTTGATGATAATACAAAATTGTAAACGAATATGTTTCATTGCATAATTCAGCAACGTCGAAAATTTCATCGACTAATCAACTAATTGAATGGATACTTCTTCCTGTTCATAGGCTGATAAATATTTTTTAACCAACATTCAAGTGACAAAATAAGTAGCTACAAGAGACACTAATAACCAGCAAAATTAAGAAGTAAGATTACTATTTGATGAATAATATGGCATTTTTTAAGTTATTTACAGCTGCAACTTGCACTAGTTTAGTATTATTACTAACACCTCAAGCGAGAGCGGAGAAACCTCTCCCCACACCAACAACAACATCTCCAATTGCAGTATCTCCAACAGGATCTGCATACGACCAATTCATGCGGTTAGGTTATGCTGCAATGAAAAGAAAGGATTACCGCGTAGCAGCTCAGTATTTCCGATATGCTCTATACGAAAATCCTAAAGATAAGAATGCTACTATTGCTTACTGGAATGCTAAAGATGCAGTCAAAGATGGTGCTAATTCTCCACCAGAAACAGCTTACGAACGCTATATGGAAAATGGCTATGATGCCACTGAAGAAGAAGAATATCAAAAAGCGATCGCTTCTTTTCGTAAAGCACTAGAGCTACGTCCAGGGGATTATTATGCGATACAAGCAATTAGAAATGTTAATACCTATATAAACCGGGGACAAAAACCTTCTTCTCCAGATTTGAATACTATTCCTGCCTACTATCCCGGAGAAGCTCCCTACGATCGCTACATGAGACTGGGGTATGCAGCAGTTCAAAGAAAAGATTTCTCATCAGGTTTAACATATTTTAGAAGTGCCCTTTACGAACGTCCCAACGACAGACAAGCAACCATTGCGTATTGGAACGCAAAAGGTGAAATTAAAGACAAAAAAGATGGAAATACGCAAACAGAAAATAAGTATGACCGTTTCATGAGACTTGGTTATGATGCAAGTGAAAGGGAAAACTATCAAAAAGCTTTAGACTTTTTCCAAAAAGCTCTTAAGGAGCGTCCCAGAGACTATTACGCTACGCAAGCTATTCGTAATGTACAAACATACATCAGACGTGCTGAAAAAGTTACTGGTCAATAAAACTTACTTGATGAAAGTTTAGCAAAAATGTAATACTTAATACCAAAAATTGAACCAGAGCAATTTGGTAGACCCTTAAACATCTCTACATTCACAAAATTCTTCTTATAATTGATCTGAAGTTTGCTGGTTGCCAAAAGTGTCTGAGTCTTTCCCATTACGTGAAAAGTATCTTGTCTTGATTGATGACATTGTTCAAGCTACTCTGAAAGGAAAAATTAGTTCCGTTGCCCAAGTTTACCAAATGTTACTCAATGGAGTGATTGCAGGTACTGGGGAAGTGTTTGAAATGGCTTTAAATGAGAAACTAGATACAACTCAACATCTTCTAGACTCAGAAGCTGATGAAATAAAGCAAGCTAAAGCGACAAGAGCTTTAAGAGCAATTAGAACTGTAGAAAATCAGTGGCAAAAAGTTCAAGAGCAAAATAAAGCCATTGAAATAATTGCGACTTCTGCAAGGGAAATTACCACATCCACTCCTGAAGAACGTTTAAATGTTTTTGTCAGAGTTACAGACCCTAATCAAAAGCATCCGCTAAATCTACAGCAACTACAACAGCTTTCAAAATCTTTACTACAATTTGCTCAGGTTAATTCTGATTTACAACAGTTCTCTGATGGTATCATTCGCGGTGTTAACTCGTGGCAAAGATTGCAAGAGCATTTAGTTGGGTGGATGTATGAACGTCAAGGTAATGTAGGATTTGGTGGCATCCCAGGAGATAATGGACCTTGGTCATTGTGGGCAAAAAAAGTAAATAGCGAATTTCCCAAAGCTTTATTTAATAGCTTGGCAATGGAAAAATCCATTATTGATTTTATCGAGGAATGGGAAACTATTAGTCTTAGTGAGTGGGTAGAAATAGCATTAATTTTTCAATATTTGCAAAGAGGTTTAGTAAATTGGTACGACCAACAAGCATATAATATTCAGGCTGGTTCTAAGTTGTCTATTTCAACTTATCTCACCTTTGCTGCGATTTGGAGTCAAATGGGGGGTGGTTTTGGTAGGGATACAATTTATGGGGAAGCAGCTTCTCAGATAATGTTACAAATTTTGCGTAATTTTGCTCAAAGACCGTATTTCCCTTTGTATGGCGGCATTTTTGCTTCTTTTTCGGGTAGTTATTTGCGCAATGCTTTAATTTACTTGGACGAACCCCTGCGGACTGTGGCAGGAACTCAGGAAAAAGCTAGAATTCTCACACTTTTAGGTTATTCTCAGCGAACTCTGGGAGAATATGAAGATTCTATCGATTTTCACGAGCAAGCTTTAGAAATAGCAAGCAATGCAGGGGATAGTATTTGTGAGATAGCTAACTATAACCATCTTAGCCGTACCTATGTAGCTCTTAAAGATTATTCTGAGGCAATAAACTATAGCCAACGTGCTTTGATATTGAGCAGACAAAAAGGTGATAAAACGGGGGAAGTAAATGCTTTAGCGAACTTGGGTTATAGCGAAGTTATGCAAGCACAACAATTAGATGTAATGGAACCCGAAAGCTATGAAATGGCAATTAATTATTTGCAGCAGGGTTTAAAATCATCTGAGAAATTAGGAGATTTACAAAGTAAGGCTTTATGTGCAAGTAGCTTAGGTATTGCTTATTTGGTAATCCAAAAACCACAAGATGCAATTAAACATTTGGAAACTGGTTTTCAAACAAGTCAGACTGCCGGTGATTTATATTTGCAGGGTTTAAATTTAGCAAATTTAGCTGAAGCTTATTATAGTCAAGAACAAAATGACAAAGCCATTTATACTGGTTGTATTGGAATGTATCTATTAAACCAAATTGCTTCTAATGAGTGGCGTCAACCTGCGGGTTTGTTGATAGTTTTAGAAGGAAAGTTAGGGGAAGGTGGTTTTCAAAAAGTATTACAACAATTCCGTCCGAGAATTATTTCTTTAATTGGTGTAGATGGATATGATTACTTACCACAGTTATTGAAGGAATATCAGGGGAATGGTGATTAGTAATTGGTAATTGGTAATTGGTACAGGACTCAGGGCAAACGCATCTAAATTTAAAAGGTGTGAGTGCAGCGTAGCTGCGCTCAGCACCGTCAGTGCGAGAAGAAAGTTAAGCCTACTACGGATATCGCCCTTCAAAAGAATTGCTGCTCCGTCAATCTGTGGTAGCCTA
>JBCCDM010000419.1:0-5495 GCA_039030795.1 Cyanobacteria bacterium P01_A01_bin.84
AGCCGAAAAGTTCTTTTTTCAATTCCATAAAGTCGCTTAAATTTTTGAGGAGAAAGTTTACGTGCTTGCCAATGTTTCATTTTTAATTGAACAAAAAGTAAACCCCTAATCATATCACAAAAAACTTTTGCAAGAGTTCTTTTCTATAATGCCGTTGTTAAAGGGAAAAGCGAATTTCTAGAGGGGGATGCTATTAACTTTCAGCTTTATCAGGCTTTAATCGGTGATATGAGAGCTAAAGACTATTTTGAGCATAACAATACTACAAATAGCGATCACCCCAATAGTACTAGCGAATCTAGACCCGAAAGATTTGACCGAAAAAACCAACCGCCAGATCTAATTCTTAAACCTGAAAGCAAAAAAGCTTTTCACAACTGGTACGTCAATCAGCGCAACCGCCAGCTAGAAAAGCAACTGAGCAACATAGGGAATCGAGATTATAGCCTGAATACAATCGATTTTCCTCCCAAGATTTAGACAAAAACCTGCCAGAGAAAGCAGGAAAAACTGCAAGCACAGAGAATGATTTAGCTAGGAGATATTGAAAAATGGTAGAAAGAGCATATATAGAGGGAGCCTATTTAGGCATAGGATTTAATTCTCTAACGGAGGAATATCGTAATAGAGGTGTCAAAGTTGGCAGTAAAAATGCAGCAAACGATTCACATTTAGAAAGGGAAGTCTTTCAAGAGGTATATTTCTCCTACGAGCATATTACTGACGAGACAATGCTGGCTAACTCTTTGGGAATATCTGGCTCTTTATTTAACAAAAATAGAGCGGGTTATGACTTTTCTGATGCTGGTTGGTCTTTTGGAGGAAACGCCAGTGCATCTTTCTCGGCAAAAGCTAAGTTTTTCTCTAAAAGGAATTGGAGAAGTTCATATACTTATATTTTGGTGAAATGCCTGGTTGAAAATGAAAAGTACCGCCTCAGAGACACCGTTTTAACAGACGAAGCCTCAAAAACTTTAGCGGGAAAAGACAAAGTTGATCGCTTTAGGGAAAAGTTTGGCGATGAGTTTGTTGTTGGCTTTAGTACTGGAGGCGAATATTTTGCTTTGATTGAAGTTTCATCTTTCGATACGGCAAGTCAAACCAATTTAGTCGCAGATGTCCGTGCTGAAATAGAGTATCATCTGCAAAAACTTGGTTTTGATACTGAACATGAAACAAAAATTGACATTGGTGCAAAGGTAGACAATTTTCAAAGAAACAAGAACATGAACCTTAATGTCGCTGTTTATCGTGCGGGATGCCAGGATATCGGTCATGCTTTTGTGATGAGTATCGAGCAGATAGTCCAAGAAATTAGTATCTTGCCAGCCTATGTCAGAAAAACGGGAGGGATTAAATTCACTTCTATCTTTTCTGATTATGGAACTATTATCGGCGAGCAATATCAGCAGATTATCAGTAAGGATTTAAAAAGGCAAAAAGAAGCGATCGCCAGACTGGGCAATAAGAAACAAGAAGATTTAAACCAACTCGCTAGAATCGCACGACAGCTAGAGCATGTTGGCTATGATTCTCCATCTTTGAAAGCAGAAAGGAATGAGATAATCAGAAGAATCTATGAGATCGATAAATATGCTCGACAGTGTATTGATAATCCGCGATCGCTTGATGAGGAGATTTTGCGAGATTTACTGATTTGGAATTGAACGAGAGGGGTGCCGCCCTAAAGGATACCGCTACGCATAAGGTTTCCTCGGCATACCCAATCGAGTTTTTGAGATTGTAGGTAAATTCTAAGTTCAAGGCGATCGCTCTTTCTCAACCATGGCAGAATTTGGCGGTCGCTAAAAAATACTTGAAATTGCATAAATCTAATTCTTGTTATCGATACACATATAACAATAAACAAAAAAGCAAAATCAATCATGGCTACTACTCTTTCAAATATTGCTCAATATTTAGATTCTTTGGAATGGAGTTACGAAATTGATGAAGCTAAATCTCATATAGTTACGGGTGTCAAAGCTGAAAATGTCGAACGGTTTATTATTGTCATTCAGTTATTGCAAAATGGAGAAATAGTTAAAGTATACACACCTCAACTACTAAACATAAAAGACCATGTGTTCAAAGGGGTACTTTTTCAAGCTATGCTTGGTTTGATGTGGGAATACAGCTTGGTTCGTTTTGAGTACGATCCAAAAGATGGGAACATCTGTGCTTCTATCGATTTGTTGCTAGAGAATACGTCTTTGAGTCAAAAACAGTTAGATTATGCTTTGAGAGTACTTGTAGAAGCTGTAGATGATTATGCAATGCCAAGAATTAAAGAAATTTTAGCTACGGGAATCGACCCTGGACGCAAACAACTAGCAGCAAGAATGCTACAGCAGATGCCAGAGGAGATGATCGATCTGTTGGCTGAAGCACTTCGCGATCGCGAAAAAACGCGCTACGGAAATAGCAATTTTATTACAGGAGAGTAATTGTTAACTCTAAGTATGCATTTTTTGTTGATTGCTATCAATATAAATAGACAAGTTGTGTAAAGTATTTTTTTGTTTTGTTACTTTATAGATAACGATCTAATCTATAGAAGGTATGTTTTTGATAGTTCATAATTATTTTGTCATCGTAGTTGAGATGACATGCGAGACTTAGAGGTTCTGGTAGATACAACAATTGATTTTGATAAATAACTATGGATAATTTTCTCAGTCAAATCAAAAGTTTTATTGGGCGTGTTCCTTTTACCAGAGACGCAGTAGCAATGTATTTTTGCGCTACAGATTCTAATACTCCTATTTACGTTAAAGGATCGATCTTCGCCGCTTTAGCCTATTTTTTATCTCCTGCTGATGCTATTCCCGACGTAATTGCGGGTCTAGGCTTTACAGATGATGCTGGAGTTATTAGTGCTACGTTAGCTGCTGTTAGTGCGTCTATGAGACCAATGCATTGGCAAAAAGCAGATAATTTTTTCAACAATAATTCACAAAAATAGCGACGGTTTAGGTTGATATTGTCCTTTTTATTAATTGAAAGCAAATGTTGCTTCGCTAAACATACAGTGAATCATTGTTCATTGCCAAAGATAAATCCATGTTGTTAGTGTATAAGTTTTTACGTTTATATTTAAAATCAACGTTGACAAATTTATCTTTTCTTCAAAGTTTGTCAACGATTTGGTAAATGCTCGTTGTTCAAGCTATTAACTAATATTAATAGTACAGTTAGTTATTAAATATTCAGTATTTAATAACTTGAGTCAAGAAAAATTGTTGGATTCATATTTTTAAGTAAAAGTAGTCCAACAATTAATTACGTCATGCAAACTCAATTTTTAAAAATATTTTTCTTTTTAGCATAATTTTGTTTTGAACTGTCGATACATAAATATACTTCAAGCAAATAACATTTGTTAGCCAGATATAGAAAATCTACAGGAAGTATACCCCATAAGTTTAGTATGCAATTCGGAGTTTATGAGGTTATGAGTATCTCTAGAAGACTGAAGGAAATGAAAAATCAAGCAGAAGCATTAGAAAAAAATTGTGACAGGATATATGAGGAGATTATAAATATGGAGCCATTCCAAGGGCTTGATTTGAGTAAAAAGCTAAGAAGGATAGAAGCTGAGGCAGAAAAATACCTTAATAGAGCTAAAGGTTTTTCTGAATTGCAAATATCTATATCTTCGCATGAGAAAGAAGAAGTTGATGAGTTATGGAGTGATATCAACTTGTCTATAAATAGCTGCATATCAACTCTCATATCAGCGAGAAACTATTTAGAAGATGAATCTTTTTTAGTTGCTGTTGTGAATATAGTCAAAGAAATAGGTCGAGAATTAAAACAGTCATTGTCCCTGATGGGAAGCAGAATAGCGGGACTACTATCTGAGGCTAGATAAAATTTGAACTATTACTCCTGTCCGCTCTGAAGTTATTTAACCAATTTAGATTTATGAACAAGCAACCCTATCGAAAAATCTGTTCTTCCTTGGACAATGAGTTAAGAGAAGTAAAAAGGGAAATAGCTTCTTTACCCAACAATATTACTAAACTTTTATTAAATAAAGTTGTAAGTTTAGTAAGAGGAAATGAAGACAATTATTTGCTATCACAAAAAGATTCTATAGCATTAAAGCTGGATAGTATTAAAGGAAAAGCCAAAAGCACACTAAATACTTTACAGTTATCTTCTCTAGAAACTGACTCTGAAAAAATGTGGCAGGATAAGCTAATTAATATTGTGTTAGAAGCAGATACGCTTTTACAAGAGGTGGAAAGAAAAGCTAATTTTTTAGATGGAGAATTAGAAAGTGAAGGTTTACAAGTAAACGCCAATGATTTACCAAGCAAACTCAATCTTAAAACTGTAGAAGAAAAAGCTAGCGATAGCAGACACAAAGAAGTTTTAACTGCTTTGAAAAGTTTGTACAAACAAGGAATTTTGACAAAGGAGGAATACGAGCAAAAAGTGGCGAAATTGGAGTAAATTAAGAAGCTGTTAAATAAACTCCAGATGGAAATAGTCTGGAGTTTATGACATAAGAAATGCCATCACCAGGATAAAACCTTAAAACTTTATCTTAATTGAATGCAATCGACTTCAAGGCTTGATATGTGTAAAGAAAGTAATTATTCTTTCTTGAAAGAAGATACAAATGGAAGAACAGAGAAAGAAAGCTTATACCGCGCTAACTAAGAAGTTACTAGCTGCCTCTAGCCAACAAGAACAAATACAAATTTTACAACAACATCATGATTTAGTTGATGATGGTTTAATTAAAATGATTCGGCTCATTGCAGCCGACTTTGATGAGCAAGAAAGCAATAGTGCGAAATGGTTGCGAAATTTGGCGCAATATTTAACTTTGTATATAGAAAGCACTCAACCCACTAAGGCAGACTTTAAGTTTCTTTTGGAAATACTCAAAATTATTGATGATGAGGAAGAAAAAGAACAGATTTATGAGCTATTGCGCCAAAACCAAGACAAACTTAATTCAAGACTAGCTAATGCCTTGCGAATATGGGCAGACAATACCTTAGCAACCTTAGAAACAGAACAAAAATCCGCATTAGGATATGTAATTGGGAATTTTAGTATTTACCTGCAAGAATTCCCTTTAGGAAATCGTGCTGACAACATAGATATTGTTATTACGTGCGCTCGAACTATCCTCAACATTTTTACCCAAACTGACTTCCCTCAAGATTGGGCAGGAACTCAAAATAACCTGGGTATTGCCTACAGTACAAGAATCAAAGGAGAGCGAGCCGAAAACATCGAGAATGCTATTTTCGCTTACCAACAGGCTTTGATTGTTCGTACTCAAAAAGACTTTCCCTATGAATGGGCAGCAACTCAAAACAACCTAGGTCTTGCCTACAGTACAAGAATCAAAGGAGAGCGAGCCAAAAACATCGAAAATGCTATTTTCGCTTATCAACAGGCTTTGATTGTTCGTACTCAAAAAGACTTTCCCTATGAATGGGCAGCAACTCAAAACAACCTAGGTCTTGCCT
>JBCCDM010000420.1:0-5482 GCA_039030795.1 Cyanobacteria bacterium P01_A01_bin.84
GTAGTGAATAGTTCCTGCTTGTCTTCTACCAGACATATTCTGTAGAGCAAGCCCCAAGTAGGATGATTTATGTAAGTCTCGGAGTTTTCTAGATTCATTTAATACTGAGGCTATAATTGTAGATATAAGCTTCCTGAGAGGGCAATATTTGAGCTTTTTGAGTATGTAAGTTTTGAATAGAGAGTTATAGTATTGAACAATCAATACTTGTTATGATATTTAGGTGCCAGATACACCAATACCATGATATAAAAATCATAAGCTACGGGTTTATATTACATAACTCATAATTTATAATTCATAACTCATAACTCATGATAATTGCCTGAGATAAATACGTGTATTCATGCTATAAGGCTAAGAAACAAGTTAATTTCAGTTTCGTATTACCTAAAGACAATAGATAAGTATTGCTGTAGCGATCGCGTAATCGCCATCATGACTAAAACTCAACTGCCATTGATATGAGAAGGGGTCGAGATGATTTTGTTTGTCTGCTTCTTTCCATGTATTCATAGCTTCAACGGCTCGGTTATGTAAAGCTACAAAAGGTGCACCACTGGCATAGCGACATATTTCTACATCAGTATAGCCAATACCTAGCCATCCGGTTCCTATAGCTTTCACAACTGCTTCTTTTGCAGCCCAACGCCCAGCCAAACTTACAATAGAAGGGTGTTGAGATTGGACATTGGTTGCACCAGAAATTTCCAATTTACCAAAGCCACAGTTTCGTTGTTCTGTTTGCGTATACACCCGGTTCAAAAAGCGATCGCCAAAACGCTCATAAGCTTTGCGAATACGTGGAATATAGACAATATCAGTTCCCAGTCGAATCATCTCTCAAGGATAAAATATCGATTTTGGTTTGGTAAAACACATAAAATTCATCATTGATTATTCAGAAATTTTCAGTGCTGCGAGTTGTGCTTGTGCTTTGTGCAGAGATTCATACCATTCATGCAGTGAATCGCTATCTGCCACGATTCCTGCTCCAACTTGTCCCCAAACTATGTTTAACTTGTTTTGCTGTAGATATTCGCCTGATAACTGACAATTCATTTGTTGTGTAGAACTTTTCAAATAGTAAGGCTTATTCATTGATGCAGCAAGAGGGTTAGTAGCATTTGTTTCCTGTCGAAGAATTATAGGTGGTGATTCACGAGAGATAGTAATATCTCCCTGGGAATGTGTAATCTCCTCAAATACTTTTTTCTCTTGCTTTGATGCAGAATCAGGAGCTAATAATAAAGTACGAATTAAAATATTCAGATCCAAGTTACCTTTTAGGTCTAAATAGCCGCAGGAACCATAGAATAAACTACGACGCATCGGTTCTAACTCTTCAATAATCTCCATACAGCGTACTTTGGGACAGCCTGTAATCGTACCACCAGGGAACATTGCCCTAATTAAATCTATCCCATTAAATTCAGATTTTAAAATTCCCCTGACATTACTAACTAAATGCATCACATGACTGTAGCGCTCGACGATTAATAATTCGTCAACTTCGACGCTTCCCCATTCACACACTCTTCCTAAATCATTCCGTTCTAGGTCTACAAGCATGATATGTTCGGCACGCTCTTTAGTATTGTTGATTAAATCTTGGGCTAGTTTTTCATCTTCTGGTGTATTTTTCCCTCGCGATCGCGTTCCAGCAATCGGTCTGGTTTCAGTTCGGTTGGGATGTTCGAGCTTAACTAATCTTTCGGGAGAACAGCTAACAACTTCTCCCCAGGGTGTTTTCCAGTAGCTTGCGAAGGGTGAAGGATTAATTTTTTGTAAATTTCGATAAATTTGCCATCCAGAAGCATTGGTTGAAGATATAAAGCGTAAGGATAGGTTTGCTTGAAATATATCTCCTGCATGAATATATTTTTTAGCTCGATCGACGGCAGCTTTGTAATCTGAGTAAGAGGAACAAAATTCTGGAGGTTTGGAGAAAGGTATAAAATTTAATTCTTGTCCATCGTCCTCCTGAATTAATTTTGAGTTTAAATTATCTAATTCCAGTTTATCGCTAGCAGCCAACCACAATAAATCCTCTAGATGATCTAAGACTGCAAAACATTCTGGTTCGTACCAAAAAGCTACCGGAAAAGGTAATGTATCATCTTTTATATAAGGTAAATCTTCAATTTCCCAAGCTACATCATAGCCTAACCAACCCAACCATCCACCACTAAAAGGAATATTTGGGGGAGGAGAACCCAAATCATTATCAGCATTATTTTTACTCAACTGGCTCAAAAAAGGTAATATTTCTCCTACCCCTGGTGTCCACATTTGCACTTCACCATTAATAATTCGAGGGGCACCAGCGCAAATAGAATACCTCGTCATATTATTAATACTATTATTTTCAGCACCACTAGAAGAAGGACTTTCTAACAAAGTTCCTATTCCCACAGGATTATTCAAAAATAGTTTTGCAAAAATATCACTACCAGTACGATTTTTTAAACTAAGGCTTTTTAAACTAAGCGATCGCCAATACCAAGGCTTTGTCATTACAGTATCAGTTAATTGTTAATGGTGAATGTTAATTATGATGGGAATAGCTGTGTGATTTATTTCTTCAGTCTCCTAGTTTTTCCCTTTCCCCGTCTCCCCTTCATCCTTTCCCATTTAATTATTACCAATTCTTCATAAAATTTACTGTTACAGTTTCCGTAACTAAACAGTTTGAGTAGGTATAAATATATTACAAATGAATAATCAATCTTTTAATTTCGTTTCAAGTTTAATTAATACATCATGACATAAATAAAATCACTATTTTTTATAAATATTCTACAGTTAAGTAAAACTTGTAGGATTCTAGTTGCTCCATATTTTTAAGTTCTGTATTTGAGTGGCAGTGATACTTTGTCATTTGAAATTCACTATTAGGTGGAATACTAAAATCCTTTTAAGATTAAGGCTAAAAGGTTAGTTTCTATATTCATAATCTATTTTTATAAAAAATTTTTTAACAACTATTTGAACAACTATGAATACAATAAAGAAAAATACAAATAAAACAAACAAAATATCTCTGTTTCTTGGAGTTACTTTGCTCGCAACCAGTTCGATCGGCTGTAGTGTACAAACAAATTATCGATCGGAAAGTACATCCCCAGTATCCCAGGAAAAGTTAGATGGCAACATCGCAACTTCTACACCACAATTAGAAAGTCAACTCAAAAATCAAATCAAAGGTAAAAAGAAAGGTAAATTTTTTTCAGAACCACAAGCCATAAGTGATGAAAAATATAATCGCGAGCAGTATAAATATATTCAAGAAAATCCCTTTGTAAAAGTTACTTCAAATCCCTTATCCACATTTTCTATCGACGTAGATACCGCATCCTACAGTAATGTCAGACGTTTTATTAATAACGGACAGCGACCACCTAAAGACGCGGTGCGTTTGGAGGAAATGATTAATTATTTTCAATATGATTATCCCCAACCTACAGATGATACTCCCTTATCTGTAAATACAGAAGTTGCCCCCGCACTATGGAATCCCAAACATAAACTAGTTCAGATAGGCTTACAATCCCGTCCTACCAGTACAGAAAATTTACCAGCTAATAACCTAGTCTTTCTATTAGACGTTTCCGGTTCCATGGGACAACCAAACAAATTACCCCTACTCAAATCAGCAATCCGACTGTTAGTCAATCAACTGCGATCGCAAGATAAAGTATCAATTGTTGTTTATGCTGGTAATGCAGGTGTAGTATTACCTACGACTTCCGGTTCTGAAAAAGATAAGATTCTCGATGCTTTAGAGAAGTTAGAAGCAGGTGGTTCCACCGCAGGTGGTGAAGGTATTAAATTAGCTTACAAAATCGCCCAAGATAATTTGATCAAAGATGGTAATAATAGAGTGATTCTGGCTACAGATGGTGATTTCAATGTCGGCGTTTCTAGCGATGCAGAACTAGTCAGAATGATTGAAAAAGAACGGGATGGAGGTACTTTCCTAACAGTTTTGGGTTTTGGTACTGGTAACTACCAAGATAACAAAATGAAACAGTTAGCAAATAAAGGTAATGGTAACTATGCATACATAGATAACTTACTCGAAGCTAAAAAAGTCCTGGTCAAAGAAATGGGTTCAACTCTACTGACAGTTGCAAAGGACGTGAAACTACAAATTGAATTTAACCCCAAACAAGTACAAGCATATCGGTTAATTGGTTACGAAAATCGTCTTTTAGCAGACCAAGATTTTAACGATGATACAAAAGACGCTGGGGAAATAGGTGCGGGACATTCTGTTACTGCACTCTACGAAATTATCCCTACAGGAACCGCAATAGATATACCAATTTCTAATATTGACCCCTTAAAGTATCAAAAACCGAATCAAATCGGCAATAATAGTAATGACTTGATGCAAGTAAAACTACGTTATAAGTTACCCAAGCGATCAAAATCTCAGTTAAAAACTTATACTGTAATAGATAAAGGATTAACCATTGATGATGCTTCAGCAAACTTTAAATTCTCTTCCTCCGTAGCCAGTTTTGGCATGGTGTTAAGAGACTCCAAATACAAAGGTACAGCGACCTTAGAAAGTGTATTAAAATTAGCAAGTCAGTCTCAGGGAGCAGATCTACATGGTTATCGTGCCGAATTTATTCGCTTAGTAGAGAAAAGTAAAAAGTTGGCAACTCAGACAATTAGATAATAGATAATGGATGATGCAAAAGCATTTATCGTCATACCCCCGGGTCGGTAAAGAAAGGGATGATCCCGAAGGGAAAAAATCAAACCTTGGGTAAGCATTTATTACCCAACATATAAAATGTCTAGGGGATGCTTCCAATATTTGTAGCGAACGCAACGCACTGTTATAAATTCTATGAAAATTGATGCTGGAGTAACCATGAGTCAAATTATTAGCATTAACAATGACTTGCTTCCTGACTTTTCATCACAGGGTTACGTTGTAGAAAGGGAATTGGGAAATAATTTAACTGGGGGAAGAGTAACATATCAAGCAATTGATCGAGAAAAGGAAAAAACTGTAGTTATCAAACAGTTTCAGTTTGCTCAAACAAGTTCTAGCTGGTTTGACTATGAAGCATTGGAGCGAGAAATTGGACTACTACAGCAACTCAACCATCCCCAGATTCCTAAATATTTAAATTCTTTTGAAACAGATAATGGTTTTTGTTTAGTACAAGAATATAAAAACGCTGCTTCCTTAGACCTACCGCAAGATTTTACCGTACAGCAAATCCAGCAAATTGCCCAATCAGTACTAGAAATACTCATCTACCTCCAGCAACAGAAATCACCTGTTATTCACCGCGATATCAAACCAGAGAATATTTTAGTTGACGAACAACTTAACGTTTATTTAGTTGACTTTGGACTTGCGAAAATTGGTGTCGAAAATGTAGCTCACAGTATGGTGAAAGGTTCATTAGGTTTCATGTCTCCCGAACAGATGTTTAACCGTAATTTGAGTACAGCA
>JBCCDM010000421.1:0-5460 GCA_039030795.1 Cyanobacteria bacterium P01_A01_bin.84
ACTATATGTAAATATTTGTTTTATTAGCTTGAATTAAAGTTCAATATTTTAAGCTTTTATTCTATGTATATTTTTGAATTTATCATTATTTGAATTGGTATTATTATGACTAGAAATTATGATGCGAGTAGTTTCGCCAATCGGTTTAAAAATTTAGATAGCTTACAATCAGCTAAATTATCTCAAGCTTTAACGGAAATAACTAATAGATTTTCCTTGGATGATGGCAGTTTTACAGTAGCGGGTAAAACTGCAAGTGATATTGTTGTCGAAAATTTTTTAGACAATAAAAATGTAACTAACGAACAAATAATTCAAGCGAGTAAGCTAACCTTAGATGATTTCTACCAACCAGAACGTGAAGCGATAACAAGTAAGTTTCCAAATTATCAAAACAATCCCGTACATAGAGTTAGTATATTAGTCAATTCTATTATTAGTGGTTTAGATCCAATAGCCGCTTCAAGAAACTTACCTGGTCATGGATTTACTGGAACACCTGGAAAATTAATAGCTAATGTAGAAGATGATGCCCTAGCTCTTGGTACGATAGTTCATGATAATACTTCCTATATTGATGATGCTTTTTCAAGAAAAAGAATAAGGCTCAAAGAAGATGAAATAGTAGATGAAGATTTGGAAAATGTTGAAAGTCTCAATAAAACTGTTTTTGGCATAGAAAGTTTAATCTTATCTGCTGGTGCAATGGCAATAGATGCTTTTATAAGTTCATCAATTGATGTTATTCCTGATCGAGATGAAATACTAGATTTTTTAGGTGTAGATAGCATTACATTAATAGATCAAGAGATTGCTCTAATCCAAACTGTTACTAATTTAGGTAGTGTTGGGGCTAATTTAGGTACTAAATTAGCTTTTTTTTATGGGGATGAAGATTTAGCATCCCAACTTGTTACTCAAGCTGCGGGAAAAACATTAGGTGGCTTTTTAGGGGATAGTATTGTTTATACAAATTTTGATGTGAATCTTCCATCGAGAGCTTTATATGGAAGATTTATTAATGATTTTAGAAGCACTGCGGTAGGAATAATTAATTCTTCAATTAGTCAGGCTTTAAATAAAACTTTAGATATTGAAGATCCTTTAGGTCAATTGGTTGTGAGTAACTTGACAAGTGCTGTTACTGAAGCCATAGGTTCAGAACTTGTTTTGGATGTTTTTAATATCGATATTGCTACTGCTGAAACATATCTTGGACTAGATCCTACGAACACTCGGTTAGGTCTATCATTTGATTCTATTAATGGTGAAATTTTAAATGGTTTATGGCCAGGATTTCAAAATTTTCTTAGCAGTCAACTATTTCAATACATTGACGATGTATGGACGGATGTTTCTCTAAACAATCAAGGAGCAGCTTTTGGAGGTATAATTGGCAGCCTGATTGCACCAGGAATAGGTAGCTTTGTGGGGCAACTAGTTGGTGGGTTGATTTTTGATAACTTGCAAAATGAAGATCCCCGTGCTTATTTTGCGGTTACTCTGGATGACAATACTAGTTTGATCGCAAATAAGTTCAATTTTGAAGCAGATGATGGAATGGTAGATCTAGCAGCACAAATGGGTGAGTCTGTAAAAGATACCATTGGACTAATTGTTTCAACAGTGGGTGGAACACCTACTTTTATTCAACCTTATGAATATGGACATTTTGAAGAAAAGTTAGTCTATATTCCTCTGGGAAGCGATCGAGTAGAATTTGATGATTTCGAGGAAGCTATTCGTTCGGGCATCATTAATCAAATTAAGACTCTTGAATTTGATGGTGGTGATTCGTATTTGAAATTTTTAATTTCTCAACCTGATTACGATCCATCATTAAATGCTTTATTTGAAGATTTGGGGGTAGCACAAGAGTATAGCAATCATAAGGAAGATCCTTTTTTATACGGGCAGACAGTGATTAATATTGAAGATCCCGAAGCTCAAGAATTTCTGCTGGAAGATTGGAATCGGGTGCGAGATCGCGCTAGAGAATTAGGACTATATGATGCGCCCTTTAATGATGGTGGTGAATTTATACCAGGGACGAATGGTGATGAAGATTTAGATGGAGATATTGGAGATGATTTTCTTTATGGTGTTAGTGGAGTTGATATTTTAAGTGGAGGTGATGGTAACGATACTATTCAAGGTTCTCTAGCTGGTATTGGCTCTTTTTATTTTGGAGAAGACGGTACTGATAGTTTGGTTTTAGATTTATCTGATTATCTTCCTGCGGATTTTGATGATAGTGCAGACAGCAAACAAGGTATTGAAATTAGTCACAACCCTCTTAGTTTTGGTAGGGAATTTATTGAAAACTTTGACAGTATCTTATTTCAATATAACGGTATTGAAATTTTAAATGCTATTGGAACAGACTTTAACGATAGATTTGAGACTGATATTGATAGCAGCGTTATTGACGCTGGAGCAGGTATTGATGAACTAAGTCTAGATTGGCGTAACGCGACTGAAAATATTGAAATAGATCTAACTATTGCTGAAGATCAGGCTATCTACAATACGACCCAATTAAGTAATTTTGAGGTAATAGATTTTATTATTACTGGCAGTGGAAATGATTTATTTACATTGGATCTTGACGTAATTAAAAATGGTTATGTTGAAGGAGAAATAGATGCTGTTGTAGGTGGTGATGGAGAAGATATCATTGCTTGGGATTTATCAGAGTACAATCCTGATGATTTTGCAGTTACAGCGGGAACTAATCAAGGATTGGTGATAGAATTCTCACCTAATGCCTTTGGCTCGGAGTATATTGAAAGTTTTGATGGAACTCTACTATTTAGATTCAATGATATTGAAAGAGTTGAAGCGATAGGAACAGACTTTAACGATCGATTTGATACTGATTCAGATAGAAGTATTGTTGATGCAGGAGAAGGTATTGATGAACTTCGTTTAGATTGGCGTACAGCTACTCAAGATATTGAAATAGATCTAACTATTGCAGAAGATCAAGCCATCTACAATACGACCCAATTAAGTAACTTTGAAGCAGTAGATTTTATTATTACTGGTAGCGGTAACGATTTATTTAAACTTGATTATTCTGTAATTCAAGATAGTTATGCCGAAGGAGAATTAAGCATAATTAATGGCGGAGAAGGAATTAACTCTTTGTTTTGGGATTTATCAGAATATAATCCCGATGATTTTGATGCGACTGAAGGAACGACAGAAGGCTTAAATATAGAACTTTTTTCCAATAGATTTGGCAATCATTATGTTAGTAATTCTCAAGGATTGTTATTTGGCTATGGAGATATTTTACGTATAGATGTTGTAGGTACTAAATTTGATGATACTTATGAATTAGACGAGGGTTCAACTGGTAGTATTATTGAGGATCAAGGAGGTGTTGATACTCTTTCTATTGGCGACTTGCCGTTTACGATTAATGAAGACACCATTATTCAAAGGTTTAGTCGAGTTGATAATAATTTGATAATTGTTTTAAATGAAGAAATTGCCAATGATATGACTAATATTATTGAAATCAAGAATTTCTTTAGTGATGATGATAATGCGGGAACAGGATTTATTGAAACAATAAATAATTTTTCAAGTAATGAAATCTTAAATTTGGTAACTGAAATTATTCAAAATATTGCAGGAACGGATGATGACGACCGTTTACTTGGAAGCCAAGGAAAAGATATCATCAATGGTCTTGAAGGAAATGATACTATAAGGGGTTTAGGAGGAAACGATATACTCAATGGTGATGATGGAAATGACAATTTAAAAGGAGGAGCAGGGAACGACACTATTGATGGTGGAGAAGGAATTGACCGAATTCGAGAAGCAGGAGATTTTGATCTAATCCTAACCGATACTCAATTAACGGGACATGAAGTTGATGTTATTAGCAATATTGAGAGGGGTACATTAATCGGAGGAGATAGTGATAATAAATTAGATGCTTCAGAATTTTCAGGTCGCGTTAACTTCCGAGGCAAAGGTGGAGCAGATGTATTGATTGGTGGAAATAATATTGATACTGCTATCTACATTGATTCTGATGAGGGTGTAAGCATTAACCTAGCTACTAATACAGCTACAGGCGGAGATGCTGCGGGGGATACTTTAGTTTCAATAGAGAATTTAATTGGTTCTGAGTTTGATGATAATTTAACTGGCAATAATAAAAATAACGTGCTTAGAGGGGAGGCGGGAAACGACACCATTGATGGTGGAGAAGGAATTGACCGAATCAGAGAAGCAGGAGATTTTGATCTAATCCTAACCGATACTCAATTAACGGGAAATGGAGTCGATGTTATTAGCAATATTGAGAGAGGAGCATTAATTGGTGGAGATAGTAATAATACATTAGATGCTTCAGAATTCTCAGGTCGCGTTAACTTCCGAGGCAAAGGTGGAGCAGATATATTAATTGGTGGAGATAATATCAATACTGCTATCTACAGTGATTCTGATGAGGGAGTAAGCATTAATCTAGCAACAAATACAGCTACAGGGGGAGATGCTGAGGGAGATAGTTTAATTTCGATAGAGAATTTAATTGGTTCTGGCTTTGATGATAACTTAATTGGTAACGATGAAAACAATCGACTTCGAGGAGGAGCGGGGAACGATACCATTGATGGAGGAGAAGGAATTGACCAACTTTTCGGCAACGAAGGAAGCGACATTTTTGTATTGCGTATTAAAGATGGTAGAAGTACTATTCATGATTTTGTTGACGGTACAGATTTTCTAAGATTATCTAATGAGATTAGCTTTGAAGAATTATTAATTACTCAAAGTGGTTCTGATGTCAAAATTAATATACAGGATTCCAATCAGTTGTTGGTAACTCTAAAAAATGTAGATGCCGAACTAATAGAATTTAGTGATTTTGTCTAAACTGTTGACTTTATAAAAAACTGTTAGGACAATTAAAGAAGTATTGACGCTAGAAGGTTTTCCTCTGCTGATGCCAAAATGTTCTGGGATATTAGATATTGTTTTCTTAAAAGTTTAAATAGTACCCTTGGAATTAAAACTATATAAAATTGAGTTGTCAAAAACCAACCCACTCATATTAAAGCCAGTGAAGTTGAGATTATTAAGCGATCGCATCTTGAATCAACGATAAGTTCGAGATAGCACGTATTAAAATGTACATTCTTGAGGCAAAGGCTCGACTGTTGCCAAATCAAGTGCAAAGTTAGGAGATAGAGTAGTTGCGGCAAAACCCGATGCTGGTGTTCCCTGTTGAGCCAAGGTACTATAGCCATCATCAGACATGTGTACCCTAACAATAACTTCTTGCTGTGGTTGAATTGCCACGCTTCCCCCTGTGCGCTGAAAAGGTTGCTCATCAACATGGCTATGTAACAATACTCGACGATAAATCAGTTCTCCTTCTGGAGTTACTACCTCCCACCAGTCAGCATGGCGATCACATCCCGTATCGGGACTACT
>JBCCDM010000422.1:0-5436 GCA_039030795.1 Cyanobacteria bacterium P01_A01_bin.84
TGCCAATTATCGGCGACTTGTAGGAGACTGCTACTGGAAAAAAACTAGTTCTTTTGCAGATATTTGTGGTTATTTTCCTGCACCTTTTGTTACTTTAAGAACTCTCAAATCAGAAGTGATTGTGGGATTAGAGCAAAATCAGATAGCACAACTAGATAGTGAAGATAGTCAATGGTTAATTAATGGCAAAAGAGGTTTGATTAAGTTTCTTAAGTCTCCATTATCTTTCTAGTTTTGATTACCTTTAGGGATCTGGTTATTACGCTGGTAATCATTGGACTTATAGCAGTTCTCATATCGGTGAGGTACAGAGTTGATCGTTTCGAGGCAGGGGGCAGGAGGCAGAGGGCAGGTGTTAGGTGTATAGAGATGAATCCGAGAAACGCTATAAGTTTAATTTGGATAACTCGTAAATGATGTGGGTAAAGTTAATCTATCTCAGCCCCTAACTCTCAAGCGTGGGGAACAAGAAAAACACTAGCCCACTATTTTAGCTGTGTCGCAAAGCGTAGGGTGGGCATTGCCCACCTTACTTTAAATTATTTATACATTGCTAACTTAGCGGCAAGATTCTATACAATCTAATAATGTAGCTATAGGTATTACTGTAATGGATTCTTGCACAGAAAATATTCCTGTTCAGCTTGATAATGATGTAAATATCATGATTGAAGCTACGTTGCTAGGAGGAGAAGAAGAGGTAGACTTTGATTTTCTGCCCTTTGAACAGGTAACGAACGCCGTTGAGGTCATTGCCAATTCTATGACGCAAACCATCAAAAAAGTTCAACCTAGTAAAGCTAGTATCGAATTGGGTCTAGAAGTTGGATTGAAAGAAGGTAAATTAGTTACCCTAATTGTGCAGAATTCGGCTAAAGCTAACTTTAAAATTACTTTGGAGTGGTCAAAGTAATTAATAATGGATTCTTTGTCTCAGGAAGAGTATTTAGCCCGATGTACTGTTCGTCTGCAAGCAGTAGGTAAATCAGGTTACGGCACGGGTTTTTTTGTGGCACCGAATTTAATCCTCACCTGCGCCCATGTTGTCAGAAAGAATCAACAAGTGGTTAACCAGGTAAAGCTGTGGTGGCAAGAAAAATTGTATCAAGCTGAAGTTAAGCAGATACCTGAAGTAGATCAAACTATAGACATTACGCTGTTGAAAGCTGCCCAACTAGATAATCAAGATTACTTAATTTCTGATTTTGATCTTTCTTGTGAGATAGGAGATGAGGTTTATACTTTTGGCTATCCTGATCATAACCAGGACGGAGAACCTGGAACATTTGAAATTGTGGGTTTTACAGGTAATAAACCGCCTCTAATTAAGTTCAAAGAAGGACAAGTACGTCCAGGGTTTAGCGGTTCTCCTTTACTCAATCTCCGCACAGGTAAAGTCTGTGGCATGGTTAATAAAACCCGCGACCGCAGTTCTGATTTGGGTGGGAAAGGTGTTCCAACGTCAGTTATCTTTACTTATTTCCCCGAATTAAAACCAAAGCCAATTCTAGCCAATCCTTTCAATCATTTAGCAGGCAGAATTGAAGATTCTAGTCTTGTTTTTGGACGGGAGACCGAAATAAGAAGGGTGTTTGAACTATTAAACACTCATAATAGTGTGGCACTAATTGGTGAGCCAGAAATTGGTAAATCTTCGTTACTCAAAGTAGTAGAACAGCAAGCAGCCTCTCAGTTAACACAACCTCGTAAGCCAATTTATCTTAATTTAGGAGAGGTTTATGACGAATCCGATTTTTACTACGCCCTGTGTGATTTAGTCGGGATTCCTGAATTAAAAGGATTTAGATTATCTCGTGAATTGGAAAAACATAAACTGTTGCTAATTTTAGATAATGTGGAAAAAATGGCATGGGAAGAATTTACTAATCAAGTTAGAAGTCAAATTAGAGCATTAGCCGAAGGAGTTAATGCACCTCTGCGTTTAGTAATTGCTGCCAACAAGCCTTTAAATTGCTTATTTACAGATAGTGCCATGGTGTCTCCTTTTGAAAATGTCTGCATCGAAGAACTATTAAGTAGTTGGTGTGAGCAAACTGTCAAAAATTTTATTATTAGCCGTTTAAAATCTAACCCTATTACCTATAGTCCCGCAGAAATTAGCCAAATTATACAAGCAAGTAATGGTCATCCTAAGACGGTGATGCGGTTATGTTATGACATTTATCAGCTATATCAATCAAAAATGATGTAATGAAGCAGGATAATCCCGTACCGAAACTAGACTTAGCTCCTAAACTAAAGCGTTCTTTATCTTTATGGAAGCCGTTAGATTATTTACGATTACTCTATTGGGTATTTTATTTCCCTCAAGCATTACGTTGGTATGTTAATACCTTTGGCGGTGGTTATATTCCTGTAAAAGAAATGACTTTGGGAAAGGGATTATCAATATTAAGAGAAAATACCGTTCAGCGTCAGTTACTATTTCAAAGTCTAGTTATAACTGTTATTATTCCCTTTTTATTATGTTTATTGCTTGAAAAAATAGGTATTCAGATTAATTGGTCTAGCATCGCTTTGGGGATTGCCTTAACATTATCTTTGGGAATAGTTTTGGGAACTTCTTTAGGCGTGGTTTTCGGAACTGCTTTATGCATTACTTCTAGTGTCGCTTTCGTATTGGCTTTCAACATACTAAGAGAATTAACTTTCATTGTAGCTTTAGGAGTTATATGTATCACGGAACGAAACGTAACTTTTGACCAAATATTGAACATGGTTGATAAAGGAGCTTTGATATTGGCTTGGGTAGTTACTTTAATCATAATTTTGGGAGTGGTTTTTGGTGCATCTTTAAATGTGACTTATGGCTTAGTTTTAAGTGTAATAATAGGAATAACTTTTGGTGTTTTAAATGGTATCTTGAGTGGTATCTTGAGTTGCGTCTTGATCAGTTTAGCTCTCGGTATAGTAATAATGCGTCCAGATAACTGGCTGGTTAACGTTGCATTAAGTCTATTCTCAAGTTTTCAGAAAAATTGGTTATTGCCTCGGATCACATACTTACCTTTGCCCCAATTAAAAAGCCGTTTAATTGCTTGGTTTTACAAAGATTGGGATGTAGGAATAGAAAATGTTAACCAGATTCTAGAATATTCATTACAATTTTTTCCTGTAGTAAGCGCAATTGAAAAAGTACTAAATGAACTTCCTGAAGATCAAATTATTTTTCGTGTTAGTCAACTTGCTCAAAATCTCTATGATTGGAGATTATTCCTATATATATCAATTGATATAAAAACTAGATTAAAGTCAATTATTGTTGAGACTATTGTTGATTTTCCTATTTTCTTTTTTATTTCTAAAAATTGGAAAGAACAAGTTAAATACAATCTAAGACCAATAATACCTGTTGATACACCAATTACATTTAGAACAGCTGTGGCTGGATTTTGGTTTCTATATCAAAAAAAGCCTGCAATATCCACTCAATTTTTCTCTCTCTTAAATAACTTACTATATGGAGAAGAATTATTTATTCTTACCCAAACTCTGTCAATGTTGCAACATGTATATCATGTTGATGCAATTGCTAGCTTAAATATAACTACTTTTCCGACAGAAAATCTTTTACGCCCTAGCACTTGGCAAGCAATGAATAGCTTACGAAGGGTTGTGGATGATATTAAATTAGTTCAACATAGTGCTTCTCGCAATACTAAATCCTTAGCTTATAGTCACGCTATCGGTGAACTAGCAGAAGTAATTAATAACCAGGAGCAGATTTTAGAGGCAGAACGAGCTTTAATCGTTAATATTGCTCAAAATTGGAAACAAACTTTAGAGAAAATTGGTAAATCAATTGGTGATGTTGCCATTACCAAACCTGTTCGTAATCCCTATGTGATTGGTAATCCTGTTACAGGTAGCTTGTTTGTGGGCAGAAAAGATATTCTACGTCAGCTTGAAGAATTATGGATTCTGGGTAATCAGCTACAGTCGGTGGTGCTTTATGGACATCGGCGCATGGGCAAAACTTCGATCCTGGTTAACATTGCTCAACATACTGGTGCAGAAATTAAGGTGGTTTATATCAATCTGCAACGTCTGGGGGCGATTTCTCAAGGTGTGGCGGAAGTATTGATCGCTATTAGTGATGCTATTGCTAAACAATTAAATATTGAATCTCCCTCCGATGAAGCTTTTCTCACCTTACCTCAACGAACTTTTGAGCGGTATCTGCAACAAGTAATTGCCAATATGAACTATCGTGGTTTAATTATTGCTTTGGATGAATTTGAAACTATCGAAGAATTAATCAAAGAAGGACAACTTGATCCTCGTTTTATGGGTTTTTTGCGGGGTTTAATTCAAATTGATCCTGCTAAACTGGCTTTTGCTTTTGCGGGTTTACATACCCTAGAGGAAATGACTGCCGATTACTTTCAACCTTTTTATGCCAGCGTGATTCCAATTAAAATTGGCTTTGTCTCTGCGGAGGCGAATAAAACCTTGCTGGCTAATCCCGTAAGTATAGATGTACCTTCCTTATCTCAGATAGAACAAGCAAGTACTATCGATGATCCAGATAACGATTTTCTCCTCGACTACACAGCAGAAGCACTAGATTTAATCTACAGCCTCACTTCAGGACAACCCTATTTAACTCAGCTAATTGGTTTCCAGCTAGTCCGTAATTATAACGATCAAGTATTTGAACAAAATAAATCTCGTGAGTCTACATTTACCGTTAAGGATGTGGAGTCAGTAGTTTCTAAGAACTTTTTTCAGCAAGGAAGATATTATTTTGAAGGAGTTTGGGGACAAGCCGCTCAGGATACACCAGGACAACGAGCAATTATTATCGCTGTGGCACCCCATCCCCAAGGAATAACTAAAGACGAACTTATTTCTGTAACAGGTTTAATCAGAGAACAAATAAATGCTGCGATCGCAACTTTAGAACGACATGATGTAATCCAAGAGTTAGAAGGTAATTATCGTATCATCGTCGAATTGTTTCGCCGTTGGGTCATGATGTATGGTCGTACAAAGTTATATTAGGACAAGTTTATTTGATTGTTCGTAAGTAATGAGTAACGAACAAAGGCGCATAGTTCGCCGCATGTACGAGTAATAAGTGTCCTAACCAAAATACATAGGGCTATAACTCAAAGAAGCTTATAGCTTATGGCTTATAGAGTTTACCAAGGCAACCGTGTGCCATCCCAAGAGAAGAATTCCCCACTGTCTTTTAATTCCAAATCTGAGATCACTTGAGACAATAGATTAACCGTATGTTCTACAGGAAAGAGTTTGCCTGGAGGTACGTTTTTTTGAAAAGGCTGAGATAGTCTAGTATCAGTAGTACCTGGATGTAGAGCCACCACAATAGTTTGAGGACAGCGACGACTATATTCGATCGCCGTAGTCTTGAGGAACATGTTTAAAGCTGCTTTGGAAGCCCGATAGCCA
>JBCCDM010000423.1:0-5435 GCA_039030795.1 Cyanobacteria bacterium P01_A01_bin.84
TAATAAAATAAAAAAATAGATTATAAATTATGCAATATTGAGAAAAAATACTCCCTAATTCTCCTTATAAAAGGGGGATTTTGTGTAACTTTTGATTTATTATAAACAATCTCTATCCAAATTAGAGCAATACTTACACAAAGTGCCCTTTAATACACCTTTAAATAATTTTGATAGGAAAACTAAAAAATAAAAATCTTTCCGATAGAGATTGTTGGCGAACTTTGGTTACATGACACCGTAGTAAATTTTCTCTTGCAAGTAAAAGAGTTAACTCTTGAACTCAAGGAACCTATCTCCATAAAAGATATGGATAAAGGTTTAGGATATTGTCTAAATTTGTTAGGGTGTAGTTTAATCCGACCAGTAGGATGAATCCAAAATAAGTTTTTTTATCCAAAAGTGCATAAGTCGATTGGGATTGAACCCATATAAGAATAGGACAGTAAAAACAAATTACTCTGAGGGAAGTCTAAATTCAGAAAATACACAATCGTTTTACATATACTTCGATAAAGAGCATCCCAATTTTTAAAATTTACCGAGGTTTAGGTTGTCATTGCGTTCGTTGCAAACGTTCCCGTAGGGTCGCAAGCGCAGCATCTAGACTTTGCGATTGCTGAGTCCTAGCGCATACGCTCCGTGTTTACGTAGTGTAGCGCTAGCAAATCCTCCATTACATTACATAAGCGCAATGACAAAACATATTTTTCAATATTGAAGTTTGTAATTAATTAACTTTTATCCACCAAAAAGTTTGCAATTAAGCAATAGGAGATTTATTCAATGTTTGACGTATTAGCACCCATCGTATTTGAGCGAGTAGTAACACCTCTAGTAGACGAATTAGTCTCCATTTTTGGAGAGAAGTTACGACAAAAATGGCTAGGTACTACACCAGAAGATACCACAACGAAAGTAGAAATAGAAGATGCAGTAATCAAAGAGAAAATTGAAGAATTAGTAGAACAAAATGAACGTATTCAAGATTACATTCAAATTAATAATGAAACTACGGAACAGCTCATTAAGCAGGTATTGAGTGAGATTAAAAGAGTTTCTGCAAATACTCCTGACTTAAAAGTTGGAGATGACCAGATTGGACTTTTAGAACCAATGCAAGAAGAAAATAAAGAGTTTAATCCACAGGATTTAACGGCTTGGCTAGAAAAAATTCACAGAAGTCTAGAAGGCAATATAAATAGAAGGCTTGCAGAAATCCAAGAGAAACCGTCTCCACAAGTTGATAACAAGCAGGATTTAGCACTTGCTACAAATGACGATAATGGGCAAGTCTTGCCATCTGACGAAAATGAGGAACCGTCAGTAAAAGAAGATTCTGAATCTGAAGAAATGTTGAAAAAGCTGGACGAATACAAAGAGTATGGCGAATCTGTACTCCGAGGAATAAAATCGTTAGAAGAACACAATCAGTGGGAGCAAGATAAAAATTTCAATAACTCTCAACTTCAAGAGTGTCTCACAAAACTCAAAACCGCTGCCAGCAAAATCGTGGAACGGGCATCTTCCCCTGTAAACATTGCCATCATGGGACAATTTAGTAGTGGAAAAACCCAGCTGATAGAAAGTTTAATCGGCTATGGTGGTATTCTACCAGTTGAAGATATCCCCACCACAGGTAATATCACCGCTATCCATCTGATTGAGCAAGATGGTTTCAAGGCAACGGAGTTTGGTCAATTTCGCGTAAAGTATTTTTCTGAGTCAGAGGTTCAAGAGTGCTTGAAGTTTATGTTAGAGGAAGCTAAGAAACGAGCAAAACAATTAAATTTGGAACTTCGTACTTTACCTCAAGTGAATTCAGAAACATTTAATGAAAAAACCCTAAATGATTATGAAAGTTGGTGCGAACAAGTATGGGATAACCATCAAGACTCAGAATTACGTAATCTACTGCTAGAGTTGGTGATTTTTATTCGCACTTGTATATCTTATGGGACACATTTGTACAATCAAAGTTTGGAGATTGGCAGCAAAAGTGCCGACCGAGTCCTGGGTTTATCTAAGGGTAGCATTAGTCCGACTCCAACTTCAGAACTCAAATTTGAAGACATACCTAAAGTTAAGAAGATATCTGTAGATACAAATGAACCCAGTCAAGAATTATTGCAAAACAGCTTTTCACTGATTCGGCGGGTAAATATTGATGTCAAAATATCCAAAGATATTTGGGAACTGGGAACAACACAAGAGACTTCAAAGTTTATTCTTTTAGATTTTCCAGGGTTAGGAGCATCTAATTCAAAAGTGCGGGATGAATTTGTCTCACAGCAAGAATTAAAGTCAGTACAGACAGTTCTCATCTTGCTTAATGGTGATGCATCTCCGGGAGGCGATGGTGCCAATCAAACCTTGCGGATGACGAAAAGAATATTTGGAAACAACCCCAACGATGATCGTATCCTTGTGGGTGTAAGTCGATTTAATCAACTCCCCTTAGATGAACAAAAACTTGACGAACTGATTCGTGATGATTCTCTGAGTAGTTCTTTAACACAAGAAGATGCTTTGAATGAACTCATAACCCTTAGAACTATCATTAAGGATGCAAAAGCACTTGGAAGCAAACAAGAAATTGTCCTGTTAGACCAACGTATGGGTCTGAAAAAATTAGCAGAACGCCGCAGTGGAGTACAAGTAGGTTCTCCTGGGTTCTTAGCGAAATTAAAAGACCCTAGTTTTCTAAAAGATTCTAAGTCGATAAATGAAAAGTGGGGACTCCTAAGCAAACGGCTTTTGAAAACAGACCAACATAGTGTTGTGGGTCAAATGCTTCGTGACTTTGCTGATGATGGTGGTATCATAAAACTACGAGAATTGCTCCTAGAACACGTAGCGGCTCACGGTCTGAAGCAATTATATGAAGATACTACTAAGGCTGAAAATACTTTGAGTACAGAACAAGAGCAGCTTTATCAAATATTATCAGAACTGAATATATTGAATGAAGAAAGTAAAGCTTTGAAGGACTTACGCTTCTATCTCGAGAACATATACTCAACCTACAAGGACTTCCAAGATAATTTAGGACAAGAACCCCTCAAAGACTGGCAAGGAAAAACTGTTAGCGATGTAGTTAAAGATGAAGTAACATACCGAATACTCAACTGGAAGCAGTGGACTTTGCTATTCACCACAGCGCAAAATGGCATAATTGAACTTTCATCTCTACAGGAAAATGAAGAAGATCCATTTAATCTAGAAGATAATAAGGATGATAACATCCCTACTAAAAGTGACGACTTTTATGAGGTATTTGACAATACCGTTAAGGAACTACAAGATTTTGCCGATGAACGCATCAAAGAAGGAGTTGACAACTTGTTAAACAAGTCGTCAGATAAATTAAAAAAAGAGATTAATTATCTAAAGCCAATTCTCCATGAAGAAATGAAAACATATATCAAGGAAGAATTTGGTACTGAAGCGTCTAATATATTTTCTGTCTTGTATCAAGGTTACGACCTCAAACAAAAACGCGATTACATCACAAAATTAGCCTTCAAAGAAAAAAAGCCTATTGATTCAGCTTCTGCATTTCCCCTTGCACGTAAGGATGAAAAACACAATCATGGTCAAATTTTTGACTGGGCACCAGAATATAGGAAAGCTGGTTCCGAAAGGTTGAGCCAACTTCTTTTGGTGGAACGGCTACGAGATGAGATAACTGCTAGCATAAGTCTGCAGCTAATCGAGTATGTAAGCCAAACTAATAAGAAAGTTGATCGGGCAATTTTGAATATCTTAAAGGTTTTGGTTCCTAGACTATCCGCACTTTTACAAAATAAAGAATTGCTAAGATACATTGCAGGCGACGAACACGAAGCGAATGAAGACAATTCCATCTCGTTGATTCTGTCGGAAATTGCTAGCACTCATACCCCCTAAGAATTAGTGCTGGGAAGTTAGTAAAGGTGCAACATTGTTTCCACAGATGTTATCAGGTTGGATTCTGCTTCGCGTTGCTTACGTATCTCCCTAGACAAATTCATAACTAGTTAATTGCTAGTAAAACAAAGTGAGACAAAGCAATCACCGTTTGCCAAAGGTGCGGCTCAGGTGCTCTCATCCCAGATGTTTCAGGAATTTCACATTGCTTAACATAGTTAAGTGTATTGTTGGCTACCTACTTAGACTCTCAGGCTTTGAGGCAAAATTATCAGGCTTTGAGGCGAGATTATCCGCCTTAGAGCAGGAAATATCATCATTTAGATTTAAATTAAGAAAACTTACGAGTGTAATGAATACAATGATTCAACCAACAGAATATTCAGCAAATAATACAACGACTCAATCAACAGAATCTCCAGTAACTAATACAACAAATTCTGTCGAACCAAACCAAAACAACAGCAATGAAAAGCAACAACGATTTCCTGGTTGGTTTGCTATAGATTTTGGTACATCTAATTCTACAGTGACACTCTTCGACCCAATAGTAGTAGAGATTCTAGATATTCTGCCCAAAGAACAAGAGAAAAAATTACTCGAACTATTGGAGCAATGGCTAAGTTTACCTGCCAATGATGCTTTACCAGGTGTAAATCCTAGGGAGTGGGAAAAATTTATTGGTGACATTAGCAAAAGCTTAAAAATACAATCAAATCAATTGGATGAAGTTTTTAGAGATGAGAGCAAACAGCGATGTTTAGAAGCTATTCGCCAAATTGAACTGTGTTTGGGCAACACAGAAAAATTTCGTAGAGCTGTCAGCAAAAAACTTTACGAGATATATCATCAGGTGTTCCGCATACCTACCTTAGAATCTCAAAATTTGATCCCAGTTGTTCTCGATATTAATACTGGGGTTACAGAAATTCCCAGCGAGTTGGAAATTACCAGTTTGTCCCCTTTAAGTGTCAGGATGGGTAGAGAAGTAAAAAGGAACAAATTTAATGCCATCGCTCAAGCACAAATCGATTCCGCTTCAGAAATTATCAGCAGATTTCACCACTCACCCAAACGCTACTTTGGTCAAGAACGGGAATTCCAAGTTACTTTAGATAATAAACAAGAAAAAATTGAAGTTAATAAGCTGATTCAAGCTGCTTGGGGACATCTGATTGAGTTAACCGAAAAATACCGTAAATCAGGAAAACGCAAATTTTCTAGAGGAGATTTTAAAACAGCAGTAGTAACTTATCCTACTGTCGCACCACCAATTGTTCGCAATAAGGTAAAGGAGCTTGTACAAGACCTTAAAATTGAGGATGTACGAACTGCCTATGACGAAGCTGTTGCTGTGGTCATGTTCTACCTTTGGCGAGAATTTGGTGGCTACTTAAATATTGGTATCGAGTCTTTTAAAACCCGTTGTCGCAAAGAAAGTGACGAATGGTCACAAAATGTCCTTGTTTTGGATATTGGTGGGGGAACAACTGACGTAGCCTTGATTAAACTAACCCTCTCAGATA
>JBCCDM010000424.1:0-5432 GCA_039030795.1 Cyanobacteria bacterium P01_A01_bin.84
AGTCCTTTTTCTCAACAGATAACTGCTTAGGTGCATTATTCAGATAATACTCTTTGATTTTAGTCCAATGCGCCTCTTCTATCAGCGGAGTAGTAGGAAATATGCTTGCCTCTTTCCAAAATAGAGGTCCCCCTTGCATTGCTAAGGCTCCCAAAGTGGTAAGAATATACTCTAACCATTGAGGTACTTGAAAACTACGGTGACTCAGGAGACGATGATACCCCAAACAAATGCCAATACTACCAAGCAACCAGTGTAAGAATATCATTACACCAAAAGCTGACCAGGAAAAGAACCAAGGTGCTAATAGTGCTACAAAATGGAACAGCGCAAAAAATATTACACTTTCCCATGATAATTTCAGAACCTCCTGATTTTCTGAGGAGATTGATTGCTGTGTCATTAAAATTTGTCCTTGAAAATACTTGTTTTTGGCTCGTACGAATTCTTGGTAGATGTCCTGCTTGTAGGGATTACGCTTGCTAGAAATTTATATATTAACCAGTTATTTGCCTAGCAAACTGTAGCCTATATACAAATGCAAGTGGTACTTGCATTTTTTTAGATTAGCAAGTATTTTAGTTCAATGCAAGTGATACTTGCATTTTTTTCTATTTATTTTTTGTATATTAGGATTTACACATTTGTGATAGAAAATCGACATACTTCAGATTTCTGCGATCATCTATTACCCTTCACTCCTGGGAAAAAGGGCAGGAGTGTTGATCCTACAAAGGAAAAAATTCAAAGGGTTTAATCCAGGATGAAAGTTGGTTGGGACATTTTTTGTTATTAATTTATATTGGAGAAGAGTACCTCAAACCCCCTCCAAATAAGAAGTGTGGTGGCAATAAAAATGCTACTTTAGGTTTTCTCTCTCAAGAATGAAACAGTTCTATTTGAAAAAGAGTAGAGAAGTGTTAAGTCCTGTATATTTTTGAAATGAATAATTTTTGAACGAATAATATTTATGTCTAGTCAAAGAAAATCAACTAAAGACCGTTTGATTAAAGCAGCGCTAGATTTATTTGCTCAAAAAGGAGTGAGGGAAACAACTACTAAAGCAGTTGCAGAACGCGCTCAAGTGAATGAAGTAACTTTATTTCGACATTTTGGGAATAAGCACGGTTTAATTTTAGCTGTGATGGAGGATGCTGCTGTATTTGCTCAACTTGGTAAAGCTTGGATAGAACAGGTTGAATCAAAAGATAATATTGCTGAAGCTTTACAAGGATATGCGCAAGATAGCTTGCAAGCTTTGGAACAAGTTCCGGAGTTGGTACGTTCTGTTGTAGGAGAAGCGGGACAATACCCTTACGAAAATCGTTTAGCGTTGGGACAAGGTTTAACTGAAGCGAATAGATATGTGGCTCAATATTTAGCTAAAACTATTGAAGATAAAGGATATTCGATTCATTTTCCCCACGATAAGTTAGCTAGTTTACTAAATGGACTTTTGCTCGGTTACTTCATCATTAAATCCACGAGTGAAGGGGATGCTTTGTGGGAAGGACAAGAAGATTTTCTAGAAAGTGTAGTGCAACTATTTTTGCGGGGTGCTATTTCATCCCCCAATCAAATATCGATTGAGGAAAATACAGATACTAATGGAATTTATAGCAATATAGTCAAAGACTTACCTGGGAATTTAGTGCGATCGCTCTTTAAACGTGCAAAGAAATTAGGTAAGCAAGAATATGCTTTAACCTATGTATTATTTGGTGCCGGTTTATCTGCTGAGGAGATATTAAGATTAGAGCGATCGCATTCTATCAACGAATCCCAAAATCATATTTTACAAATTAATCACGGTGTTGTCCGTCAAGTTCCCCTGAATAATTGGATTATGGGTTTTCGTTACGGAACCTCACTTAACAATCCCTTAACTGCGTGGTTAAAAAGCCGTAGAGATGAAGAAGCAGCTATATTTATAAATCAGGAAAAAAAACCTATATCTGAAACTGAATTAGAAGATTTTTGGAAAATTATCAGCGAAGGTTTACTTACTCCTCAAGGTGAGACTCCAATCATTGAACAAGCTAAACATACTTGGTGTGTAGAAATGTTGATGAAAGGAGTGGACTTAGAAAACTTAAGTATTCTAAGCGGTATATCTGTACAGAATTTACAACCGTTTATCTTTACAACTAAAAATAAAACTGCAATAGAGCAAGCCCATAATTTAGATCAAAAACCTGAATGAAAATTATAGAAATTGAATGATTGATGAATCCGGGAAAAGCCACAGGGTAAACAGTCTAGGGTTAGGCTCGCTTTGAAATATCAATAATCAGTATAATACAACTAACCACCAACAGCTGTGACGAAGAAATTCAACAGCTATTGGTGGTATATTAACCATGCAATCGATTTAGAAGAGTAAAAAATTAGGCGGAAACAAAAAATAAAGTTTACTAATTACGCAATCTTACTAACATGGATGCATCCAAATATTCCATGTATATAGGCGATTTCTTTGTGCTTTTAAAACCTCCGTTAAAATTTCAAGTAATTTTAAGACAAAAACACATTGAGATTTTTTCTGGATGCTATTTTGAGTAATGATTGCTAAGAATTAGAGCGGGAGGCACAAGCTCCAATTTTTTATTGAAAAACAATTAATTGACAAACTAGAGAAATAACTCTTCTCTGTGCCTAAATTTAATTTATCACTATATTCCACTAAAAATGAACTAGTGTTTCTCTAATGTGATTTTAACTAATATTACGCAATTTTTTTCAAAATAACTTCATTAATATTGCAGTTAAAACTATAGTATTTGTAAACAAAAGTAATCTTATTTTTAGGACTTACGCACTCGTAACGAGTAATAAGGCTTTGCGATTACTTCCCTACGGTCGTAACGACCTAAACACGTAGTCCGTGCGTAAGTCCTGATTTTATTCAAAATATTATTCTGAGCCTTATTTTGGTATCGGTTCTTACTTACAGCAGTACTTGTGCAACGAAGATTCGTCATTACCACCAGAATATTTGCCTTCACAGAGCGTACTCAATAGAGCTTATACGTCGCAAACGGAAAGTCGGATAGGACACGCTAAGGGTTTACGTAGTGTAGCGCTAACTAACTTAATGGCGGAATTATATTACTTTCGCGTAAAGTAATTCAAAGGATGATTAGACATCTCCCACATTCATAAATGTCATAAAGTAAAGACCTTAAATTGAAATTCTCTACGAGAGTTTGAGGCTACACATATTGAATTTCTGGAGATGTCTATTAGATATCTCCGGAAATTAAGTTTTAGCCTAGTAATCATAGGGATTTGAAGTTAATTATCGGAGATGTCTATTAGGAATATGGGTTCTATTTTTTTTCAGGGGAGTATCAAACAGTTATCTGAATAGTTCCAGAAAAACGTCCGTCACCAAGAGACCAATTTGCCCAAATTATCTGCCGTTTACCTTCTAAACAATCCACAATTGGACTCAATCTAATTCGACACTTCTGAACTCGATTAGCTCTTAGTAAACCATTTAGGGATAGAGTAAGACGATTGCCCCAAACGGATATATCCTTATTTTCCTTACCAAGTTCTTGAATAGTTGCAGCGATCGCAGCATCACCAGCTATTCTTATAGCAAAAGGTGCAGATATAAAAGAGACCTGGGCTCGTACATCCACGTTTACATCATAGATACCAGATCCAATTTTCTCGAAAGAGAGGAAGTCATAATTATCCTCATGTTCCTGTTCTTTCATGTATTGACTTTGCATTTTATATACCTTCTCTATAGGAATCGAAACTGGTTCAAACTCAGATATAGATTTAGGTTTAGACAAACTAAGAAGGTCAAAATTAGAGGATAGGAGTTCTGGTGTCCAAGACAAGTCTTCATGGGATTGAGCAAGACCGAGTATTTTGGATCCATCTATCATCAGAAGTCCAGGTGCCCCATAACCATTAAAGCGGTTGCTGATAGTACTACAGTAAGAACCGCAATGAGTTAGAAAAAGCGGGTCTCCTTCTTTTACCCCAGTCAAGTCTGTCTGTTCGAGAATAATGTCCCCAGCAAAGCAAAGTGGACCTGCAATCCTATCTGTACCGGTACGAGGAAGAGGAGTGTTATTTGCATCTAGTACTGTCTGACCAAAACCAGCCATTGTTACCTTCAGTAGCTGATTGGTTCCGACATCGATAATAGCCCACCCACGTCCTCGTGTAGTTTTTTTGGTGACAACTCGCGTTAGGAGACCAATAGTATTTCCTACTAATGAATTTCCAGGTTCAAGACGATACACGAATTGGTCGCGCATCAATTTTCCTAGAGTCTTAGTAAAGTCTTTTAAAGAGGGATAAAATTCTTCTTCATGACCGGGAAGTCCTAAACCACCACCAAGGTTAAGTATTTGAATGTGATGGGAAGTTTGTTCGTGGATGATATCTACTAGATTATGTAGAAAGTCTAAGCATCTCTCAAAAATCTCTAGATTATCCATTTGTGTTCCCACGTGTATGTGAATTCCAGAGACAGGTAAACGTGTCTGTTGTAGACACAAGACTACATTTTCCGAGGCTATACCAAATTGACTTTGAGGGGAGCTATGGGCTGTATAACGTTGATAATCAGCTTGTTTGGAGTAACTTGGTAAATTTCCTGGGTTTACTCGCAGAAAAAGCTTACCTAGAAATGGTTGATCCTTTAGACGTTCTTCCAGTTTCTGGATATGGGAGGGTGCATCCATGACAACTGAAGCTCCTGCTTTCAAAAGTTTTTCTGCAAAACAGATGTCAGGAGCTGGAGAATAGTAGCTTATTTTATATACAGGAATACCAGCGAGACGAGATAGGAAAACCTCATACTCAGTCGCACAGTCAACTCCGCTACCTTTGCAAGCTAAAGTTTCCAGAACAGCCATAGAGGGATTAGTTTTAACTGGATATAAAACATCACCAGCAGACTTTAATAATCCCGCGTAAATATCAAAATTATAGGTAAGCTGTTCCCGATTAAATACGTACAAGGGTGTTCCATAATTTTCTGCCAAATCACGTATATCTAACTTTGCCGACCATGTCTCCATTTGTTGTGCATCTAAATTAGCAGACCGTGTTTCAATTTGTTGAATCATATTTCTTGTCTCAAAATTTATCTGGAAATACCAATAGAATTACAGGGATAGTCTGTGATAGGACTTCAGCGATCGCGTTTACTTTGTTTAAGATACTCAGATGTCGCTGTTTTTAATATCAATAGGACTTACGCACTCGCAACGAGTAATAAGGCTTTGCGATTACTAACCCTACGGTCGCTCCGGATCTAAACACGTAGTCCGTGCGTAAGTCCCGATCAATTTGAAATTGACGTCGCGGTCACGATGTCGCCGGGATTGGCCTCGGGTGGGTCGAGTCGAATGCCGAGTACACGGGTTCGGTCGATGATGCTGGAGTCGGCGAGGTCGCGGGGG
>JBCCDM010000425.1:0-5416 GCA_039030795.1 Cyanobacteria bacterium P01_A01_bin.84
AAACGGAGAGGGAGGGATTCGAACCCTCGGTACGACCTGAATCGTACAACAGATTAGCAATCTGCCGCTTTCAACCACTCAGCCACCTCTCCACAGGGGCTACGAATATATAAGTTAGCAGATAATTATGCTTAATGTCAACGGTCATTAGTCAGCAATCTATGAGTCAAAATAATTCGTCAATATTTATTTAGACTTATGACTAATTATGACTAATGACCATTCCCTTAAAGAACTTGCGATCGCAACCAAGCTATCGGCAAGCTGCGTAACTTTTGCCACTGAGGTACATAAGCACGCTGAGCGAACACATCATAATTATTGCGTTCAATTTTTGCCAATATACCACTGTAATGAATTAACGCCGCCCAAACTGGCAAACGAGCATCAGGAGATAAATAAGTTATCCCCTTTTCTGCTAGAGTATAGAATTCTCTTGCTCTACGAATTTGAAAGCGCATTAATTCGCGCCAACGTTCGTCAACTACTCCCTTGAACAAATCTTGTTCGGTGTAGTTAAATTGTGCCAAGTCTTCTAAAGGAAGGTAAATTCTTCCTCTTCTTGCATCTTCGCCAACGTCCCGGAGAATATTGGTGAGTTGATTAGCAATACCAAGGGCTATAGCTTCTCTAATAGGTATATATGGCTGTTTAAATCGATTCCAAGGAGCAGTTTGATTTGAGGTATCAATCCCCATAACTGCTGTGGACATCAAGCCGACAGTGCCAGCAACGCGATAACAATAAAGATACAGTTCATCGAAAGTCTGATAGCGATTGCGATGTAAATCCATCCTTTGACCAGCTATCATATCCCGAAAAGGCTGAATATCTATAGGAAATTGCTTGATTGTATCGACTAAAGCCACGTCGAAATCTTCTACAGGATTTGACGCAAAAATGGATTCTAGCTGCTGCTCCCATAAGTCCAAAGTCTCTGGGGTAGTAATAGCAGCTGCCGGACCATCTACTAGCTCATCAGTACGACGACACCAAGCGTAAATTGCCCATATTGCTCGACGTTTTGCAAAGCTCATCAGCATGGTACCAAAATAAAAAGTCTTGGCGTACTTAGCTGTGAGTTGCTGGCACAGTCCGTAGGACTCATCGACAGAGACCGAGGTTTTCATGCATAGGGGATCAGGCAGTTGCAGCATTCGTTGCAGGCTGAGGGGTTTGCGATTGCAGGCTAGAAGGATTCACCTGTTGGTGTTTGGCTATTACCTGCGCTGTCAGCTTACCAGAAAGTACGGCACCTTCCATGCTACCTAGATATGGCTGCATACTATAGCTCCCACTCAAATAAAAATTAGAGATGGGAGTTTTTTGTTCGGGACGGTGTTTTTGACAACCTGGTGTTGCTTTATAAACAGAACGTGGAGTTTTTACCACATGGGACTTTAACAATTTTGCCGGATTTTCTCCCCCAAAGTGTTGAGGAAATAATTTTTCCAGCTCGGAGATAGTAATGTCAACTATTTCAGACTCGGTTTTTCCAATCCACTCTTCGGCTGGGGCTATAATTAACTCCAACATCGAACGGTCGGGATTAGAATATTCTTTACAAGTATTGCTCATATCAGCATAAACGCTGAGTAGGGGCGATCGCGAAAATAATAGTTGATCTATATCTGTTAATTTTCTGTCAAACCATAAGTGTATATTAATTACTGGTACTCCTTCGAGACCATCCAATTTCTGGAAATATTCATATTTTTTCCAGGAAGAAGGCAACATAACTTTTAAAGGGTCAACAGGTATGGCACTAACATATGCATCTGCTGTGATGATTTCATCTGAGGCACCATTCAAACCTCTAATGTAGAAACCCCTTACGGAGTCATCTTCAGGGTTAAGTAAAATCTCTTTTATAGGCGCATTCAAACGTATTTCACCACCAGCAGCAGTAATATAATCTACCATAGGCTGGCACAAACGCTCAGTTGGCGAACCGTCCAAAAAAGCCATTTTAGAACCGTCTTTCTGTTGAAGAAAGCGACTTAGAGCTGTTAGTAAAACTACAGCTGATATTTCGTTTGGATTAATAAAGTTTAGAGATTTAGAAGCAGCAATAAAAATATCTTGCTGTACCTCATCTCCTACTCCCTGGAGCTTCAACCATTCGGAAAAAGTATATTTGTCAGTAGACTCAACATATTTTTGTCCGCGCAGCATTGCTGGAGCTAAACCTTTGGCTAACTGAATTTTTTCGCCCCAGCTAAGCATATCGTTATTTCGTAATATCGCAACCACTCCATTCAAAGGGGCTGGCAAATCGGGAAAGTCAAAGCGACTATAGGTTCCAGGTTTTTCTGGTTGATTGAAAATCATAGTATGCTTTTTCCATTGCAGCCTATCTTCAATCCCTAATTCTTTGAGTAACTGCAACATATTTGGATATGCTCCAAAAAAGACGTGCAGTCCAGTTTCATACCAATCACCGTCCGCGTCTTTCCACGCGGCAACCAGACCACCTAGTACATTCCTACTTTCTAAAACGATAGGAGTGTGACCCGCATCTATGAGATATTTTGCACAGGATAGACCTGCTAGACCTGCTCCTGCGATCGCTACTCTCATGTAACCCTATTGCTCTCAATTTTTGCTGTTTTATCGTTCTCATTATACTTTGCAATCCGTTACATTTTGCAAAGGCAAGTGAGATTATCAGTGATTTTGCTTGGATATTTCTATAAGTGCTAGCAAATATCAATAAATTATAGTGGCAATGGTCAATATCGTTTCTAGGATAAATAACATTGACGCAATATTCGGTTTTAGCCCTATTACCAACCTTTATCATCCACAGGACTTACGCACGGACTACGTGTTTAGGTCATTACGACCATAGGGAAGTAATCGCAAAGCCTTATTACTCGTTACGAGTGCGTAAGTCCTAATCCAGTACAGCTAATGTGGTGTAATTCTAGGAAATCAGAAATCCGGGATTGACTATCACTATATATCTATTTAGCCTAGTTAATATTTTGAGCATATAGTTCAGGAGCGGAAAGATAATTTTTTAAGATTCAAAGTTAACATTAATAATTGATTTTTATATATCTTTTATATATTTACGATAAGGTAAGCTAATTACTTTTATATTGACTTTTAAATATCTATCAAAAGACACATTTTCAATAAAATCTTAAGATAACATCATCTGAAAATACGGAATATTTGAAATTTTAGCAACTATTTAAGTCAAGCTTTTTCCCTCAAATATTTTCATTTAGTAGAAGCGAAATTGCAGTCAACCTATTTACAGAGGCATTTAAATATCTAACGGTATTATTTATCGTCAAAAGTTATTTTCTTGAAGTTGTATGCGCGTCTATGCTTCCATTTTTATAAATTAAAAATGCGAAGATACAATCTTGATTTTGCTGGTATCTATCAGTATTTTCAAATCGGGTAAAATCTAATCAATGAATGACTTACACGCTTTCAAAACAAGTATATAAATGGCACAAAATAACTGTCGAATTTAGTAAAGATACCGTTAAACAAATGCAAATAAAGTTCAATAACCAGGAAAATTATCTTGGTAAATATTTTGACTTTATAATTACTGTTTAACCTCCGAGAGAGTACTATTTACATCAATTTAGCTAAATTAGTAATTCCGTGTATATGTGATAATTTTTCAGAAAAAACCAGATAATCGCCGATTATTGGACATAAGTCTACAAGGACTTGCATCAAAAATTGCATATACATTATGTATAAATAAAAGCAACTGCTATTTTTTTTTAAGTATTATTGCTGTTGAAAATTCAGTATAAATGACTAACTAACAAGAAAATACTTACTTCAATCATAAATAATTTAAATTGTAATATCACAAAATAGTGTAATTAATATCTAAAAGTCTTATAAATGTGTCACTTTTACTGTAGAAAGGATAAGATACTTGGACATGGGGATCGGTTAGAAACAAAACTTCTAACTATAGGAATAGTTTGATTCCTTAGTAAAGAATATATATTGGGAACTTGTTGATATAACAATCTCTTTCTTTACCAGGAATAAATTTGCACTCTCATAGTGCATAAACCGAATTAGTTGTATAAATATGTTTTTTTTTGGAATTATTTGGGCAACCTCTTGGTTCAGTAGCTTGGTAATAACAAACCAAATATTGTTATCAAGTGTTACTACAAATGTGTTTGATACGAAAGTTTCATCACAGTTTAACTACTTGACAACTAATTTATTGTCATATGCACTTAAGCCAAAAGTAAAACCATTACTTTGGAGTGCAACTGTTTTGCCTTCAAGATTTTTGGATATAGATTGGGGAAATGAAAAGTCTTCGTCTAAGCAACCAGTAAAAGCAAGTAACCCTTCCCTGAAGAGTACTAAAACAAACAAAAATTTCTGCTCTGTTTTTGATAAAACCGCATTTACTCAGCCAAATTTAAAGAAACAAGCAGTTCAATCTCGCTCTCCTCAAATAGTAAAAGCGAGCATTCAAAACCAGGATTTTTTTTCAGATTTCTTCTTGCAATCATTACAAAATTTCTTTCGCTTCACTAATATTGGTAAGTATTCACAAAACTATTTCAAACCAGCATCTCCACCTGTAGTACTTGTCAACAGAGGAGAGAATAGTCACGAAGTTTGGGTGAGAAACCGTTTAATAGCTAACTTGTCTAACAAATCTCAAGCTAACTTATTACGTCAACGTCTGAAGAATATGTTAAAAACTCCTAACTTAGACGCAAACCAGTTAAGACCAGCATTTGTGGATGGTGTGCCATCTATTATGTTAGGGAATCGTTTCCTATTTGGTATCAGTAAAGAAGCCTCTGTGAAAGTTAGTCGTAGTAGCACATTACTAGCTATTAAGTGGATAAATAATTTACGTTCAGCGTTGAAAGCACCTCCGATGTCTCTTACCGAAGGACAAAAGCAGATATATGGTTTGAAAGCTTCTAACAAAAAGTTGTCTGGTCTAGCTTCTTGGTATGGAGATTATTTCCATGGTCGTCTGACAGCAAATGGAGAAAGATACAATCAATACGCTTTGAGCGTTGCTCATAAGTCTTTACCGTTTAATACCTTTTTGCACGTTACCAATACTAAGAATGGTAAGTCTGTAATCGTCCGTGTTAATGACAGAGGTCCATACATACCTCCAAGGAGTCTAGACTTATCTAGAGCTGCTGCTCGTTGTATTGGTAGTGAAACCGATGGAGTAGTACCCTACAAAGCTGTGATTATGAAACCAGGTCAAATAGACTTTACTCTGAATAGTTCCGATATTAGTTTGGAAAGTAGAAACTTGAATAGACGAGTGAAGGTAGTTTCGGAGTTTTGATTTAATAATGTCTAATTGATTTATAGTTGATGGTTAACTAACAACTAAGGATTGAGTACTCCCCCTGCTAAAGCAACGCTCCGCTGGGGGATT
>JBCCDM010000426.1:0-5395 GCA_039030795.1 Cyanobacteria bacterium P01_A01_bin.84
AGATATAATTTCCTATAAGCTTAAAATAGAATTAAGATTAGTGTATTAAGTACACTTGTTTTGAATAGACTAGCTGACGACAAAATTAGGAGGACTATCTATGGCGCTCGTACCAATGAGGCTGCTTCTTGATCATGCGGCTGAGAACGGTTATGGCATTCCAGCTTTCAATGTAAATAATATGGAGCAGATCCAAGCTATCATGCAAGCTGCTCATGAAACAGATAGCCCCGTGATTTTGCAAGCTTCTCGTGGCGCTCGTAAATATGCTGGTGAGAACTTTCTACGTCACTTGATTTTGGCTGCTGTGGAAACCTATCCGGGTATTCCCATTGCCATGCACCAAGATCATGGTAATGCACCTGGTACTTGCTACTCAGCTATCAAAAACGGTTTTACCAGCGTGATGATGGATGGTTCCCTCGAAGCTGATGCTAAAACCCCTGCTAGCTTTGAATACAATGTCAATGTTACTGCTGAGGTTGTTAAGGTAGCTCACTCTTTGGGTGTAAGTGTTGAAGGAGAGCTTGGTTGTTTAGGTTCTTTGGAAACTGGTAAAGGTGACAAGGAAGACGGTCACGGTTTTGAAGGTACCCTTAGTAAAGATCAACTGTTGACTGACCCAGATGAGGCGGTTCAGTTTGTAGAAGCGACTCAGGTTGATGCTCTTGCTGTTGCAATTGGAACTAGCCATGGAGCTTATAAGTTTACCCGTAAGCCCACTGGTGAAATTCTAGCTATCAGCCGTATTGAAGAAATTCATAAGCGTCTTCCCAATACACACTTGGTAATGCACGGTTCTTCTTCTGTTCCCGAAGATTTAATTGCTATTATCAACCAGCATGGTGGTGCTATTCCTGAAACTTACGGTGTACCCGTAGAAGAAATTCAGAAAGGCATCAAGAGTGGTGTACGTAAGGTAAATATCGATACTGATAATCGTTTGGCAATTACTGCTGCTGTACGTGAAGCTTTAGCAAGTGGAGCTAAAGAATTTGACCCTCGTTTCTTCCTGAAACCTTCTATTAAGTATATGCAGAAAGTTTGTGCAGACCGCTATCAGCAATTTAATACTGCTGGTAATGCGAGCAAGATTAAGCAAATTTCTACAGATATATTTGCCACTAAGTATGCTAGTGGTGAATTGGATGCTGTTATCAGCAAGGCTGCGGCTAAAGTGTAACACTTAATACACTTATTTCGTTGATTAAATAGTTGATTAAGTTTAAATAGGGACACTTTTATCATAGTGTCCCTATTTATTCAAAGAATTTATTGAAATATTCGATGTTTGAGACTTGGCATTTGTCTGCGAACCTGATCGAGTCGGGAAGAATTAATTTCTGCGATCGCAACTCCTGGTTTATCGCCAGCATCTGCTAGTACTATTCCCCAAGGATCGATAATCATGGCGTGTCCGTGTGTTTGACGACGATGATAATTTAGACCTGTTTGAGCGGGTGCGATCGCGTAACAAGTATTCTCAATGGCACGGGCTTGTAGTAATACCTGCCAGTGGTCTTTGCCTGTAAAAGCTGTAAAAGCGGCAGGAACAAATATAACGTCTACCCCTTGCTTCGACATATCCCTATATAGTTCTGGAAAGCGCACATCATAACATACAGAAAGCCCAAGATTTCCTAGATTTTGAGAATGGTAAACAGGAGAGCGATCGCCTCCGGGAATAACAGTATTGGACTCCTGATAAGTATTGCCATCAGGAACATTCACATCAAAAAGATGTACTTTGTCATAACGAGCAAGTTCTTGACCTCTAGAATCAACTAATAGGGCTCGATTGTAAACCTTACCTTTATCTGGTACTGGCACAGGAAAACCACCACCTAAAATGGTAATTTGATATCTTTGCGCCATAGTTTTGAGAAACTTTTCTGTCTCGCGGGCAATCGTTTCTGCTTGTGCAAGTTTTTCTTCATCTTCTCCCATAAAGGGAAAATTTTCTGGCAACCCAACCAGTTCAGACCCCTGACGCACGGCTAAGTCAATTAATTCCTCTGCCTGTGCTAAATTTTTTTCCAGATTAGGAACACTGGTCATTTGAATCGCAGCGACTAAGTAAGATCTCATAAATTTAACAGTTCACACACAGATATTGCGGGGCAGATGCTTTCAAAGATTACTATGAATCTCAATATTATTATCCAATTTATGTATTAAATATGCCTAATCTCTTAACTAATATAGTAAAGTTTTCAAATTGTATAAAATTGTATAAATAATTCAACTTATAGTAAAAATAAAGTTGAATTGTTTATGTCGCAATCGGCTTCTTCCGTATCCACATATAAATTGGAGCAGAAGAAAGCAAAAATAATAGTTATCAGCAAAAAAATTAATGCTGACAACTTATTAAAACAAATTGCTTGAGCTTCTACTCCAAAGAAAGTAGTAATTGTAGTCTAAATAACAGACTCCTAGTACCTTAGCGGAACATACTACTTACTGAGCTATCATCATGAATTCGCCAAATTGTTTCCCCTAAAAGATTCGCAACCGATAAGACCCTTAATTGCGGGAAGTGATTTTGTTCTTTTAAGGGAATTGTATTGGTGATAATAACTTCTTCAAATAAACCGCTCGAAAGTCTTTCAACAGCAGGTTTAGAGAAGACAGCATGAGTAGCGCAAGCATATACTTGGCGCGCTCCTTCCTTTCTCAGAAGTCTCGCTCCTTCGGTAATAGTACCAGCAGTATCTATCATGTCGTCTACCAAAACAGCTGTTTTACCTTCGACATCACCAATGACATTAAGTACCTCAGCCACATTATGAGCCTGACGGCGCTTATCGATAATTGCTAAAGGAGCATCATTTAACCTTTTAGCAAATTGTCTAGCCCTAGCTACACCTCCAACATCAGGAGAAACAACCACGATGTCTGATAGCTTTTTATTAGTAAGATAATCTAATATGACAGGCGAGCCGTAGACGTGGTCTAAGGGAATATCAAAGTAACCCTGAATTTGAGCCGAATGTAAATCCATTGCCAAAACCCGGTTTGCACCTGCTTGTGTGATTAGGTTTGCAACTAGTTTGGCAGTTATGGACTCTCGTCCTGCTGTTTTCCTATCGGCTCTTGCATAGCCATAATAAGGAATTACTGCTGTTACCTGTCGAGCAGATGCCCGACGACAGGCATCAATCATAATTAGTAATTCCATGAGATTATCGTTCACAGGATAGCAACAGGGCTGGATTAAATATACATCACAGCCCCGAATAGATTCTTGGATTTGAACGTATAATTCTCCATCCGCAAATCGTTTGCGAATCATCGGTCCCAAGTCCATGCCCAGATAACGAGCCACCTCTTGAGATAGTTGTATATTAGCGGAGCCAGAAAACAGGCGCAGTCGATGATTTTCCGACAGTCCTGTTGTTGCTGGCTGCACTTTTAAAGTTGCAGTACTAAGCACAGCAGATCCTCGATGTGCATTCATGGCAATCTTAACATTAGAAATTTTGCTTCAATAAAGCGATTCATTACCAGTAATCTAAATTTTATGGTTTTTGGATTTTTCATACAATATTTAAACATTCAGTTATAAAATCACCATTTGCTCACATTAGAGTGCTTTTGGCAAATACTATATGCTTTCTGTTGCAATAGATAAAGTGTGTCTAAGTACAAATTCCTTTCTAGAAAACCTTCTAATTTATTTTTGATTAATTGAAATACAACCATACCAAAATTATTCAAAAAATTTAAGAAGGCTTATTCATCGGACGGTTTCAGTCTTCGTTACTAAAATTCGTTACTAAAATCTGTTGTAATTACGCTTTCATGTTCACTTATTAAGAGAACTAAAATCTATCCTCTGTAAGTAAAAACACTGATTGTAATTAATTAAGTACTTGTCAGAGTTTATTTAAGTGTTGATAAAAATGAATAATTTAATATCCTAGGATATTAAACCAAAATTAAGCCCAAATCAAAACTAAAATAAAGTTAATAAATTAGGTATAACGTGGATTAGCTTTCTTATAGTTTTTCGTTTTTGATTGTTATACCAATTTCATAAATCCAAGCTACAGATAATGGGTCAAGCAAAAATCTTATCCTGTAATTAAATTTCGTAAGTGTAGCTTAGCTAAATGAAATTGGTATTATTTAGCTACTAACGGTTTTAAGAGCAAATGTAATTCATGACCATTCACATCAAACCTAAATTAATAATTCTACATCCTATACCAAAAAAGAGATTGATTTTAGGAACTCAGTATTAAAGCTAGAATTGTTTATTTACTATAAAATCTCACAACAAATATGTATAAGATGTATCTTTATAGCGAGATTTTTAATCTACATAAATATATACAAAGATGTACAAGGTATCACTAGCCAAGGAAATGATTTTCTACTTTTGCAACCAAGCGAAACGAACATATGGTCATCTTTTAAAATCGATATAAAATTTAAAGTTACTGTAAAAAATTAAATATTTCCGAACAAAGTCATAGATTTCCAGACTTAAGAAGGTGATAACTAGAAATAGGTACATTTATCATTTTTGTTCTCACAAATTCTATGACATACTGTTTGAGAATTGCTGATATGGCTGTGAATGAGCGTCCCCGCGAACGCTTATTAGCTCATGGAGCAAAAGTTTTAGCAACTGCTGAGTTACTTGCCATTTTGTTAGGTACAGGACAAGGAGCAGGAAAACTTTCTGCTGTAGGTTTGGGTCAATATATATTGCAGGAAATAGGTAAACATCAACGGGACTCTTTAGCCGTACTTAGAGATATCAGCGCGGCAGAACTAATGCAAATTGAAGGTATTGGTCCAGCGAAAGCAACAGCAATTTTAGCAGCAATCGAATTAGGTAAAAGAGCTTTTCATTCTCGTCCTGGGGAATTAACAAAAATAGATAGTCCTGCATCTGCTGCTGCTGCTTTAAGTCAGGACTTAATGTGGCAAAATCAAGAGCGTTTTGCTGTATTATTGTTGGACAATAAAAATTGTTTGCTTGGTACTCAAATCATTACTATTGGTACTGCGACAGAAACTTTAGCACCTCCACGGGAAATTTTTCGAGAAGTGATTCGACAAGGTGCTACTAAGGTGATTGTGGCACATAATCATCCTTCAGGAAGTTTGGAACCTAGCACAGAAGATATTCAGTTAACTGCTCAATTATTAAGTGGAGGGCAGTTTTTAGCAATTCCAATTCTTGACCATCTAATTTTGGGCAATGGTAATTATGAAAGTCTGCGAGAAATAACCGATTTATGGAACGAATATCCTCAAGGGGATTAATATATTTATTCTAAATTAAGGCAATCATTACTAGTCGATCGCTACAATTTATTATTAGCTTTTAAAATAATATGAAAATTTTTTAATTATTAACTTTTTATTTCTAATTCTCAAG
>JBCCDM010000427.1:0-5374 GCA_039030795.1 Cyanobacteria bacterium P01_A01_bin.84
ATACTGCTTTTATATATAAACTTAAAATTTCATTTATAATTTTTATGAAACTCCTATTCACTTGATTCTACAGTGACAATCGACTCAACACTTTAGTGATTTATATCACATAAAAACAAGTTACTCAAAATTTTGTCCCTAAATGCTGCTTTTATTATTTTGCCTTTGATTCGATACAGCATTGCTACATATAACTACGAACTTTGGTTAGAAAGTTTTTTCCCACGAGAGTATAATTTGAGGAGATTTTGCCTCCCAAGCCCATTCTAAAGAATAAACATAGAAATGTCCTCAGAAATACTCGTAGCGCTATACTCTAAGTCAAATCTTATCTTATGATTAATTCTCTTTTTTCTTAAACCTGGAAGGATTGAAAATTTAGCCCTTTTTTAACCCTTTCCCTTGAGACCTCTTCTCTTAAAGTCCCAGCCATCGTTTCCGCCAGCAAGAGGTAGGTTCTAACTCTGAATTTCTTTGTTCTTCTTCTCTACGTTGACAAATTATACTAGTATAATCACTTAAGCTAGGATCCCGGTAAGGAATCGCTGCACGAGTTTGTAAATGTTCTATTTCTTTAGCAGATAAAAGGGGAAGTGGGAATTCATTTTCGCGATCCAATGCTGCGACAGTTCCCGGAGAGCGTCTTCCTACTGGTGGAGTCGAACCAATTCGTAATCCTGCTAACTTCATTGCAGTACGTACAGCAACTGCACACGAATAAGTCGCAATGAACCCATCACTCTGCAAACACTGGGATATTAATTTCATAAATTCTACTGTCCATAACATGGGACAGCGTGGTGGTGAAAATGGATCTAGAAAAATTCCATCTGCAAGGAAATTCTCGCTAATTAGCGGTCGCATCGTATTTCTTGCATCACCACTAAGTAAACGAGCATGACAGTTGTCGCTTTTAACTTCTCGATCAAACGCCAATCCAGCAAGAATAGAAACGTATTTATAATCCCAATTATCAAATAAATTATAGGCGATCGCGGCTTGGGGTACCTGTAGATTTAATTCCAGACCAACAATTTCTACATAACAGTTTGGATTAACGGACCAAATTGTCTCTAATGCCGCAGCTGTATTGTAACCAAGTCCATAACAAATATCTAAAATTTTTAATCTGTTTCGATTGGCTTTCAGAGCTAGATAAGTTGGTTCAACAAACTTGCGAAAACTCTCTTGACGTGCTCCATAATGACTATGAAACAATTCGTCAAATTTATGAGAAAAAAATGTAAAGGAACCATCATCTGTTATTTGTGGCGCAAAATCATCAAACTCTGACATACAATCAAGTACTAAAGTAAAAATAAATGAATAAAAATCCCCATTTTGTTTCCTGTCAGTGGTTGCTAGAACATCTAGAAGACCCATCAATTGTAGTGATAGACTGTCGCTTTTCTCTAACAGAACCAGATTTAGGGAAAAAACTATATCAGATAAGCCATATTAAAGGTGCTTATTATCTAGACCTTAATAAAGACCTTTCAAGTTCTATACAAAAACATGGTGGCAGACATCCTTTACCCAATATTACAAAATTAGCTGATAAATTAGCAGAAATGGGAGTGAACTATCAAAGTACATTAGTTGTTACCTATGATGATTCTCGCTTTGCTTTTGCATCCCGTTTATGGTGGTTGTTACGATATTTCGGACATGAAAAAGTTGCTGTCTTAGATGGAGGGTTTGGTGCATGGGAAAAAGCGAACTATCCCTTAACAAATATTATTCCTTCTGTAAAAGATGCTCAATTCGCTCCTCAAATACAGAGTAATTTATTAGTGGATATCGAAATTGTTAAAGACCGCAAAGACTTACCACAAGTCACCTTAGTTGATTCGCGAGACCGCGATCGCTATCTTGGAATTAGAGAACCTATTGATAGAATAGCTGGTCACATTTCAGGTGCTGTTAATTATCCTTGGAAAGAAGTGACAAACTCTGATGGATATTTAAATTCTTCACCAGAACAGCAACAGCGATGGTCAAATTTAGAAAATTCAGAGGAAATTATAGTTTATTGTGGTTCCGGTGTTACAGCTTGCGTTAATCTATTATCTCTAGAGTTAGCAGGGATACATCAGGGTAAGCTTTATGCTGGTAGTTGGAGTGATTGGATTAGTTATCAGGTTAATGATTGATACTTGAGGGTTGGTTCTTGAAAATTTAAGTCCAACTCAAATTTGGAATTAATTAAAATTTACCTAAATCTAGTCTGTAATTGACACTGAAGAACCAATTATCAAAGTCAATATTACTCTGAGTGGAGTCACCTATAGTCACCCCACTTTGCAAACTAATATTACTATCTTTAGATATTCCGTAGTTGAGGTTGGCAATTAGTCGATGATATTGGTCTTCCCTAATACGTTCAATAAAGTCGGAATAATTATACTGATAGCCAAAACCAAGACGCAGAGAACGTTTAAAATAGTAGTTCAGAGAAACTGACAAGAAATTTATAACTCGATTACGCTTGACTGATGGATTAGTCAAATTTACTCGTAATTCGTAAAAGCTATCTAACATCAATCGTCGAGTTAAAGGATCTCTTCTTCCGAAAGATAGGTGTAGTGAGTTCTCATCGAGAAACTTCTCTCCTGACGAAAAATTGAAGCGATCGCTCCCTCTTGCGTAAAATAATTCTTGGTGTCTCCAACCAATTTCAGCGTACATTTTTTTACTAAGACGCTGAAAAAGATTCAAGTTTACTTTGAATTGATTGTAATTAAACTCTGCATTATTCAGATAGCGAAACAAGTTCCCATGAATAGAACCTCGTAAATAGGTTTGGGATGCAATCTTTAAAGGTACAGAAGATAAACTTAAACCGGAGTAAATTAAACTATCAGCTTCGGGATTTTTTTCTGACGAAAATATATTGTTAGTATGGAAATATCCAACCCTAGCTGATAAAGAACCTACTGGTTTAAAATCAGCTTCTCTGGGTTGAGGAAGGGGTAGCTGTTCTATAGGTTTTTCTTTTACTTTCAAGATTCCTAATTCTGAATCTATAATTCCTACTCTAGTTGGTTTCGCTTCTATCGGTTTTTCTCGAACCACTATTCTTCCAAGTTCTGAATCATTATTAGGATCTACAGATTTCTTAATATTTTCTTGTAGTATCTGTTTAAGCTTTTCTATCTGCTCTATTCTATTTATTTCTGGGGTTTCTAATTGTTCTTCTATATCTTCAGTAGAGGGATTCTTTATTTCTGTTGTTTGTCCTTCTACTGATGGTGGAGCTTTTTCTGAGAAGTCTGGATTTTTAGAATTTGCTGATTCTGATGTCACTCCGTTCTGCGAAATGACACTTTCTGATACAGAAGGATCGTTAGCAGGTATTTTTTCTCGATCTAATGGAGTTGATAATTGTGTAATTAATTTTTGTATAGGGAAATCATCTATATTAGATGATTTATTTTTAGATAAATTTAGTAAACCTAGTTTATTTTGTATTTTAGGCTTTATTATTTCAGTATTAAAAAAAATACGACTGCATTTCTTACATTCTGAACCAGAGATTTTTTCGGCATCCAAAGATGGAATATATGATACCAAATTTCCTTGACCATTGAATTGTTTTGATTCATTTGCCCATGCGGCTTCTGTTTGGATACAATAAAAGCCTCCTCCACAGACAGCGAAGAAAACATAGAGCCAAACTTCTTTCCATATTTTGGGTTTCATTATCTTTTCTTCGGTGTAAACTTATAGAGTTTAGTATTAGTTCCAACAAGTGGTTTCAAAAACCCTTGAAAATTATATTTATCAGAATAGTAGCTATATTTATACACTTAGCTTATAACAGCGAAAAGCAACAATTAAGACAGTTTTTGATTATTAGTGTTTAATGGACAAAGAAACTATAGTCAAAGCTATAGTGACATAGTATATAGTATATTCACTGAGAAGATACATAGAAATATGGTTAAAGCAATAGCAAATTTACGTAAATAAATTTGTTATAACAGTTAGCAGATTTGTATATTACTTATTTGTTTATTTTATAACAAAGATTTAACTAGTCTTTTTTGGTAGAATTTTTGAGGATCGAAACAATGTTTCGTAAAATATTCCCAGTAGTAGTAGTTAGTTTGTGGGGAACGGTGTTCTTGCCTATACCCCAAGCTATAGCTAGAGTTCCCTTAACTAGAGCTGAAATTCAGTATTTAAGAAATTCAGTAAGGCTGATCCCCCGAAATAAACCTAGACGCTGGGCAAGATTACGGGACAGAATGATTCCTGGAGACGGTTTGTCTACCGGTAAAGCTTCTTTGGCAGAGTTACGCTTCAATGATGGTTCTCGAGCGCGAGTCGGGCAAAGGGCTATGTTTCGGTTTCTACCTAGAACTCGTAATTTTAGATTAAATAACGGTACTGTACTGTTGTTAATCCCACCAGGAAAGGGGAAAACTGGAATCACTACTCCTAATGCAGCAGCAGCAATCAGAGGTTCTGCTTTATTTGTGCGTTACGACAAGCAAACTGATACCACAATTGTGGGAGCACTGACAGATAGTGGTATTGAAGTATCTAATAAAAACAAATCTCAAACTCAAGAATTAAAAGCGGGTCAGTTAATAATTATTGTTAAGGATAGAATTAAATCTTTATATGATTTCGACTTAAGAACTTTTTATGAAACTAGTGAGCTAGTAAATGACCTAAATTTAGATAAACAAGGGATTGCAGTCAAAGATTCCGCGATCGCTAGCGTCAAAGCAGAAACAACGGAAGCTTTGAAAGAACAAACTCCTGTAATTGGTAAGGGGGTTGTTGAAAATCCATCTTTTATACAACTTACCCCAGATCCTCCTCAAATTTCTAATGAAAATCCGACACCTTCTATTCCATATTTAGAAGGTACAGGGGAAATTATTCGTCCACCACAAAAAGTCCCTGAAAATACAGATCCTACTGTAGTAGAACCGATAGTACCAGCTAACCCAGAACCACCTCCTGTCCAACCACCAACTACAGGTGGGGGTGAGACTGAAGAACCTCCTATAGTTAACCCACCGACAGTACCAGCTAACCCAGAACCACCTCCTGTCCAACCACCAACTACAGGTGGGGGTGAGACTGAACCTCCTATAGTTAACCCACCGACAGTACCAGCTAACCCAGAATCACCTCCTGTCCAACCACCAACTACAGGTGGGGGTGAGACTGAACCTCCTATAGTTAACCCACCGACAGTACCAACGAAACCAGAATCACCTCCTGTTCAACCACCAACTACAGATGGGGGTGGTGAGACTGAACCTCCTATAGTTAACCCACCGACAGTACCAACGAAACCAGAATCACCTCCTGTTCAACCACCAACTACAGATGGGGGTGGTGAGACTGAACCTCC
>JBCCDM010000428.1:0-5372 GCA_039030795.1 Cyanobacteria bacterium P01_A01_bin.84
ACGTCAAATAATTACTAGTAGTTTGCCAAGGGAACTTTGCGGGTTGTTCGTGAAAAGAAAAAGTTTCTTCTCCCCCTGCTCCCAACCGCTTCCTCTCTCTTGGTGCCCATTCCCTAGCGCTTTGAAAAAGAAGCGCTTTCATTGTGGTCAACTCCGGTAGGGAGAGGCTAACACCCTTGCGCAGCTTCCCTTTTAGGGAAAGGGGGTTTCCCCCATGTACAACTTTTCGCTGCTTCCCCTGCCTGCCCTTACCCGGTAATTTTGGCTTTCACGAGTACTAGTTTGCAATTTTCATAGGTTATAACAAACTAACAACTCAGTAGATTAATTTTTCAGAAAGAAAAAAATATGACAATCAAACGTTTTTTACCCCTAATAGCGACTGGTTTAATATTGACAGGGTTTGCTGGTATGGAAATATATTCCCCATCAGTTGCTTTATCCAAAAAAGTTAAATCTCAATGGAAATCATTTACCAGCCCAGACGGTAGTTTCAAAGTTTTAATGCCGGGTAATCCCAAAAAAGTTTCTGAAACTCAAAACACCTTTATGGGACCAATTAACTTACGGATATTTGTTGCAACACCTCCCAAACAACAAGTGTCCTATGTTGTTGCATACAATGACTTTCCCGATAGCTACGGTAAATTAGCTAACTCACAAGAAGTCTTAACAAATGCGACGAAAGCAGCATTGAAGACTACTCAAAGTACTTTAGTAAATAAAAGTAATATTCGCAGTTCAAACGGGCATCCTGGTAAAGAAATTGAGTATATCAATAGTGCTGGAAAAGTTACCAGGAACAGGATGTTTTTTGCTAACGGACGTTTATATCAAGCTATGGTTATTACTACCAGACAACAGGAGAAGTATCTAAAAGGAAGTATTAGAGGGTATTTGAATTCATTTCAAGTAGTTTATAAGAAGTGATGAGAAGTGGTGATGGGTAATGAGTAGGCTATTAATTACTTCTTCTTTTAACTTGCACATTTTCAAACCTTTACTGAGCAAAGCTTTTAGCTATAATCAGAAAAATGTGTCATATCAAGTCCGCTTAATTAGTTACGATATAACGCTATTGAAAAGATGGTAGTGCTACTTATTACTCCTTATTCATGACTCCTTACTCATTACTTATTAATCAGTCCCTACAGATATGACAACTGTTTAACCGGACATAATATCATACCAATTTCATATAAAGATGTATAGAATCGCGGCACCTAAAACTGTTGCAAAACAAGAATTTTGGCTTTGAGCATTTTATGCAGACTCACAAAGAATTGGTATTAGTTTCATTCGTTGTAAGGTGGAACTGAATGAATGCAGGAATATGGGGTTAATTCACATCTTGCACCAAGAAAATCGTATAAATAATACTCAGTATTCCTGGAAGTCTGGGACTAAAAGTCCCAGGCTTATAAACAAATTCCTCTTCTAGAGGACTGAATAAGTATTATCAAATAAGTATTATTTATTACTTTATGTTTTATTCTTAACTATTCATACTTATAGGTGCAGGGTTTGACGAGAATAGTGTAAGATATTATCAATCTACATTATCCAATCTCCTAGTCCTGTCTTGCCTCTTTAACCTATCGCCTACTTTCTTATTTTCATCTTGCGATGTATAATCTTTCTAATTACGTTCGTAGTATCGTCGATAAAGTAGTTCTAGTTGCCCCCCGTACTCTTGTATAAGTGCGATTTGACGTTGGTAAAGTCCGCGAAAGGTATTTGCAAAAAATAAAGTAAAAATTGCTACTACCAGTCCGAAAGCTGTAGAAACTAATGCTTCGCCGATTCCTCCTGTGACCCCTTGAACTCGGGTACCACCAACATCACCGATATTGAGAGAGGAAAATGAGGTAATTAATCCTAAAATAGTTCCTAATAATCCTAGCAGTGGTGCTAAGCCGATAATGGTTTCAAATATAGTTTGGAAGCGCTTTAATATGGGTATTTCTGCTTGAGCTTCACTTTCTAAAGCTAAACGAAATTCCTCTGGGTTCGGTTCTTCTAATTCTAAAGCTGCGAGAAATATACGGGTAATAGGTAAGTCTCTATTTTGGCGTAAAGTTTCCATTGCACTAACAAGATTATCTCGACGATAGAAAGTAAGGGCTTCTTGTACTACTTTTCTTTGACGAGTATTCAGCTTAACCCAAAATAGAACTCGTTCGATAATCAGCGCGATCGCTAAAATTGAAAAACTTATCAGGGGTATCATAACGATACCACCAGCTTGAAATAATTTTGAAATATCCATATAAATTTTTTTTACCCCTCTAAGTTTGACAGCATACCAGTTTCAGTTATTAGTGACTAGGGGCTTTATAGGTAGCTACAGTTTAGAATTGTAATGATTTTTTATTTATATGGATACGTTGACCGAAACAATTCAAAATTCAAAATTCAAAAAGAAAAGATAAATAATTTTTAATTTATTAATTAAGCGGTGCGACCCAACGGAAACGGTTTCCTCCGATTGGGAATGCGCACTCCTGTGAGGATACAAGTCTCTCTTTTAGGGAGAAAAATAAAAAAAATATATTCCTTTCTCTTGGTGCGCTTGCGATACGGTGTTCGTGCTTGACTCATGCTTCTCTACACTTAGTGACCGTCGCTTCGGACAAATATTCGTTGAGTAAGTCCTGGTATTGAGATAGTTAGAAGGTTAATACCATCACAATTCGTCTCCTTAATCCAATATGGTTCAGTTAAGAAAAATGTAGGTTGGGTTGAGCGTGAGCGTAACCCAACTTTCTGGTTGATAGATAATGTTGGTTTACTCTCCGAGAAGTCGCTCCCTCAGCTTCTATGTTCCTCAACCCAAACTACGTTATGTCTAATTTTCAGGCTTAACTGAACCGTATTGCTCCTTAATCGGAAATTAACTTAGTCAGAAGTACGTTTTTCATAAGCACCAATATCAGGTGCATTATCCCCATCTCGCTTAACCCTATTCTTGTCAGTAGATGCATAATCACTGATATTCGAGGCTTTATCAATTGCAGGAGAATCAGAAGATAGACGATAGTCTTTAGCTTTTGAATCTAAGAAATTAACTGATTTAACCTGAATATTATTGGTTTCTTTGAAGTTTCTTAGTCCACTTCCACCTTTAAAAAGTTCGTCAGTCTCATCTGTGAACAAATTGTTATCTAAGGCGACATTATTTGCATCTTCAATCACACCATTGATATAACTAGGATTAGCAAAGATATTGTTACGTAAAGTAACACCATCTATTTTTCTACCTTTTAAGTAGTCACTACCATCAATCACAAATGATTGTACATTCCCAACTACAGTATTGTTGCTAAATTCAACATCCCTGACATTACTACCCACCATCAATCCTGAGCCACTATTTACACCCTTTTTACCATTGTCATAAATCACGTTGTTATAAACACGGATATTTCTTACATCCCCCTGGCTGGGTATTTCATCACTAATTGCAATACCTTCTGAGGTATTGTCGTGAACGACATTATTGTAAATATCAATATTGAATGTATCAGAGCGGTTTCCATCGACATAGATCCCAGGACCGCCATTGTAACCCTTAGGTGTACCAGAGATTAATGCCATCTTGCTTACAGTGTTATTGTGAACGGAACCATTACGAGAACCAGTCTTAATATCAATACCCTCACGGTTTCCTTCTTTTAGAGTGTTGTTTGCAACCTCAAAACCGTCTACACCCCAAATACTCAATGCTTCTTGTACACCTTTGGTATCCCCTCTACCTTCCCATTTCCAGTTAGCTCGTTCAATGGTATTATCCACTACTTTAATATTTTTACTGGTAACTTCTCTTTCTCCACCTTGGAAGTAACTATCAGGCATGACAATAATACCTGAACCTCCTGTTTCAAATGTGTGATTGTTTTTGACAATCATGTTATTAGCATCCCGTAGTGAAATACCCGCAAAAGAGGTATTCTCAATTCGGAAACCATCAATTTTCCAGTAACCTTCACCTGCAGACTGAATCACACCTTCGTGCCACAACCCTCCTTTTGGACTAGGATCGCGCAGAGTTACATCCCCATCGGCTTTGAGAGTAATATGACCGAGTTTAGCATTCCCCGACTTTTTAAGGTTGATTAGCTCTGTGTATTTACCAGGTTGGACTAAGATAGTATCTCCTGCTGTCACAGCAGAGTCTTCACTAACGGCATGGTTGATAGTTTTCCAGGGTTTTTCTTTTGTTCCTGGATTGTCATTATTACCGTTGGGTGAAACATAGTAGGTTTTACTGTCTGATATTATGTCTGATTTGCTGTCTGAGGGGTTTCCTTTTAAAGTTTCACCGTCTATGTCATTAGCTGATGGACTAGCAGGTAAAATCACTGATGCTTTATCTTTGGATTTAGTAATAGAGCTATCTGATGATTCCTTACCCTTTCCATTTTTTGCCCCTAAATCCGAGTCTACTCGAGTAAACTCAATATAATCAAAACGAGCATATTCAGCATAATCAAATTTTCCCTCAATCGTGAAAGCATCTCCCTTTTCTAACTTGATTGCTGAATGAGTCACGCGTTCAGTTAAAGTATCAGATGTAGGAGCATCAGCAGCTAAATCCTGGTCAAATTTGAAATTTTGAGTATTACCTGCAACCGTAATTTGACTAGAGGAAACTCCATCATTTTCGTCGTAAAAACCTACACTTACCTGGTAGTTTCCTTCTTCACCATTGAAAAATCCTGTTGCTTTTCCAGTCAGACTATCACTAAAAGCAAGAGAAATATGTTTACCACCAGATGAGACATTATTAGATTCAACTAGATAGTTCCTTAAATCCAATTCTTCTATTTCGTAGCGTAAAATATCCTTTTCTAAGTCAGGTAGCATCGAAGGATTAGAGGAGTTTGGTAAACTTTTAGAAACTAAATCTGTTCGATTAAAAGCAGAAATCGGAACTACTTCTTGAGAGTTTCTAGGTAAAGATGATCCACCGTTAGAAGATATGTCGAAATCATTCATGAGTAATTTTCTCCTGAAAATGAGTTCGGCAAACACACACTGATTTTTTAACTTTTAACAAAAAATAGCTAGGAGCAAAGTATCTTAAAATACCTCTTGTGTCAAAAATAGATAATGACTTAAGGATAAATACTTTTATAAAACCATCTAGTTTTTTGATTCCATTTTGATATTTATTACAACAATGAAAAGTACAAAGGCTATTCTAAGTGATGTTATGTTCTTTTGAGTTGTAATTAGAAATTATTATATCCGGCATTATACGAGGACAATACTCATTTTTTGATACAAACAAGTATAAAATAAAACTTAGTACACTTAAGGTTGCTACATTAATAGTATAAATGGTTAATATCAAACTAAAATAAAAATTG
>JBCCDM010000429.1:0-5348 GCA_039030795.1 Cyanobacteria bacterium P01_A01_bin.84
TAAATATGGTTCGTTATACTCTCGTTCAAAGTCCAGAAATCATCCTTACCGTTCCAGGCAAAGATTCCAATAAAGCTCGTGAAAAAGCAATGGATAAGCTAATGGAAATTATGGAAGCAGGTGATTTATCTACCGAACTCGAAGAAGGATTTAGTCCTCAACAATTAATTGAAGTGAAAGAACCGTCGATGGATACTGCTAGCGGTGATGAAGATAAAATTATAGAAGCAGTTCAACTTTTGAGCAATCTTGCAACTCTAAAGCTGAAAGTTCAAGATACACGCACTGAAGCTTTAGAAGTCCGTAAATTAGTTGACATCCTTTTTTCAGATGAATCCGTCAGCGAGGAAGAAATTTCTAGCCTCAAAGAAGGTTTTAAAGTTCTGAAAAATTTTGCCCAAGCTAATCTACGCTATAAAGATGCGCGAGAAAAAGCAGAACAAGCTCGTCAGGTATTAGACCAAGCTTTGAAATCTCCAGATAATTAGCTTGGTCTAATTCAAAAAAATTAGGAGTCAGGAATTTTATTTCAAACTCCTAACTCCTAACTCCTAACTTCTAACTTCTAACTTCTAACTTCTAACTTCTAACTTCCTTCCTCATTTAACGTAAGTTCACTTTATTTACTGAAGAAGAATTTTTAGACTCAGTTAACTCATCTTCACCAACTCTTTGAGTACTCATTTTGTAATACTGTTGATAATGACTTTGAGAAATAGGAGTTGATTCCTTGGATTTATTCGCTACCAAACCTAAAATAGCTGTACCAGATACTTGAATTTCTTCTAATGCTTGTGCAAATGCGGTACGTTTCAATTTACCTAAACCTGCTATGAGCATTACACCATTAGTATTAGCAGCTAGCAAATTAGCATCCGCAAAACCAACTATAGGTGTCGTGTCATAAATCACTAGGTCAAAGCTGCTATGCAGTTCGCTCATTAAATCCTGCATTTTCACGGATGCTAGTAATCTAGTAGAGTCTGGTGGAATCGGACCCGCAGCCATTACATATAAGTTATCTTCGAGAGGAGAGCGCTCAATTACATTGCTCCACTCTAATTCAGAAGAAATAATATCAGTTAATCCCTGAATATTCATTAATCCTACACGTTTATGTATAGTAGGACAGCGGAGATTTGCGTCTACTAATAATACCCTTTGTCCCATCGCTGCTGCAGCCAAAGCTAGCTGTATTGCAACAGTAGTTTTTCCGTCCTCTGGTGTTGCTGAACTAACCACAAGTGAGCGAATTGGGGTATCCGAACCTAAAAGAAGAATATTGGTGTAGAGAGAGCGAAAAACTTCAAAAAATTCAGCACGAGTGGTTTGATGAACCCTACTAGTTTGTTCATCTTGCTTAGCGCTAACTGCAAGTTCTTTACTGAAAGGAACTACCCCTAATAATGGCAATCTGGTAGTTTCTTTCAAATCTTTAGAAGTGTAGAAAACATTGCTCAACTTGTCGAGAACTAAAGCAGCACCTATACCCAACAATAAACCTAAAGCTCCTCCCAAAGCCAAATTAGTTCTAGCACTTTGTGAAACAGCTTCGGGTTTTTCAACTTTAGTAAGCTCAGGATCTAACAACTTCCAAGGTTGCTGTTTTTGAGATTTTTCAATTTCTAAAGCTTGTTGCTTGGTTAAAAACTGATTTAAGCCTTCTGTAGCAATCACCAGCTGCCGCTGAATATTTTCGTAATCACGGGTAACTGTTGCCAAATTTCTCAGATATGCATTTAGCTGATTTATTTTATCAGCCAAAGATACATCGCGGGCTTGCAGAGTCTGGATATTACTTTGAAATTCTTGTTGAACCCGCTGTTCTTCTGCGCTCAGCATTGGAATCAAGTTAGCTTTGCTTTGCCGCAAAGTTTTCATCGTTGGATTAAAATCTGTAAATTTAGCAGAGTTGGTTTTAATCTCAATATCAACTTGCTGAATTTGGTCTAAGATTTTCTGGTAGCGAGCATTTTCACTCAGAACTGAATTACCAGCCCTCTCCGCTGGTTGCTGGGCTAATTCATTTTGTAACTCCTGATACTGAGCTACCATTTGTTCGTACTGTACCCGATTATCCAGTCGCTGTTGCGTCAATGTCGCAATTTGACCCGACACTTGTTGAGCTTTCTGCGCGGGTTCAATCAAATTATTCACCCGTCGCAGCATTCTCAATTTGTTCTGCAATTCCTCAACTCTTTGTCTGAGTCCACCCTTAGTTATTCGCTCTTGAACAAATTTAATAGCCTGATTAACATCTTCTTGACGGTCTTCCAAGCTATAAGCTAAATAAGCTTGAGCAACTTCATTGAGAGCATCTTTTACTAATTCTTCTTGAGGAGCTATATATCCTACTTTTAGAATATTTGTCCCTTCAGGTTCAATAACTAAACCCTCAATAAATGATCCGTATTCCAGACCTGGGTACTTTGTCTGAAGCTTTTCTAAAACTGGATTGAGTACTCGCGGGCTTTTTAAAACTTTGATGGCTGTTACAACATCTTGTTCCGACTCCGGAGGTGCGATCGAACCTCCTGAACCCAAAGATTGTGGAATGTTGGCTATAGCTTTACCTTCCCCAGTCAAGGGTTCAGTTAAAATCTCGAATTGACCTTGGTATATTGGAGGATCTGTTTCTGCTTTCAACACTGCAGCGGTTGCTACTACCCCTGTGAAACCAGCAATCAATAATGCTCGCCGTCGTAAAGCTGCTCCAACTTGTCCTAAATTCAATCCACCTTCTTCAGCATCATTTAAGGGGGTACCAGCCTTGGAAAGGAGGTAAGGATTTTTGTCTGACTTCAACATAGCCATAGTAAATTAAAATTACTTAATATAGATAGACGTAATTTGTCGCTTTCATTTTTCTAAATTGCTTTGCAACAGCGATACACCCATTAATTTCTTAAGTAGTTAGCGAAATCTACGCTCTAGATTGTCTCCAAGCTTTCTGTCTCGTATTGTTAACGACTTATTCGACAGATATACTACCCTGTGTGAAGTCTTGAAGATAACAGTCTACGGCTAATGATACACTTACCTAAGTATTGTTACTTAGCCTATATTTGTTGCTTCATTTATAAGTGTAATAAATTATAGTTAAATTTTCACTATTATTGATATAAAACGGGCTTTTTTTCGTTCTTCAGTACAGTGTTCATTTTACACAGCTAGGAGTCTTTACTATACTGAGAAATTATTTTAATCTTTATAATTAACTCCATGTATTACTACATTGCTAAGCTTGTTTTTTCCGGAAAACTTGTTGTTAATAATTTTACTTATTACTACTTTATTTCGCTATTAAACGATTGAATTTGATTGGCTAAAGCAATTAAAAATTTAGGTAGACAAGTTATACAAATAGCTTCTAAGGCAATCACTAGATAAATTAAGTAATAATTATTACTTAAATAAGAGTTTTTAACAATATAGCGCTTTACATATACTAAAAAGATTGTTTAAAGAATATATGTATAAAATATAAATTATGTGGATATTGTCTAAATTTTCCTTGCAATATTTCAATAGCAAACAAATAAGCTGATGTGCAGCTAAGTTGGGTAATGCGAAAATTAAAAAAGGTTATAGTGCGGTCTAAGGCTATCGCCAAGCTACGAAGACCCTAGCGTGTTAGGAGGGCATGCATCTTGCTCGCTAGTAGTATACAAATTAAATACGTAACAGCTTAACATATTATATAAAGACAGTCGCACATCAGCTTATTCATTTGCAAGAAAAAACTGATATTCTACAGTATGACTATTTTTGGCGATTACAATATTAGCTATTTTTTCCCACTACTTTAATGCATTCAAAATCAATTAAATCGCTATAATATAAAGAAAAACCTCTCTAATATTAGAAAGGTTTTCAATCTAAATATATACAATTTCAATCTCTATAAACTGGGGTGCTAGGATTCGAACCTAGGAATGGCGAGACCAAAACCCGCTGCCTTACCACTTGGCGACACCCCATTAACTTTACTCTAGTAAATATAACAGCAGAGTCAGGCGGTGTCAAGTAATTTCATATTGGTTTTCAAAAAAAAGCACCCCAAACTTTTTATGAAAAAAGAATGGAATATGGGGACTGCCTTCTGGCTTCTGAAAAGGTGCGGCAAAAATAGAAAATAGACGGTGATTATACCCTTTATTTATTTAGTACTGGTTAACTTGTTATTATATTGGGGTTACTTTTGCTAGTTCCCATGTCAAAAGAAACTTAGAAACATGCTTTGTGCCAGGAACAGTAAATTATTTTCTCCTAATTACCTTATGTCTTTTAGCAGGTCGGGCATCAACCTCAGCGTATTTTTTTTGTCACTAAAAGATTTTATATTAAACAAATTAAAGCTGCAAAAAAATAAAACCCATGATTTTACTGAGTGCGCTCCTGGAAGCGACTACGTATTTGAAGTCGCAGAAAACTTAACTACAGCTTATATGACAGCGAGAGGTAAAGGCGTAAAACCTGATGACTATATAGTTGTGCAAACGGGTTCTGAGTCTTGTCGATATCAAGTAGAGCAAATTGATTATTACTCTAACCCACCAGATATGTGGATGGCTTTAATTAAGAAAGTAACAAATAATTAACAAAAATGCATCTTTCTTTTACAACTATATATATCTAGGTAAAAAATGTTATAGCTATATCTCTTGTTTGAATTATCGGTCAAAAGGCTGGTTCTGCAAGAGAAGCTACATTTAAATGTTCTTTGTATTTCTATCTATTCTGTAACTTTTAATATTTTATTTTACTACAGCTATTGAGTTTTTTTAGTTTTTCTAAAATATTATCCCAAGCCATATAGAGGTCATCTAAAGAGTTATTATTTTCAATTACATAGTCAAATTTATCAATATTCAAATACTTGTCATGAGCTTGAATATTTCTACATCTTTCTTCTCTTTGTAGCCATACATTCAACCCTCCAAATTTTTGAACTATATCAAATTCTCTAGGGAATCGAGTATCGTTTATAACTATATCTGTTCCTTGTAATAATATTCTTTCTAATCTAACTAAATTCTGATGATAAATTTGTTCTCTATCGGAAGTAGAAATAGCTGTAAGTTGCTCTAAAAAACCCGATTCTTTTTCCCACTCTTTATCTGCTTCTAAATAAGTTGGCACCAATTCAATAGCTTGTTGATATTTAAGAGGAAGTGGAGTCTGAAATTTCTGGGCTACATGTAATCTAAGAGCAGTACCCCAAGAAAAAATTTGGCTAAGCCAGACCACGGGGAGAAGCTGCTGGCAAAAGTATGAGCGTTCTTAGTGGTCGCATGATCTTAGACACCAAAGACCTCAAAGATGTTAAGATGTCCCTGATAAAAGCA
>JBCCDM010000430.1:0-5348 GCA_039030795.1 Cyanobacteria bacterium P01_A01_bin.84
AGATGATGAGCCGACAAGTCATTATGGAAGGTTAGTATGTGGCGATTGTGGAAAATTTATCAAGTGGTTACGCGACCCAAAACATGATGAATGGGTAGAAAAACGCAACGAATTAATAGATATTCTTTTGGGACAACCTATAAGTAATTGGGAGTATCACTTTCTAAAATCAAAAATAAACGCTCGATACTGGACAGACAATCAAGAAAGCAGTTTTCAAAAGATTGCTGACAAATTCGATATCCCTACTAATAGTTGGGATAAAAGACATGAGGAATATGAGGAATATGAGGAAGAATACGCATAAAAATTACCCCTATCCGTGGGAACAGTTAGGGGTTAAGCATACTGATTGTTGGGAGTGGGTTAAGCTGCAACGGGTTCTAAAACAAATAAATCGTTTGGTGTGCATTCCAGTAATTCGCAAAATTTTACTATCAACTCTCTAGAAAATTGTTTCCGAGTATCATTCTCATAATCTTGTATGGTACTTAGCGACACACCACAGTATTCAGCAATCTCCTGACGAGTAAATCCCTTAGTTTCCCTAACCTCTCTCAATTTAAATCTCATAGTAAATTTAATCTCTTTTAGTTTGTCTCTCACTATTATATCCTAAATCACAGATTAATCGGTACCAGTATAAGTGTGATTTATAGATTGTGCCATAAGTATAAATAAGTAGTATAGAAATATCGGTACCGATATACTCACTACCGAAAATTCTGTGATATAGTAGTTGTAACAGGGAAACAAACAACCGGGACGGCAACGGTAAAAGCAAAAGCCAGCGAACCTGTAAGCTCACTGACCTAACAAACAAACGTAATTCAAGGATATCTCAATCATGGCACGTACCAACACTAAGACCGCTAAGACCGTTAATACTCAAACCACAAAAACCAGAAAACCCATGCAACCTGAACAGCAATTCAAACGTAGTTTTACCCCATTAACCAGTAAGAAAGATGGAACAGCCAGACTAACTTTTGCTGGATACCAACACGACATGAGTAACAAAAATGAAAAACCATATCTCAGAATTGTTTTTTCTGCAATGGATGTTACTCGTAAAAACCCTGCAAACATCGCTATTCTCTCATCTTACCGATATTCCGAAACTAATGTATTAGGTCGTTTTCTTAATCAATTGGGATGGGAAAAACCGGAAGATGTAGAAACCGTTTTAGACGAAGATGATGAATTTGGTTACACCGTTGATACCGATTTAAATTCAATCTATGAGTTTATGGATTCAATCAAAGGTTTAGTTTTTAAAGGTGAATTAACCAAAGGTGAAAACAACCTTTACCGTTTGGAAGTAGAAACTTTAGAACCGTTAGTAGGTAAGGACGGCAATCAATTAACCGACTACGACCCCTCAGAAGGTTTATCACACGAAGACATTACGGTTGATGCAGATGTCCAAGGTGGAGATAACTAAATCAAATTAAACTGAAATTCTGAGTAAAGAAAGAGGTCACACGACAAGTGTGACCTACAACAATTTAAACCTAATAATAAATATATTCACTTTACTCATAATTTCCCAAGTAAACCGCTACAAATTGGGAATAATAATGATTAATACAATTGTAACTAATGTAGTAGAAGACTACAACGAAGATGATGAATTTGGGGATTGTGCTGTTACTCCTCAGATGTTAAGAGAAAAAGCAGGAATAGAGGAAACAGCGTTAGAAGATGATGAATTTGGGGATTGTGCTGTTACTCCTCAAATGTTAAGAGAAAAAGCAGGAATAGAGGAAACAGCGTTAGAAGATGATGAATTTGGGGATTGTGCTGTTACTCCTCAAATGTTACGTGAAAAGACTGAAAAACATATTGTAATTGAAAGTTCTAATTCAAATGATAATTCACCTAAACTATTTGCACCATTACCAGTAAATAATCAGTGGTGGATTGATAGAGATGAAATGTTTACTATCAATGAAGTACAAACAGGTGATGACATTCATTTACCGTATGTTGATGATACTGAATTTGATAGTTTTTTAAACGGAAAATTAGAACAAAGAAAAAGAACTAAAATATGTTTGCAAGTTAAAGGCATTGATACTAACGCACCGTCAATAATATTTGTTGATGAAAATCTAAAAAGCATTATTAATTCTCACAGGATAGGTCAAAAAACAAAACCTTTTTACCCATTAAAAACAGAATTTTTTGCTGTTGATTATCTTAATAGATGTGGAATTAACGCATACATTAAACCCATTAAATCCAAAGAAGAAACAATTGGTATACCCAAATGTTTTGTTACTTGTATTGGACATTTCCTAACCGCTGAAATTAATTTTCTAGGTAAGGGGAGAGTTAAAGAAAATATCAAACAACTACAAAGAAATTCAGAAGGAAAACGCATCGAAACAGCTAGACGTATTCGTTGCGTAACTCCAGTAAGAAAACAGGAATTAGATTATGTAGAATTGGATTTTTTAATCGTTATCAATGGTGTTGAATATATTTTATGTTTAAGACTGATTGATACAGGTGCTATACACGGTGTTGCTTCATATGATGCATTCTGTAAAGCTTCCGGTCACGAACTAAAATATAAAGATAATTTCACCAAAGATGAAAAAAGTAGAATGTTTGATATGTGCTTGCGTCGTTGTCAAGAATTTGGGGATTATGCTTTAGGTGATTTAGAAGTTTACGAGGCATTAGATTTATACAACGAAAAATGGCAAGAAGTTTACCAATTACTAGGGTTAGAGGATTATTATCAAATACCAAAATTAACCATCGGTGGAAGTGTTAAAGACCTATTTTGTGCAGCATTAGCCAAAAAATTAGATATTCCTACTGAAAATTGGAAGAAAATTTTTAAAAAGTTTGCTGACAAATATCTTTATGAACAATCGGCAGGTAGTTTACGCCAGTTTAGCCGACACACACGCGCTTTACTTGCAAAAGTGGAAGGGGGTAGATGTCGCAACAACCGTCCTACAGATGTATTTGTGGCTCGTAAAGTTAATGGTAAATACGATGCAGTATTGATTAATGATATAGATATTTCTGGATGTTACGGGGAAGGTCAAAGAAACCAAGATTACTTTATTGGAAATCCTGAAATTTATGATTTTAAAGTAAGTAAAAACAACGAATATCTATCATTAAGAAAATGGTTAGAATCCTATGATGTTCACATAGAAAAATTAATTCAAGCTGTTGATAATCGCGACTACAAAGAATGGAATAATCCTAAAAATTGGGGTGAGTTAGTTAAAGGTGCTTGGTACGGTAGATTTAGTTCTGACGGTCGATTAGAGTACCCACAAGACTTTTTTGCTAGTTGGTTTACTAACAGCGGTAACGGTGTTAACGTTATGGCTAAATTCATCAATCAGATGGAATGTGACACCGAACAATTAGTAACTGATTGGGTAGATTTTAACGAGGAGGAAGGTAACTTAAAAATCTTCAATCATGAAATTCATAACGCAGTTCTTACCCATGATGGTTTAGAGTGGATTTTTGCAATTGCTAGCAAACGTCAGCGTCAAGAATTTCTAGATAAAACAATCATGTTGTCTAGTTCGGTTTATCCACGGTCACAACGTATTTTAAGCGAACCAAAAAGCGCTTTAAAACAGCTTGATAAACAACATGAAAACTGGCAACTTAGAAACACAATGGAACGTATTGATAGGGGTGACGGTGTTAAGTCTTGGAGACATCATGATAAAGAATGTCACGCATGGTTTAGCGTTAATCTCGGTAAGTTGTTGATTGATGATTTACTAATTCAACGTAAAAAAGCACAAAAAACTCACGGGAAAAAATCACCATTAGATGTGTTATTTAAACTTTGCGTTAATACACTTTATGGTGATATGGTTTCCAAGTTTTTTGTAACAGCTAATACGATTGTAGGTAACAACATTACCGCACGAGCAAGGTTACTTTGTTGGTGTATGGAAAAAGGTTTACACGGATGGCAATCAATCACAGATGGTTGTGGTTTTGAACCAACTGGAGTGTTACATCCTGGTAGAGATAATATAGATGGTGAATGTGTAAATCTACATCGTAAAGACAGTAAATTAAATCGTTGGAAAGTTAAACGCGGTAACTTAGGGAATGTTAAAGAGATTAAAGGTATAGCTGTTGAATTCAAATCTTGGGATAAAGATAAAAACGAACCTATATTAATGAGTTCTGTAGGTCTAGAGATAACACATCAAGATGATAGAATTGAAACCTTATTACCAGTTTTAAAACCTAATAAAGATAATTCAAATTATCAAGATTTAGATTATAATCCCGCAACAAATTGGATTGATAAACAAGCTATGAAACACTTATCAGACGTGTTTCCAATGGTGAGTGTATTACACAGTGATACAACAGAATTAAAAGTTAATGATGATTTATCTGTATCGTTAAAAGATAGGAAAGGTCAATTTAGCTTTGAAACTAAAGATATTTTTGTAGAAGGTGGTTTTCATGGAAGTGCTAATTATCTACTAAGAAAACCTCATGAAACTAATGTGAAAGCTAGAGGTTACGAAACCAAAAGAAAACATATAAGTGTAGATTGGGGTGATGATTGGCAAGATACAGAATTAATAGAAACTGATGAGTACGGTGATAAAACTAACCCTGCAAAAAATCTGCTAAATCAAATAGTAACTAATCCAGCTAATATTAAACGTCAAAAAGTAGCTGTAAAACAAGGTATTCTAAAATCGGGTGATTATCGTAATTTAGCTGCTAAATATGAAAGTATTGGACTTGAAACTGGAGACACTATTTTAAAAGCATTATTAATGCAAGAGTTTTCACTTAGTCAATTTACTTTCGAGACTTACGAACAGTATGAAAAGTGGGCGAAATTAATCACTAAATACAAACTAAATTACAAGCAATCATTAGAGACTTTTTTCTTAAATGAAGATGGTACTTTAGATTATGTAAAAATGTCTAATACTGTAGATGAGATGATAAGTAAAGGTGTTGTTAACCCGATAAAAGCACTCGATAAAAACAGGCACAAAAATCGAGATAATGAACTCTATCATCCCGAATTTGATGTTTTTTGTGAAATAACAAATAAATTAAACGGTTTCTTTGAAGAATAATGAGAAAATAGAAAAGTAAATTGCATTTATTTTCTGTAGTTAGAATCTATCTCGTTTGTATTTCAAGTTCTTTAATTAACTGTTTTATTGCCGTGTATCCCCCATGCTACCCCCTCGGAAGTGTGGGGTTATTTTTGTGCTGTAAGGGGTCTGTAAGGGCTGTTAAGGGTGTCGTGTACGCTCCAATGCCCTATTCCCTATTCCCTATTCCCTAATCCCTTTATTTGACACACCGAACTG
>JBCCDM010000431.1:0-5347 GCA_039030795.1 Cyanobacteria bacterium P01_A01_bin.84
CCCCCCCCCTCCCCCACCCCGACCATTTAGCTCATTAAATCGCACTCGACCCTTGAAGAAAAAAAGATAATATTTCATAAATTTTATACAAGTATAATTATACAAAAACAGCAAGAAAAATACGGTATAATCCCCCTATAGGGCATTGCAAATTAGCTAGATATTAAGGTTGTATATAGTTTGAAATAGTTTGAAATAGTTTGAAATAACTACTGACCAGCTATGACTGTAAGTGCTGAAGACACCTGTTAGAAATCATCAAAGAAATTAGATTATTCATAGAGGATAGGAATGCATATACCAGACGGTTTTGTTTCCCCGACTGTAGCAGGAGCTACGACTCTGGGGAGCATTGCAACAATATCTGTTGCTTTATTTCGCTCTAGAGAAAATTTTGGATCTCGTACAGCGCCAATATTAGGTTTAACCACAGCATTTATTTTTGCCGCACAAATGATTAATTTCCCGGTTGCAGGGGGTACTAGCGGTCACTTACTGGGAGGAACTCTAGCTGCTGTAGTATTAGGTAGCTACTCGGCTGGTGCATTATGTATAGCAACAGTATTAATCATTCAAGCGGTATTATTTGCAGACGGTGGTATTACTGCCTTAGGAGCCAATATTTTTAATATGGCTGTAATTGGAGTACTTGTAGGTTGGATTTTAACTCAAACACTACAGAAATTATTCGGTTCTCGTCGCAGTCGTTTACCCCTATCGGCAGGAATCGCAGCAGCTTTGAGCGTTGTGGTTGCAGCAATATTCGCGGCTATCGAGTTAGCGATGTCTGGTACTGCTCCTTTAGATATTATCTTACCAGCAATGACCGGAGTACATATTCTGATTGGTATTGGTGAAGGTTTAATCACTGGTGGTGTAATAGCCTATATAGTAAAAGCTAGACCAGACTTAATGCCAGGAGAAGAAGAAGAGCAAATTCGTAGTTGGGTAGTACCAGTTGTTAGTATTTTATTAGTAGCAGGTGTATTGTCATTATTTGCCTCAGCATGGCCTGATGGTTTAGAAAAAGTAGCTGAAGACAAAGGTTTTATTGCACTTGCAGACAATATTAGGATTGCAGTACCTACACCATTAGCAGATTATACCCTCAATGGTGGTGAAGGAATTGGTACTAGTATTGCGGGAATTCTCGGTTCAGTCGCTTGTTTTGTAGTTGCCTTTGGCATTGCTCAGATAGTAAAACCAAAAAATGCATCCTAGAATTTATCATAAATTTTCTTTAGATTTGCGATTGCAACTTTCATTAGTAATAGTTGTTGGTACAGCTTTTTTAAAAGTAGGTGCTTGGTATTGGTTAGGAGCATATGGCGCGATCGCAATGTTATGGAGTAGTTTATTGCGCGCTCCCATCCATAAGCTGATAGGAATTTTGGGATTAGAACTACTATTTTTATCATTAATGGCTTTACCTTTAGGATGGGAAAAAGCCAGCTTTTTATTAGTTCGTTCTTTGGTTTGTCTTCTAACCATGAATAGCTTTTTACTGACTTTACCACCCCATAGTTTTGGTATAGCTCTAAAAAGTTTACCTTTACCAGCTGCATTTAAAGAGACTTTACTCTTAGCAGGTCAATACTTAGAAATTTTGCTCTCAGAAGTCACTAGAATGCAGCGCAGTGCCAAACTTAGGGGACTTAGCGGTACAGCAGGCTGGGTTCGTTATGCAAGTTCTGCTATGATCGGAACCTTTTTTCTCCGCAGTTTGAATCGTGCCGAACGAGTATATGCAGCCATGCTTGCTCGGGGATACAACGGTAGTTTACCAGTAGACGTAAGAATGACTACTCAAGAACGCTTGATGGTTATTGGTATGTTTGCGACTGCAACTGTCTTAACAGTTTCTTCCTATACTGTTCCTATGCAGTAAATTAAAAGTCCACTTAGCATATACAATTTAAAGATTTTGCACTTAGACCTCTCAAAAAACTCAACTTTAACCGCAACAAAACCAGAGGTAGCAGTAAAAAATCTGGTTTATGCTTATCCCAATCAACCACCAACCTTGAAGGGAATATCTTTCGACCTGAATGCAGGTGAAAGAGTCGCACTCATGGGAGCAACCGGTTCTGGTAAAAGCACATTACTTGAAAACTTAATTGGCTTAAAGCAACCAGTTTCTGGGAATATCAAAATTTGCGGTATAACCGTAGAACCAAAAAAATTACCGCAAATCCGCCGTCACATTGGCTTTACTTTCCAAGATGCTAATGATCAGCTATTTATGCCTACGATATTAGAAGATATTGCCTTCGGACCTCGTAATTATGGCGTATCTCCACCAGAAGCGAAAGACAAAGCACGAAAATTATTAGCTGATTTCGGCTTAGAGACATACGCGAATCGTTCAGCACACGAACTTTCTGGGGGACAAAAAAGACTGGTAGCATTAGCCACCACCTTAGCTTTAGATCCAGATATTCTAATTTTAGACGAGCCAACAAATGGCTTAGACCCAGCATGGAGACGCAATTTAGCACAAATATTATTAAAATTACCCGTAAAAGTAATCTTGATAGCTTCCCACGACCTGCATTGGTTAGGGAGAGTTACTCACAGAGGATTAGCGATCGCTCATGGTCAAATCGAAATTGACCAAGATATTCAACCTCTTTTAAAAGATGGTAAAAAATTAGAAGCAATAGGATTACCGATAGATTGGTAACTTTTGGCTTTTAGCTTTGAACTTCTTAGCTTTTGGATAAAGGCTTTGAGGCTTCTTAGCTAATGGCTAAGAGCTAACAACTAACAACTAACAACTAAATTAAAGTGAAAATACTCCAAATGAGCAAATCATTAGGTATGATGATTTGGGTTTTAGTGTAGATGAATTTTTAATGTCTGTTTGGTTAAAATATCAGTTTATTACTTGTTTAGGTATAAGCGTTGCTTTACTGTTGAGTGCCTGTAATGAAAGCAAAGTTTCTCAATGCCAGAGATTGATAAAAGCTTTTAATGAAGGGACTTCAGTTGTCGAAAGCAAGAAAGGTCTTCAGGTTACTACTAGTTTGAACATGGCTAAAGATATACAAAAAGCAAGTGAAAAGGTAAAGGGAATAAATCTTGAGGATGAAAAACTTCAAGGATTTCAGGATAAGTTTGTCACTATTTTTGATAATCTCAGCAATAATGTTACCCAAGCAGCAAAAGCTTTAGGTGCTACTAAACAAGCAGAAGCTTCCCAATCTGGAAGAGAAAAAATACGGAAAGCTAGGAAGGATATTGAAAAATCAATGAATTCTGCTGCAAGTGGTGCAGGTAAGCAATTAGATGCTTTGGCTTTGGAGATGAAGGAATATTGTGAGAAGGTTGAGTAATTGGTGATTGGTAATTAGTGATTGATAGCTTTCCAAGTAACTAATAAATGTTGTTCTCGAAGCGGGTGTTTGTTATATTTGCACCGTTAAAATCTGTGTATCGTAAATTCGCTCCTATGATATAAGCGCCGTTTAAGTTAGCATTACTCAGAAAGGTATTACTAAGGTTAACGTTTGTTAGGTTGGCTCCATTGAGATTAGCACCTCGGAGGTCAGCTAAAGATAGGTTGGCACCACTAAGGTTGGTGTTGCTTAAATTAGCACCTCGTAGGTCTGCACTTCTAAGTACAGTGTCCCGTAGGTCGGCATTTGTTAAATCAGCATCTACTAAGTAACTACTGTTAAGATTGGCTTGATTAAAATTTGCTCTAGATAATTGTGCTTGCTTAAAGTTTGTATCGCTCAGATTAGCCTGACTGAAGTCGGTACCTTGAAGTTGAGCTTGATTAAAATTAGCTCGGCTAAAATCAGTACCCCTAAGATTATTATTATTTAAATTAATACCGTTAAGCTTACTACCTGGAAAATCTCTCTCTCCTAAAGCGTAACGTTCTAATAGTTCGTTAATACTTGATGCTCTTAGTAAGGTCAATAATTTTTCTTCACTATTAATTCCATTCATAGGAGATTTATTATTTAACTGCATCTTAGAGGTTAAATCAAAAGACTTATTAGTTAAAAGCTACCTTTAGACACTTTGTTATCTGCAATTGTAGATTGATATAAAATCAAGCAATCAACACATTCCGGGGTAACAATAAGTAGACACTTTTTTAAGTGTCACATCTAAAATGAAAGTAATTATCTTAATTTTAGTTTTAAGCTTAGCTTGAAGCTCAGTTTGAGGTTTAACTTTAATTCTTCTGCCAGATTTTAATAGTTTTATCCAAACTTCCACTAACTAATATTTCCCCGGACGCAGTAAATTCCAATGCTGTTACCGTGCTGTTATGACCTGTAAAGGTACCTAATAACTCTCCCGTGTCAAGATGCCATAACTTAATGGTTTTATCAGCACTACCACTAGCAATAATTTGTCCATCGGGACTGAGAGCGATCGCATATACTCCATCCGTATGTCCTTTAAGGGTACGTTTTAATTCTCCAGTTGAGAAATCCCATATTTTGATTGTTTTATCTCGACTACCGCTAATAAAAAATTTTCGGTCTTCAGTTATAGCTAAGGCACGAACAATATGAGAATGGGCTGTAAATGAATGAGTTAATTGTAGTTTAAAGTCTATATTTCCGTTACCATTATTGTCAGCATTGAAGCGAAAAAGTTGCCACACTTTGATTTTACGGTAACTACCTGTCAGCATAATATTCCCATCAGAACTGAATATTAAAGCATGAGCTGCTGTATCTTCTAAAGAAAGGGAAAATATAGAATGACGTTCTATCAAATCCCAGAATAAAATTCTCCTGTCGTCTCCACCGGTAGCTAAAATTTTGCCATCAGGAGTGAAAGCAAGGCATCGAACTATACCATTATGCTTATGTAAAATATCAATTAATTCTTGTGCGCCAACGTGCCAAATTTTAATTGTCGAATCTGCACCGGCTGTCGCTAAATTTTTCCCATCTGGGCTAAATTTCAAAAAATTAACTTCATCTATTTTATCAGAAACAATCCAAGGATATTCTGAAAAAGTGTTAATTAATTCACCCCTAGTTAAATCCCATAATTTTGTTTCTCCTCGACTACCACTAGCTAGTAAGGGCATATTCGGATTAATATTTAAACCAGGAGTAAAAGCCAGACAGTTTATCCCTCTGGTATGTCCCCTAAGAGTTTGCCAGCATTCCCAGTCGCGAACAACTTCTTTAAGAGGATGTTCTGCTGGTAATGTTTGAACTGTCTCTAAAAGAGATATTTCATCAACTTTAGATAACTGGCCAGAGAAAATCTGCAAAATGCCGTTATAGGCTTTGCCGCTGGCACGCTCATCCACATAAGCCGCCACTTTCCAGCCGCCCTCGGCCATGCGCCCAGGGATATCGACCATCAG
>JBCCDM010000432.1:0-5343 GCA_039030795.1 Cyanobacteria bacterium P01_A01_bin.84
GTTTTTTATCGCCAGAAGAACAAGATAAAAATGTAGAAAAGTTCTTTGAAAAAGATTATGTAGATTCGCAACTTGAGAAAGTACGCGCACATAAAAAAAAGCTTTTGAAAAAACTTAAGTCGGCCTCGGAATACGAGCAATTATTACTTGAAGAAAAGCAGAAGCGAAGTTAATGTACCTCTAGGTGGTAGCATACAAATACTGCTCATTTCATGAAGTGCATCTTCTCACTATGTCCAATGCGCGTGCAATAACTCTTCTAGAAAAGGCTTACACCAGAACAATTGGGGATAATTTTTGTATTGACCAAGACCCCGATGTTATCGAACAGTTATTGAGTGACACGCGATCGCCAAATACTAAGCAGGCGTATGAAAAGGACATGAAGGACTTTTTCATGTTCATCGCGGGATGTAAACCAACGCATGAGTTGGTATTGGAGTTCCTTCATTTGGAGCAGCGACACGCGGTAGCTTTGGTGTTGAAATACAAAGCTAATTTGATAAAAAAGGAGTTGGCGGAAGCAACGGTTAATCGTAGATTGAGTGCGATTAAGTCATTAACTGCGATGGGGCGTAAGTTGGGGCTGTGTGACTATACCCTAGAAGATGTGAAAGGGGAGAAGGTTGAGACGTACCGGGACACTACAGGTATAGCTCCCGAAGATTTTGCAAAAGTGTTGAAATTAGTTGATAGAGATACGCTTAAGGGCAAGCGCGATTATGCGATATTGCGATTGTTGTGGGACAATGCGCTGCGGAGAAGTGAAGTTTGTAATTTAAATGTTGGGGATTTTAATAGTCAAGAAAGTACCCTATCAATATTAGGTAAGGGGAAGGGTAAGCAAAAGGTAGTTGTTGATTTGAGTCAGAAGACAGTTGAGGCGATAACAGAATGGTTGGTTGCCAGTCGTAGGAGTCATTTTACCAGGAAGCCTTTATTCATTGTGCTTGCATATTACGGTAATGGGAATCGGCTTTCTGGGGAAGCGATTCGTAGGTTGGTTTCTGGTTTATGCAAGCAAGCTGGGATTACCAAGCAGATGTCACCGCACCGGGTACGCCATAGTTCTATTACTACGGTGTTGGACAATAATAATGGGAACTACCGCGCTACACAAAGGTTTAGCAGACACTCTAATCCAGAAACGGTGATGAAATATGACGATAATCGGCAGAAGCTTCAGAAGAAAATGACCGATATAATTTCTGATTTGGTTTAAGATTAGCTATGTTTCTTCAGTACCTAGTATGCCAAATTATTAGTTAAAAACTAAAATCTTGTTTTTTAACATGACTTTAAAGCTCAAAACAGTATTGGACTTTGGAAAAAATAGTAAAAAAACTAACAATTTTTAATAAAAAATGCCTACATCTATTACATAGCAATGGTTTTAATCTTTATGTGAGCGTTTTTAGCATAGTAGGTACTGAAGAGCCTAAATGATTGAGCGCACCCAAAAAATTAAGTTCCTCCCAAGCAAAAAAAGCTAAATCTTAACCGACGTGACTTTAAAGTCTTTTTGAATCGTTTTTACTGGGTAAAAACTGTCAAATTGTAGCATTTTGAGGTTTTTTTTTAATTAATCTGAGTTTATAGTTAAAGATAAAAAATATCAGCGCTTATCTAGCGCCACTACGTATTAGCTATAAATGAAACTAAAACATTTTTCTTGATTAGTCAAAAATCTTGCTATATAGGGGTTATAAGAGTTTTTTTATTGAGAACTAATTAAAATAAATTAAGATAATTGCAACCTATGGGAGTAAATCAGGTGAGTAGCAATATTTTTGTAAGGGGTCATGCTTGTATTATCGGAGTTGGTGCCGATTTACCTAATACAGAAAAGGATGCCACAGGTTTAGCAGATATATTGAAAGACCCGGAACGCTGCGCTTATCCACCTCAGCAAGTTCACTTACTTACTAGCGAAAGAGCAACCCGTGGAAGTATTTTGTCTACTCTGGATGAAATGGCAAAGGTTACTGATTCTCAGTCAACTGTAATTATCTACTTTTCCGGGCATGGTTGTCGAGTTGGGGATTCCACTGATGAATTATACTACCTAATGCCTTACGGGTACAATCAATCTCAACTGGAACAAACTGCTATTAGTGGTGCAGAATTTACCAATAAACTACGAGCCATCCCGGCACAAAAGTTACTGGTGTTACTCGACTGTTGTCATGCAGGAGGAATCACCGACTCTGGAATACAACTAACTAAATCTCCTTTACCAGGAGAAGTTCGGCAAATGCTTTCTCAGGGAAGGGGTGGAGCAATTATTGCATCATCCAAGGCGGACGAACTATCTTATACTGGCACACCCTACAGTGCTTTTACAGGAGCAGTGATAGAGGCTTTGTGTGGTAAAGGTGTATCTCAACAAGATGGTTATGTTCGTGTAGCTGACTTAGCTTTATATGCTCGTGAAGTAGTACCCAAGCTTACTGGTGATAAGCAACACCCTATTCTTAATTATCAGCAGGCTGACAACTATGTTCTAGCTTACTACGCAGGGGGAGATACTGAGCCTAAAAAGCTTCCTTTTGGTGAACCTGAGATTGAGTCATTTCCAGGAGAGTTCAACCGAGAAATCATTCAGGTGGTGGGCGGAGACTACACGAGCGGAACTAAAATTGGCGGAGATAATATCGTTGTTGGTGATATTACTAGTGCTTCGGGTATTGCAATTGGCAGGAATGCTAGGGCTGTAGTCAATAATATCAATCAACTTCAAAATTCTACCGATTCAGAAACAAGGAAACTAGCATATTTAATTGAGCGTCTGAAATCTTTGGTTCAAGCTACAGACTCTGGATTAAGTGAAAAGCTTCAAAGAATGGCTATGGAGCTTTTGAAGGATATCGGGAAATTTGGAAACAATCGCCAAAATCCCGAGTTGCAAATGTCAGCAGAAAAAGCTTTTTTTGCGCTACCTGGAGTTTTATCTCAAGGTAATGGCTTGGATAAAGATCAAACGGAAACTTCTTTAGAAGAAATTCAAGAAATTTTAGATTTATAAACGAGTAACTATCAGGGAATTTGCAGGCTAAAAAATGACATTAGAGTAGCAAATAGTTTAAGACTCACATTTTAAGGATGAGCCAGGAACAGCAAGAAGACGAAAAGAAACGGGTAATCGACACCACTAATTTGACCCAAGAAAAGGAAGAAGATAGCGAACCTAATAGTAGTAACATCGAAATAGGTGATATCAAAGATTCTAATGGTGTTGCTATTGGTGATGGAGCTATGGCTCAAATTACTAATAACTATTATGGTTTTGAATCTCCTGACGAAAAACTTCCCGCTTTAACGTTAGATAATTGGTACAAGGTTTGTCATGGAAGAATTGAAAAGCAAAAGCAGACAAGATTAACTACTAATTCGCTAACTTATCGAGACGAGGTAAGTTTTGCTCTTAATGACGTTTATGTGCCCATAGAATTAGTGGAGCAAAAACAACGTCCCAAGCACAGTAATAATATTCTTGCAGAAGAGAGTTCGTCACTTTATTTACTAAAAGAAGAATCAATTACAGACAATACTTTTTTGGAAAAAGTTATCTACCAAGAGAAAAGTGAGAAAAGTAAAGAACTGCGAATAGCTATTATAGGGGAACCTGGTTCTGGAAAAACTACACTTTTACAAAAAATAGCCGATTGGTTATTGAATACCAAAAAGGAAATAGTGATTTGGGTTTCTCTATCAGATTTACAAACTAGAAATCTTGAGGATTACTTAAAAGAAGTTTGGCTAAAAGCAGCGTTACCAGATATATCCCCTAAATTAGCTAATGTAAACGAAGCAGTACAAAATGCTTTAGCTCAATTATTTAATAGCAATCTAGTGTGGTTGCTGTTAGATGGGGTGGATGAAATGAATGCTGGTGGTGAACATCCTTTAAGTGCGATCGCCAATAATCTAAATAGTTGGGTTGGGAAAGCAAGGGTAATATTAAGCTGTCGATTAAATGTTTGGGATATTGAAAAGAATGCTTTAGAAGAATTTAAGACTTACCGTACTCTTGAATTTAGCTATGACAATACTCCTACTTCTAACCAAATTCACAAATTTATCAGCAATTGGTTCAAGAACATTTCTCTAGAACGAGGAAAATTATTAGAAACATTATTAAACCAACCCGGAAAAGAGCGACTCAAAGACTTAGTCAGGAATCCCCTACGTTTAGCTCTATTATGTCGTATTTGGCAATCAGAAGAAGGGCATTTACCCGAGACAAAAGTTAAATTGTATAGTCAATATGTTGAAGAAATTTATAGTTGGAAACAAGAGATTTTAGATCAAGCGATAAATCAAGAGCAATTAAACCAAGCTTTGGGAGAACTAGCTAAACGTGGAATTGAGAGTGGAGAATCAAGGTTTCGCTTGCGGGAAAAACTTGTTCGTGAAGTGTTAGAACCAGAGTTATTTAATTTAGCTCTTAATATAGGTTGGCTCAATAGAGTTGGAGAAACAACAGAAAAACCAAAAGAAGATGTTTATGCTTTTCTTCATGGTACATTTCAAGAATATTTTGCTGCACAGAGAATCACGGATTGGCGCTTTTTCATTAACTACGAATCCGATAATATCCAACCAATTAAATTCCCTATTTTTGCTCCACGTTGGAAAGAAGTAATTTTGTTATGGCTGCAACAATCAGAAACAAAAGAATCAGAGTTGCAAAAACTGGAATTTATTGAAGCGTTAGCAAAGTTTCAAGATAAATACCACGGCGATAATATTTTTAAAACTTCTACATTCCTAATTGCTGAGTGTTTGGTAGAAGCAGATTTCAGAAAGCATCGTCTATATAAAGTTTTTTATAAAAAAATAGTCAGAATATATCGCCATTCTCCTTATAAATTGCTTCAAGAACAAGGTTTTAAAATCCTGAAAAAATTTGAGTATACTGTCCTATTTTCCTTTTTAAAAGAAGAACTAAAATCTAATAAAAAAAATCGTTATTTAAAAGCTGTTGAAACTTTAGGAGAAATTGGTACGGAAGAAGCTATTGAATTACTTGCCAATCAATATTTAAAAGAAGGGGAAGAACCTACTGCAATTGTCAATGCCTTAATGGTAAAAAAATGCGATATAGCGAACGAAAAACTAGAAGAAATTATCAAACAACTGGGAGAAGATGAAGAGGAATCGCTAATATCGGGAATTATTAATCAGCTAGTTAACGCTAATCGGCAAGATTATATTAATCTACTGATTAAGATATTACAAAATTCACAAACACCACAATGGATGCAATCGGTTATTCTCCAACATTTAGGTAGTGTAAATCATCTAAGAGTGAATGATATATTTATCAAAAATATAGAACAA
>JBCCDM010000433.1:0-5339 GCA_039030795.1 Cyanobacteria bacterium P01_A01_bin.84
ATATCGATACTTACACTATAAACATAGTTTTAAGTAAATGCACATAAATTAAAAGTATGAGAGTAGTTATTACAGAAAGCGATTCATTAACTCTATTAGGATTAAAGTGGGTAATAGAAAACCAACCAGATATGGAAGTGGTTGCTTCATCTACTACAGCAAAAGATGGAATAGAAGCGATAAAAGATGGTGCAGATATTGCAATAATTGATAGCAACCTACAAGATATTAATGGCTTGCAAATAGTAGATATAGTACAAGAGATAGGATGTCGAGTAGTAGTATCGACAAGGAATTGCGACCAAGACATATTAAGCGCAGCTATGCAGCATAATGTAGACTGTTTATACTTAAAAACCAGCAATCCAAGCTTACTTCCACAAGCAATTAGGTGTGCGTTTCATAAAGATTCTTGGATAGATCCAGAAATATCTAAAAATTTGATGAACTATTGGGCAACCAATCTTGATAATTCTAATAGAAAAAAATACAGAAAAGGTAGAAGTAATTATGACCCCCTCACAAAAACTGAAATAGAAATTTTAAAGTTAATAGCTTGCGGTTATTCTTATGAGGAAATGGCTAATAAAACTTACATAACCCTTGCTACTGTAAGATGTCATGCAAACTCTATTTACTCCAAATTGGGAGTTAATAATAGAGTTCGCGCAATAATTAAAGGAATTAAACTAAAATATTTAGATATAAACGACCTAAAAGATACAGAAGAAGCAATCAATTCTCAAGCGGTAGCTATTTAACTTTAATTAAACAATTTCCGTTTAATTTAGAAGAATGCTTTTGACAAGATTCTATTTCTTTCATATTCTTGCGAACAACTTCAGAAGCTAGCTTACCCTCATCTGATTTTAGCAATTCAACTAGCTCTATCTCTTCTGGCGTTAATCTCGGCGAAATTGAGCCACCATTCCCCACAATAGTAGAGTAAGCGCTAAATCCTATTCCACCACCAATAAAAGCTCCTAAAGCCAGGATACCTCCCACAATGGCAGCAGCCCACATTGGTTGTAAGGAAACTGCACCTTTATTAACATCAGAAACAATACCCTTAGATTTAGGTAAATCTGATATAGCTTCCCTAATTGCTTGAAAAACCCATGCTTGAGAAGTGGCTTTAGTAGTTTCAGAAAACCCAGCGAGCTTACTATCAAGCATTATCGACCATGCGGCGCTCATTCCATCAAACGCAGCTAATACCTCATCAACTTTAGCCTCATATTTACCAAGGGTTGCCATAATTTGGAACATAGGGTCATCCGGAGATACTCCAAGTTGACCTACAAGTTCGTTAATTCGCTCTTTTTCTTCTTCAGAATATCCCTGAAGTAAATCTTCCTCTGTAGTATTCATAATTTTGTCTAAAATATTTCTTCTGGTTCAATAACTGATTGTGAATAAATCCCTAGGTATTCTGATACCAAATTATTTGATAACAACTGCTGATTAAAACTCTTCATCCATCTATACAAGTACGAACGGTAAAGCAAAAATAATTGAGAGGAATTACAAGCTTCTTGCAGTGGTAATCCTAAACTATCAACAGCTTGATAAACATTTTGCTGCAATTGGTCTAAGGTAATTGTAATTCCACCAAATTGATAAAGCTGCTGCGACACTTCTTTCTCAAATTCAACAAAATACTTATCAAAATAAAGATTCCTTACTACAACATATTTCGCAAGATTACCCGAATAATCCATTATTTGTTTTAGGTAATCAATACAGTCAAAACGATGAGAAATAGGTTGCAAAAACGTAACTTGCCATCCCCTACAAGCGAGTTGTTCAAAAAAATAACAATCTTCTATTTCTTCGAGCATTTCACTTACGTACTGTCCCGGCATATCTACAAATATTACCGAAGCATCCACCTCTGAAATATCATCAAGAATTACGTCAGTATTACCTTTGAAGAAATTTAAGTTGTCGCAAACTGGTATATATTTGTGATAGCCTTTAAACTTGTCTCTTTTATCAAAATCATACAAGACTAAAGATTTATTTTGAGAGCGTAGTAAATCTACTAACAATTTTAAACAAGTAGATTTACCAACGCGGGCATCACCAGTAGCAATGATAACCCGCTTATATCCTGCACTAACCATTATTTAATCCTAATAAAGGTAATGCAGGTTCAATTGCTTTTTTAAAGTTTTTAGTCCAACCCTTAGTTCTACCTTCCACAGATATTTTATTACCCGGTTGCATCGCTTCTTCAAACGTTAATTCCTTTTCATCTATGTAATCAAAAGCATGTTCGATTAGCTCGGGCATTTCTATCTCACAAATGCAATTACCTTCAGAGAATATCTTTTTACGAATTTCTGAATCATTGTAGCGACGAAAATCCTCTTCATCACCATAGAATGCATTCTTAACTATTACATAATCTACATTCTTACCAGATACATCATAAAGCTGTTCTAACTGGTTAACACAATCTTTGACGCGACTAAATACCACAACCATAGTTGTACGGATTTTTAATCTATCTTCCAAAGTAGAAAATAAATCCATCTCCTTAATAAAATTAAAGAAAAATTGATTTGATTGTGCTGGTAAATCTATAAGTATTTTTTCTCCACTTTTTATCGCTTCCTCTCCTTCATTAGTAACTTGTTCGGCTAAAGTATCGATAAACTCATCCAGTTTGTTAGGGTTAGTTACATCAGTTTCCTGAATAGTTAATCCAGAATTCCCGTAGAATCTTTTAACTTGAGGATTAGACTTATCTGCCTCAAATACACTCGGAATTTCGTTTCTTACTAAGTATTCATGTAAAATACCTCTGGCAAAAGTTGACTTGCCAACACCCCCCTTGTCACCTGTAACAATCACTAATCTGTTAGGAAGTGGCTCTGACATTAAACCAACAAGCTGATTAAATACTGGCTTTGTAGCTGTTGCAGTTTTTGACATTGTAAAACTCCTTTATTATTTACTAAAATTTGGTTTAAGGACAGATTTGCGTACCCATGCCATAAATCCTCCAGCAAATTCAACGGGAGAAGATTTTAATAGCTGATGGACAGTCGTAGCAGGAAACGTAGTTACTGTTCTAGATTTACCATTCACGTATACGCTACGCTCTTGATATTCGCCGTAAGCGATACAATCAGAAAATTCACGGAAGGTTTTATATTGAGGAAAAAATACTGAAAATACGTCGTATGCGGCAACCTCTAAGCCATCGGACATATTTACAAATCGAAATACGAATCCAGCCGGATGCTCGCATTCTCTGAAATAAAGTAGCTTCGACACTTTGCCTCCATGTCGTATTTTATTAATTTTTAGTATCGAATAATTCAGTTGATTAGGTATCAAATAAAAGTACTATTTAATCTCTAGATAAAATTACTTAATACCCAAAAAGCGTTTATAGGTACTTAGTTATTTGCATATAGTATTTTCAGAGGATGTAGGAAATACCAAAAACCAAGAATATACAGATAGGTACAATAACATCTACCTTTAAGGAAAAAAATAATGATAATATCAGAATTGCCACCCACCTTACGTGACAAAGTTAAATTAGGTGATTTTCAAATTAGAATTTACCAATTCCCTTCTGACTATCGTAAAAGGAATCGGCTCTATAATTCACAATTCTTTCTAAATAAAGAAGAAGTAGCAAAGTTGATTAAAGAAACGACTACAAAATTGAATATATTCATCAGTGCAGAAGAAAGAAGAATGGGACATGGCATTCCCAAGCACCAAAAAAACTTACCACCTTTAGAAATTAGAGGAAGCTCCAGAAAAATAGAACCAATACTATTGCACACCGCATCCTTGTTTTGGTTACAGCACGCAATGCTAAACAACAGCATTGCATTCAAGTTATCCAGGCAGATAGCAACAAAATCTCTTGAGAGTAGAGCCTTGGAACTATTTGGCGATCAAGAAGTAAAGTTTAATCCCAACCCTTGCTATGGAAAATCAGAATTACCTGAAACTAAAACTTCTTTCAAATCATTCTTTCAGCAAGAGTTTGAACCACCTTGCAGCACTGAAGTATACGATAAAGATGGCACCCAAGTGTATCTTCTTAATGATGCGATCGCACTTGTTAGCAAAGTCCTTAATTGCACTTTTGAGGAAGCAAAACATAAAATCTATACTTCAACTGATGTCAAAGTTTCTTTCAAACCAAGGCTTTGCGTTGTTAAGTCCCCATTAATAAGCAAAGAACAGAATTTGAAACTTCTAGAATACTTTCTCAAACAATAATACACTTGGAATATATGGGAGAATGATGAAGTTACAAAAAAGGCAGAGGCTTGATCGGCAGATGGCAGAAGGTAAAAAGTATAAATAAAAAATGCGCGTTCCTATCTTAAGTCTCAGTAAAAAAAGCAACAATCCGCCGGAGACGCGCAGCGCTTGGGAATATTTATGTCCTTATTTCATTCCCGGGTCGCGTGTGGATCATCTCACGCTTTTAAGCGTGAGTAACCTTCTGGCTTCTGCCTCCAACATATCTGCCTTCTGAATTACTTTTCAAATCGTTCTTAGATTTCATTACTTTTAACATTTTCAAAATCTCTTCTACAGGCGCTTTCTCCGCTTCCAAACACTGCACCTGGGACAATAACCTTTTTGGAATATATTTTGACGATTTAACTAGGCGATCGCCATCTTTCCAAAATTCGTAGTGATAATAAGCTTGCGGGTAATCTTTTCCTCCCCTAGTAATAGTTCGCCAGTGAATGCTACCGCTGCCGTCACCTTTGGGTCTTTTACTAGGGGATAACTCAGTTTTACTAGGGCTAGTTTCTGAATTACTAGGGCTACCCTCAACACCTTGCAATATATTGGTTTCAGGGTTATTTATCTGTTTATCCCCTAGTAATTTATCCAAATTATTTTCAATATCCGTATACGTTTCCTCATTACGTCGTGCTTTTTCTTCATCCCTTAGTAAATTACTGGGGCTAATCTTAACCCCTAGCAATTTCAATATTTCTATAACGGGACGTTTAGCAGCTTCTGCTTCTTCAACACTACCGAGTAATTTTTTAGGAATGTACTTGCTTTGCTTCTTGCAGCCTTCTTTCCAGTGATAGTAAGCCTGGAGATACTCCTTACCGTTTTTGGTAATAGTACGCCAATGGATATAACCGTTGCCTTTTCCAGATAAACGCTTTTTACTAGGGGATAAACCAATTTTACTAGGGCTACTCTCTTCCTTATCCCCTAGTAAATTACTAGGGCTACTTTTACTAGGGGATAACTCAGTTTTACTAGGGCTAGTTTCTGAATTACTAGGGCTACCCTCAACACCTTGCAATATATTGGTTTCAGGGTTATTTATC
>JBCCDM010000434.1:0-5338 GCA_039030795.1 Cyanobacteria bacterium P01_A01_bin.84
CAAGCTGTGTTGGTTAGATTCAAAGCGATGCCTGAACCAATACCACTACCTGATGTGCCCTCTGTAGAATAGCCTAAAGATACAAATGGCAATTCTGGAAATATCAACTTTTTATGAGCTTCACGAAAGAGCCTATCGCCATCATGTTTTGTTGCTTTTAGAAGATGAACGATTTTTGTGAAATGAGTTTTGAAACTTAGATAAGAATTCTCAAATTCTGGAACTTTTGTACTTTCAAGTAGATGCGGATCAACGTAGAATTTCGAGTCAAGATCTATAAATCCATTAAACACACTCTCTTTTTTTAAGTCGTCCTCAGAAACCCCAAAAATCTCACTTATTCTTTTAGGCATAAAACTGTTGTCAATAATGCGAATAGTCTAGCTCTCAAATTTAAAGATAGAATAACCCTGTTTTGTCACTCTCCGAAAACAAAAAACAAATTGAATATTTTAAACCTATACTAGACCTTGACTTGTGGCATTATTTTATAACATTATTAATGTCATCATTGCTTTAAACAAAAATTCTTGTTTAGCAAGGGTTTCAGATTTTAATCTGGGGAAAGTGACAGAAGAGGGATAAACTACCTATTTGCTAAGTCTAACTCTAGCCTACAGCTAGAATTAGCAGTTCACAACTTCAGCCAGTTGTAAATACCTTTTTAAGAGACCCAATTCTCTAGCAACAGCTTTTAGAGAAAGCCGTCTTAGAATATCTATTGTGATTGGTCTTTTTTCATCCCAAAAAATCATGGAATCAAGAAATTCGAGCGATGGCTTAGAAGTGATAAGACTGAAAATAAATTTAGCTTCTTCCTCCGTTTCAAAGGACATAAAATTAACAGTATCATCTAACATAACTGGCTTATCATCAATAGGTTTGACAAGACAGAAATTTAGTTTTTTATAAAGTCCGGATATGGCAATCTTCCACTTCTTAAATGAATATTTTCCTATGCCAAATATAGAGTAAGGTGGCTTCTTTTTATAGATTGAACTTTTTCTTCTTTTTAAGAATTCATCATATTCAAGTAAGTAATTCCAAGTATTAGGAGCTTTTTCCTTGATAATGCTTGTATCTTCGCCAACGGATTTTTGTGTAACTAAAACAAGCTTTCGATAGTTATTAGTTCTACTATTACCAATATCTGAGCTTTTCAAAAGAGGGTACAGATATTCCTTCTCAAGGAGATATCGTTTGCGCATTCCATTTAAGAATAATCCATCTTCAACTTGTTCAAGCTCCATTACTTTAGAGCAATCATGTTTAATCCCAGAACGCCAAGTATATCTTAAATCCTCACCTAATAAATGTTTCCATTTTTCATACTTTGCTGTGTCTCTAAGGATTAGTCCATCCCTCTGACCAATTAGGTGTAGCACCTGATTCGATTTCAAATCGTTATAGACTTTACAATCAGAACTAGTATCACCATTAGTAGACAAAACAAAGAAGCAAGCCTCTACTGAAGCTCCAAAGAAAGCTTTTGCATCAATCAAGTAAATAGAAGCGGAAAACCTATTTCCTACTTTTTTTCTTACTTGTTTAATAATTTTACGAGCAACTGAGTACTTACACAAAAGAGCTACAGTTCCTTCTCTCTTTTTGAGCCATTCAGCATGTTTGAGGAGCATCCATTCTGAAATATCAAAATTTCCTGAACCTGTTATGGCCTTGATGCCTTGTCGATTTTGAAAATTTGATTTTGAAGGTAAGTTTTTACTGTTGAGAATGCTTAGCTCGCTGCTTGTCACCCAAGGAGGATTACCAATCACTAAGATATACCCTGGAAAATTAGCAAGAAAAGAATCCCAATCCATGCTGAAGAAATCTGCCGAACAAACAGTTACATTTTCTGAATTCAGTTCTCTTGATAGAGAGTCCCTTGCCTCCTCGACGTATTTTTCATTAATATCAAAACCTACAATATTAGAACACTTAAACTCACTTAGAGATGCTCTAAGAAAAGCCCCTTTCCCACAAGTTGGTTCTATTATTAGATTGGGAGAAATGCCGTGCTTATCCCTCAGAAGTTTAGTTGTACATCTTGCAAGTTCATCAGGTGTTTGAAAATCACCGAATTGCCATTTTTCTAATGACTTAGCCATTTTTTTTAATTATCGAACTCTAATTATCCCGGAAATATTTCCTGCTTGTTGAATAACACGTCCATATTGCAATCTCCATTGAAGAGCATTCGAGATCGTTAGGTAACCTTGATTCGGAGGTGATTCCAAGATTCTATCAGCCAACTGATTTGCTCCTATCTCATCAACTGGCAAATTTCTGTCTCCCAAAAAAGCAATGATATCATCCTTATTCCCATCGCGATTTAAGATATCTAAGATACCTCTAGTTGTTTGAAAATCTGCTGTCCTACTCTTGTCTACGAAGATAGTATGCTGCATATCCAATCTTCCAGTTCTATTATCAGGATCATCATATTTATCGTAGACGAAAACTAGAAGATGATATCCTAGCCCAAAAACCTTTTGGATGGCAGACTTGAAAGGACATGAAGATTGAGGCTGCTTTACACTGGTTACCTTTATATCTAATTCAAGATCGGGAAGATCAATGCCTGAAGCTGAATTTCCTGGCTGGTAGCTATAGTTTTCAGCTAAATAAGCTGTGAATTTATGTTCAAGGTAGGTTCCGACAGCTTTTCCGTCGGTTACTCCATAAAGCGTAGGTTCATCATATATAGACTCTATCTCAGCAAACTTGGCTGCTTCAGCACGCAATTGTTTAATGGTTAGTGTCGATTTCATCCTTTCTATCAAACAAAGATATTACCAATAGTACATCGGTTCTGCGAAGAAGGATAAAGAACGTTTTACACAGATAAGTCTCTTCAGAGAGAGTGCGTGTTGAATGTGGACAACTATAAAATTATGAATCAAAGATATTGACTTTCCCCAGAACCAAATCAGTAATTCTCATTTTGGAATAAGAATATAATAAAAAACTAAAAAATGTAAGTAAAAACATATAATTAGGGCTTGCTGAATAAGTCTAGAAATTGAATCTAGGTGTCACAGCGATTGAAAAATCAAGGTTTGGTTGATTATTCCTCAAATTTACGCTGTTATTTTCTTTGAAAGTGCAAGGGTTTTAGACATTAATGTTCAATAATCTTGCACTTGTTTGGTGAAAAAACTTTGTGTGACCTTTATCTGGCAATACTTTCACTTTCTTTAAGCAAGCCCTAATTATTCGCGAGTATTTATTGTGAATAATAGTCCCTTAGATTAAATAAATACCTTTCCTAAATACCCAGAACATAACCAAAATCGTCTAAACTCAAAGTGTCCGCTAACCTCTACACTCTATGTCTCGCTGGTTTAATATTGCAGGTCCGTGTAAAGCAGACAAACACTATATGCTACCACCAACAAGTCGCTTACCCGATTTGTCAATGCTTATTGAACAAGAAAGCTATTTTGTCGTTCATGCACCCCGTCAAACTGGTAAAACTACGGCAATGCTAGCCCTAGCGCAACAACTTACCGCAACCGGACGTTATGCAGCAGTGATGGTATCGGCGGAAATGGGAAGTGCTTTTAATCATGATCCAGGTGCAGCAGAATTAGCAATTTTGGGAACTTGGCGGAATACAATTGAGGATAACCTACCCCCGGAACTACAATCCCCACCTTGGGTTTATAATGCTCCTGGGCAGAGAATTAGCGAAAATTTAAGAGCTTGGTCACGAGCGATCGAGCGTCCGTTAGTATTATTTATCGATGAAATCGACTCTTTACAAGATGATACGTTAATTTCGGTGTTGCGACAGTTGCGGGATGGCTACCGTAGTCGTCCAGAAAATTTTCCCTCGTCTATGGGATTAATCGGTTTACGAGATGTGCGGGATTATAAGGTTGCATCTGGTGGGAGTGACAGATTAAATACGGCTAGCCCTTTTAATATCAAAGTTAGTTCCATTACCCTGAGAAATTTCAACGCCGCAGAAGTCGCACAATTATACCAGCAACATACTGAATATACAGGACAAATTTTCACGCCAGAAGCGATCGCAACAGCTTTTGATTTAACCCAAGGTCAACCTTGGTTAGTTAATGCATTAGCCAAAGAAGTTGTAGAAAAATTGGTTAAGGATAGAAATATTGCTATTACCCGCGAGCATATTTTACAAGCAAAGGAAATATTAATTGCTCGTCGAGATACCCATCTCGATAGTTTAGCCGAACGCTTACGGGAACCGAGGATAAAAGTGATTATCGAACCAATCTTAGCTGGTTTGGAATTAGGAGATATCCCTAATGATGATATTCAATTTGTAATTGACTTGGGTTTGTGTACAATGCATCCCCAAGGTGGATTAGCGATCGCAAACCCAATTTATCGTGAGGTTTTACCCAGAGTATTAACGGTGACACCAATGGCTTCTCTACCAACCATTGCACCAACTTGGTTAACGGAGGAAGGAGAGTTAAATAAAGATGCTTTATTGGAAGCTTTTATTAGATTTTGGCGACAACATGGAGAACCTTTATTAGGTAGTACTGGATACCACGAAATCGCGCCGCATTTAGTATTAATGGCTTTCTTACATCGTGTGGTTAATGGTGATGGTACTTTAGAACGGGAATATGCAATCGGTAGCGATAAGCAAAGCTTAATGCCAAAGGCGTAACGCATGGATTTATATTTGAGATATAGAAGCGTTAGCTTAGGAATAGAATTAAAAGTATGGCGCGAGAAGAAACGCGACCCCCAAGCCGAAGGAATCGAACAATTAGAATCATATTTAGCCCGCTTGGGATTATCGAGCGGTTGGTTAGTTGTATTTGACCGACGTAAAAATGCACTACCAATGGAAGAACGTTTGTCAACCCAGGTTGTTACTACACAAAATCAACGTGCTATTACTGTGATTCGGGCATGAGTTAATGGTCAAAAAGGTTTGAAACCTCGAAAGTAGTTTGCGATGACCCGGTGAAGGGTCGCGCGAAACGTTTGCTGGAGGGCAGTTCAAAAAAGAACATTGCCCTTGTAAGTAAAATTCCTATCGTAAAAGATATAGAAAAAATTGCCCAAAAACTTGGGTTTGAGAAAGCTCGGCAAATGTGTAGTTATGTTAGTTGGAAACATCCTGATGACTTACACAATTACAATTCTAAGGCTGAACTTAATCTTTGGGATGTTGCGCTAGACTCTTATACCTACACATTTTTACTTGTAAATTCCTGGATTACCCAGAAATCCGCACCCCAATTAAGGTAGTGACACGCTAGTATGTATTACAGTTAACGGCATTTATTCAGGCAACAGTTGCTATGGACATTTCCCCCATCAAGGCTGTGCAAGCTCC
>JBCCDM010000435.1:0-5310 GCA_039030795.1 Cyanobacteria bacterium P01_A01_bin.84
CTAGGGTTTTTGGCAATTTCCCTATTTATAAAGATTATGAATATATAAAGTAATTAAAATATATGCTAACTAAAAACAAGTGCCTTGTATTCCCCTAGAAATATTCCCCTAGACTTATAACTGAATCTAAGAGAAGATTTCGTAACTAAAGTTTTTATATTATTATCAAATCGGGATGACAGGATTCGAACCTGCGGCATCCTGCTCCCAAAGCAGGCGCGCTACCAAGCTGCGCTACATCCCGAAATTACTAAGCTTTTTTAGTAATTTAAGCCACTCTAAACATATTAACACTTAATCTGTAACAAATCCAATATTTTTACAGAATCTTTCACAGAATTTTTCACAGAAATATTGCAGAAAAATATTGGATACATCTAGAGATTTGTTGCCCTTACTAAATAACGCTTCCATGGAAAAATTCAAAACATTAACTATACCAATACTTCCTAGTTCGCACTATGAGGCAGTAAGCTAATTAATGTGTAGTGAACAAAAAATAAATAATCCTAATGAGGATACCAAAACATACCTTTTATTCCTTCGGGATCGGGCATAAAACCTAAGTTTCTGTAAAAATCAACAACATGAGGATCCGCGAACAAAGTAACATTGCTAATTTCTTCATTTCTTAACTTTTTAAGAATGTACTTCATCAATGCCTTACCTAGACCTTTACTTTGAAAATCTGGGTGAACCACTACATCCCAAATGGTGGCATTAAATGCATGATCGGAAGTAGCGCGTGCAAAACCAATGAGTCTACGCCTGCTACCACGTACTTGCCACATAGTAATTACGAGAAAACTATGTTCTATAGCTTTTTTTACTTTTCTTAAAGGACGGCGAGACCAACCCACAGCATCACATAATTCTTCTAGCTCGTAGAGATCGATATCTCGTTCTGTGCTAAAGACAATGCGATCGCTATTGGAGTTAGAGTTACTAGCGATAGTTTCTGACTTACCATCTCCAAAGGGAGTGGTCGAAGTCGTCGCCACAGTTTCTGAGGTACTAAACCAAGTTTTCCAAAAACCCATGCTAAAGCGGTTAGTTCGGGTAATATAACTGAATTGGTTTTCACTATAACAGTGTTGCTAATCGTGTAAAAGAGTTTTCCCCAGAATTCATCACTCAAATTTATTGAGTTTGACTAGAATTTGTAGGGGCAAATGCTTGTAGACAGATGTCTTACACCAATTATTTTCACTTTAACATTTTGTTGTAGAGCCTAGAATAAATTAACTAAAACCATTCGTATATGAGAGTGAGTCATAAATAATATCATTTTCATTAAAGAACTATTACGACGTATGCGAGTCTTATCCCAAAATGGCTTCTGGTCTCAAACCCTCTACTCTCGAACTCTTAAAACGTTTTGATAAAGCGTTTCCCCAATTTTACGAGCAGTTTGTTAGCAGCGAAATTCAACTGCAAAATTTGCGCTTAGCATACCGTCTTTATAAAACTAGACGTGCAGTTATTGAACTCAAAACCGAAGAGAATAAAACTGCACTACATTTTGCTTATCGCAATCAATCTTTTTTGCTGAGTGATATTTTTGGTGTTTTGGCAGCTTATGGACTGACAATTCATAGCCTCAGTCTTTACGGTCAAATTCGACCCCCAATGTTAGTCTTTATCAAACTGCTTGTTTCTCGGGGCAGTAAAGCATTAACAGCGAAAACCTCAGAGAATGTTAGCCGTGCTATTCGCGAAGCCTTGGCGGGTAGGTTTGAGGTTGAAGAAATGTTGGCAGTAGAATTTAATCTAGATGGCGGTTTAGATGCGGTACAAACCGAATTCTACGTAGACCCAGTATTTCATTTGCCAGCCTTAGTCATTGAAGCTGACAATCAACCAGGTTTGTTTTATAAAGTTATGTACGCTATATGGCAAGAAGACTTGTTAGTAGTTAATGCTAATTTATTAGTATGGCGAGGACGTACCCGTCTTATTCTCTATCTGCTCGGACCAAATGAAAGTCTGATTCCAGAATATTTGGGCAACAAAATTGCTCAAGGGGTACGTACTAGACTTTTAGGGAAATAAATTTATATAAATTTGTAAGTTATAAATATGAATAATAGAGAAGTCTACTGCATGAGCTTCATAGTTTTTCTATTATCCATCGTCTGTATTCAGTCGTACTCAATATTAAGGGTACGATAGATATATGGCATCAATCGATATTTCGGGCGTTTCCTACGCTTACGAACTTACAGAAACAACATCTTGTCCCCATGCTTTAGTTTTTATCCATGGCTGGCTAAATAGCCGTGGATACTGGCAACCTTTGGTATCGCGATTATCAATTGATTTCCAATGTCTTTCCTATGATTTACGAGGTTTTGGTGAGTCCCGCTCAGAACATAGAATCAATTTGAATGAGGAACTACCTTACTTGAATTTGACTTCCGTAAGTCGCGGCGATATGATGAGTGACTCATTTGAATCTGTTTATACACCAGCAGCATATGCCGAAGATTTGCAATTGCTTCTAGAAAATCTTGATATCAAAAGTGCTTGGTTAATCGGTCACTCTTTGGGAGGGACTATTGCTCTTTGGGGGGCAGCGAAGATGCCTGATACAGTTAAGGGGGTTATTTGTATAAATGCTGGAGGCGGTATTTATCTCAAAGAAGCTTTTGAAAAGTTTCGCTCTGCTGGACAACGTTTTTTACAAGTGCGTCCACGATGGCTTTCTCAGTTGCCTTTGATTGACTTGCTTTTTACGAGGAATAGCGTAGCTCAACCATTAGACCGTCAATGGGCACGACAAAGAGTAATAGATTTCGTGGTTGCCGATCCAGAAGCCGCTTTAGGAACTCTTTTAGACTCTACAACAGAAGAGGAAGTAAATAGTTTGCCTCAACTGGTTTCTGAGCTAAATTTACCAGTTTATTTTGTTGCTGGTGCTGATGATAAAGTAATGGAACCAAAATATGTTAAGCACTTAGCTAGTTTTCATCAATTATTCCAATATTGTGGTGATAATGTGATTGAAATTGCTAATTGTGGTCATTTTGCAATGTTGGAACAACCTGATATTGTTGCAGGACATATACGTTCTATTGTTAGCGAAAATTAGGCGTTAGCTGTTATCTAAAAGCTAAGAGCCAAGAGCTAAGAACCAAGACCTAAAAGCTAAAAGCCAAAATATTCTCAATGCTGGTAAAGTTTCATCGCCTCAGTTACCCTCATTCGAGATTGAACCCTCAAATTTAAAGGAGAAGTACGACCTCGTATCAAATGCTGAACTGCTGCGGCTGCAATCATAGCAGCGTTGTCAGTACAAAACTTTATAGGGGGAAATAAAATCTGTATATTATGCTTTTGACCAGCACTCTTTAAGTATCCTCTCAAGCCACTATTTGCAGCGACTCCACCACCAACAGCAATTGTAGAAAGACCATAATCCAAAGCACAAGCGATCGCTCTTTTGGTAAGGGCACGAGCTACTGTTTCTTGAAAGCTAGCTGCAATATCTGCCACGGGTAGTTCATTGCTATTCTTCTCTAATTTTTGTACCAGTCGTAACACAGATGTTTTCAGACCACTGAAACTAGCATCGTAAGGGTGATATCCGCCCTCTGGTAACGATACTCTTCCCTCTGGCATTTTAAAAGCTTGGGAATTTCCTGTTTGGGCAATACGGTCAATTATGGGTCCTCCTGGGTACCCCATATTTAAAATTCGCGCAACTTTGTCAAATGCTTCACCCGCAGCATCATCTCTGGTTTCTCCTAATGTTTGATAGGAACCACAGTCTTTTACCAAAATCAGACTGGTATGACCTCCAGAAACTAGTAAACTCAAAAAAGGAGGTTTAAGATCGGGTTTACTGAGATAATTTGCACAAATATGACCCTCTAAGTGATGAATTCCTAAAAATGGCTTCTTATGAACTATGGCTAAAGTTTTAGCCGCAGTTATTCCTACCAATAAGGCTCCCACTAAACCAGGGGCGCAAGTTGCCGCTATACCATCAATTTCATCCCAACTCATACCCGCATCTGAAAGACTTTGTGCGATCGCTTGATTAATTGATTCTAGATGCGATCGCGAAGCAACTTCTGGTACTACTCCACCATAGGGCTGATGAATAGAAATCTGTGAAGCAACAATACTACTACAAACTTGATAATCCTTAACAATTGCCACGGCGGTCTCGTCACAACTGGTTTCTATGGCTAAAACTCTGGTCATTTGGTGGTGAAGTCCAATAAAGACTATTTTGAGAAGCTTTAACTTTTATTTACTTTAACTTTACTCTGTTGCAGAGCAAGAGCTATGATGGCTTGCGAGTTAAGTAAAAAAATTTGTACAAGCCGCTTCGTTTTGTACATAAATTATTGTTTCGTAATAAAAAAAGGAACAAATCCATGCGATTCCTGTTTGCTTTCATTTTAGCAATTTCCCTCTGGTTTAATTTTACGCCCTCAGCCCATGCTCTTGGCGCGGATTTAGTACCTTGTGGTGAATCTGCTGCTTTTCAACAACGAGCTACTAATGCTCGCAATACCACAGCCGATCCTAATTCAGGACAGAAGCGCTTTGAACGTTATTCTCAAGCTTTATGTGGACCAGAAGGTTTACCACATTTGATTGTAGATGGTCGTTTAGAACGTGCTGGTGATTTCTTGATTCCCTCGATCCTATTTCTTTATATTGCTGGTTGGATTGGCTGGGTAGGTCGCGCCTACTTGATTGCTGTTCGCAAACAGTCTAATACCGAAATGAAAGAAATTCAAATCGACGTTTCTTTGGCATTACCCCTTATGCTTTCTGGTTTTGCTTGGCCCGCAGCAGCTTTGAAAGAATTAACTTCAGGTGAGTTAACAGCTAAAGATACGGAAATTACTGTTTCCCCTCGTTAATTTTAATTAAATTTTACTTAGTTAGATTTTAGTTAGATTTTACTAAGATTTCATTTCCCTAATTTGGAGATTTATTCATGGATCAGCAAAGCAATCTTGTTAAGTTTCTCTCGACGGCACCGGTGATTACAACAATTTGGTTGTTTATCACTGCCGGAATTTTGATTGAATTTAATCGTTTTTTCCCAGATTTATTATTCCACCCTTTACCATAAATTCCCGTGAATTAATCATAAATTTGTAAAAGTTTTCTTTGGTATCAATCTTTTGAATTAGGTAAGTCAATGTAGTATATGTGTATTGCTTGATTTAATGCCAAAGAACCCCCTTTTACCAGTTAGTTTCAAGTATGAAATTCGCAATCTTGGATTGCGAATTTCATACTTGAAAAATCTTGAAATATTAAAGTAAATCAACGCCTTAAAAAATC
>JBCCDM010000436.1:0-5295 GCA_039030795.1 Cyanobacteria bacterium P01_A01_bin.84
GAGAGTCCGGGAGCACCCCACGAGCAACCGCCAGCGATCGACGGCCGCTACGTTTCGAAGGCGACGAGCACCAATGAGACAGCGCTTCAAGCAGGTTGACTCCGGACCTTGGTAAACAATTAGTAAACATTGTTATTCTGCTACCACAAGGAGGCTATTGTGTTGAAAAAATAAATAAACTAACAGCAAATGCAAACTTTTCTACTCATCAAGGACGCGTAGCATTTATGCAGAAATTAGTGAAGCTGGTTCACTCAAACACTATGGATGGTTGGATACAAATTTATCAACCAACTACAGGAGCAGATACACAAGCAAAGTTAATTTGGCAAAAACAGATGCGGGATGCAGAAGTTCAAACTGTTGTTTTGAATGTTTCTCCTCCTGAAGGCGATCGGCAGTATGAAGATCATCGTAAGTCGAAATCTTTACCAGCAGCAGAGGAAAATTACTGTTTATTGGGTTTAGTGTTAACTGTACCAGAATATAAAACTGTAGAACATATAAACTTTCAGCAATTGCACAGACTTCCAGAAATATTCACAGCAGATAATGTTTTTTACTATTGGTTTGGACCAAATACAACTGGTGTATCCTTAACTGAAGCACAAAGATTATTCACAAAGATTCGCTCAGCATACTTCAACAAACCCTAAACTAGGTGTAAATATTTCTGTCCAATACTTATAAAGTTAAATTCCCCCAATTCTATTCAGGGGGAAAAAACGAAATACGGCTCTACCAATAATATTTTCTTCGGGTAAAGACCCCCAGTAACGAGAATCATTACTATCATTGCGGTTATCTCCCATAACAAAATACTCATTATCTGGAACTTTCTTTTCCACAAAGTCTTGTATGGGAGGTTCTTTAATATAGTTTTCCTGCAAAACTTCACCATTGCGATAAACCTTACCCTTTTCTACCGCGATCGCGTCCCCGGGTTCTCCTATAATACGTTTAATAAAAGCTTGGTCTTTGAGATACCCTTGTTTTTGTAGTGTTTGTGGCGGTTGAAAAACTATAATATCCCCAAAACTGGGCTTTTCAAAACGATAAGAAACTTTTTCGATTACTAAGCGATCGCCTGTTAGTAAGGTTGGTACCATTGAATCTGAAGGGATAAATCGCGGTTCGGCAATGAATGTCCTAATTAAAAATGCTAAAAATAAAGCGATACCAATTAGAATAATATTCTCTTGCCAAATACGCCATTTTGATGGTGCAGTTTGTTTAGTTTCCTGTCCTTTGGGAGTCATAAAAATTATGCAAATAACTATTAAAATTTAACTTTAAAATTTAACTTAAAACTTAAGTATAATTTTAAGTACATATATGCATATGCAGCACAAATAATACCAATTTCCCAAAATTATGATACACGGCTAGGAGTGCAAGTCTTGTGCCCTATGGGATGATTTGTATCCTTAAATAAGGTTAAATGATACATATGATGTCCGGTAAATTACTCGTAATATGTCGTTGCATTCTTGGAAAAAGCTCTCGTAGAATGTGGAACAGAGTGAAACCTTCAGCAACCGCAGGATTTTGTAGATTGCTAGTCTAACGAAAACCCTTCCAGGGAGACCTCTGGTGGCAATGACGGTCATTTAGACAGACAACATATAGTGCTAGCAATAGCTTAATTGTGGGAGCCTCTGTAATTATAAAGCAACGCTTATAGAAATCTCTTTTTTTATTAATCTTTTTCAATTTAAAGGCAAAATTACCCCTTAACCTCATTTGCAATAATACCGATTAAATTCAAGGTACTGATAATATCTGTAGATTGAATAAGTTGAGTCCGGGTAACTTTACCAGGACGTGCAACCAGGATAATACCATCACATAATGAAGCCACTATCCTAGAATCTACAGTACCAAGAATTGGAGGTGCATCTATTAGTACCAAATCGTAGCTTTCCTCAAAGGAATGGATCAGTTCTTTCATCCGAGTAGAACTTAATATTTTTACCGAATCTTCTGGTTTTGGACCTGCTGTTAAAATATCAATTGACGGATGAATCGGTTGAATATAGTTGTTTCTGTTGGTGTTACTTTCGTCAAGTAGAAGTAAAGATAGTCCCCAATCATTGGAAAGTTGTAAAACTTGATGTAGACAGGGTTCTCTCAGGTTTGCGTCTATTATGAGCACCCGTTTATGCATTCTCGCAGCACTGTGAGCTAGTCCCATAGTCACGGTTGAAGTTCCTTCTCCTACTACTGATGAGGCGATTGTCAGAGATTGGTAGGGTAAGGAAGATTTCAGAATTTGAATATTCTGAAATGTCATATCTAAAGTCTCATGGAATGGCATTAAAGCCAAGGTATCTGAAATTTTTCGATCTCTGTAGGGGCTGGAAAATGGTAAACTGAAAATACCCTTGGGGGGAGATATTAAGGGGATTTTCGGTAGGGTTCCCAGTAAACGTAGGTTGGTTAGCTTTTTGACTTCTTCTCCTGAATATATGGTGTCGTTGAACTGCTCTCTAATTAAAGCTGCGGCTATACCCAAAATCGGACCAATTAATATTGCACTCAATAATAAAAATAATCTACCACTACCAAGAGATATACCTTTTTGTGGTTCTTCTAATATTTGCCAGTCAAAACCACCTTGAGCAATCTTCAGACCTAGTGACTGTTGAGCTTGTAAGAGCTGCTCTAAGGTTTTACGGTTGGTTTCAACTTCCGGTAACAAACGGTTATATTGAGCAATTAAAGTCGGGTAACGACTCAGTTCTTGACGAGTTTTTGCCGCAGATTTCTTCAAACTTTGTTCGTTTGCGGATAATCCTAAATACTGAGTTTGCAATTCTACTAGTTCTTCAACCAGTTTTAAGTCTACCCCTGCCATTTGACCCTTAGTTAATATTTTAGCATTACCTAAGTTACTAATATTCTTATCTCCTAGAGTTCTACCTACTTCTTGCTCTAGAAGAGACATTTGATTTTGTCTGCGTTCTCTTAACTCTTTAACTTGGGGGGAACCTTCTGTGTAACGCAGTCTTTCTTGAGCTAGAGCTAACTCGGTTTTTTGAATTTCATTCAGGAGGGTTTGATAACGGGTGGATTCGCTCAAACGGGAGGAAACTAAAGCATTACTAGGAGAAGAAGCTAGTTTTTTCTCTAAATTAATGTAACGAGCTTGTACATCCTTGAGTTGAGCAAGGGTTGCTTCTAATTGCTGTTGATTTTTTGCTAGGGACTCTAAAAGAATTTTACTTTCTGCTTCGGGATCCAATAATTTGTGTTGACGACGAAATTTTTCTAAGTTTTTTTCGGATTTTATTACTTCTTGTCTAACTTTAGGAAGACGACTGTTAACAAAGGAAAGTCCTTTAGTTAAACGTTCCTGCTGCTGTTCTATATTATAGTTTTGATATACCTTTTGCAATGCTTCTAGGACATCTTGGACTTTTTCGGGGTTTTTACCTTTGTAAGATATCTCAAACACTTGAGATAGTACTTTATTGACTCCCGAACCACCTTCGACACGACTAACTTTCAGAGGACTTGATTTACCTTTCTTACCTTTTATATCCTCAACGTCTATTTTAGGATACTTATCGCTGAGCAAATCTACAGCCCTACCAATTAATCTAGTACTCAACATCAACTGCTCTTGAGCTGTGTAGTCCACCACCTGAAAATTTGGGTCGGTAAAATCCCGATCTGTACCAGTCTGGGGATTAAGCGATCGCACTCCTTCATACAGGTTGGAACTAACCATGATTTGCATGGAGCTTTGATAGGTTGTTTTGGCTTGATAAGCTAAAAAAGCTCCACCAACTATGACTGCACTGGAAATACCCACTACCAAAGCGCATCGGCGCATTAATATCTTACCCAATCCTTTGATATCAACTACGCCTTGTTGTGGGGCAGTTATAGTCAGTTGTCTTTGCTCTAGACTAGATTCAACCACCACAAAAGTCCTCTAATATCGAAACATTATAAGCAGAAAATTTCACAAAAGCACTTAAAAGAGTTTTTATGCAAATATCATGATTCCTAGACTTTTCTGTTGTAAATAACATCTTTATTAAATAATTTTTAGCTAAGTAATCAAAGATATACAACTAAAGATATAGGACTAATAACATTTAATATCTAAATAGATGCCTAAAGTCCAGAATATGTTTCTTATAACTATAGCTTTTCTATTAGTTTTATGAGTCATAATTTTAGTTTTTTATAATTTAAGTTTTATTTTATACATCCTTTTGCAACAAAGAATTAAAGTTATAATTTGTGATAACCATGATGAATCTTAATCCTAACAGTTTTATAAATTACAATAGTAATTTAATTAGCAGTTTGTTAGTATAATTTTTATCTTTACATTTTTTGATTATTAATCGAAGTTGATTTTGATAAATGTAAAAATGATACTCCGATAACTTATATTTATCCATCAACCTGCCTGGATTATAAATGATGGGACTTACTGAAATCTTCGTCTATTTCATTTAGACTTCGTTCAATTAGGCGAACCAGTTAAATATTACAGATTTTTGATAATTTTTGTTCCCAAAAATTCATAGATTCAACATTAAGTAGGTGGGTATGAATAAACATAACTATAATTGTGGTGATTACGTTCACGGAGTGTTCCCTCTTAGGGAAGGAGGTACGACGACGTAATCGCAAGAGTCTCAGCCTTTTTTACATTCTGTTACATAGTTAGATTCAATCGTGCCTACCTACTTACAGTCTGGAGATAGGTGATAATCAAGTTACAACCTGGGGCGATCGCGTTCTGAAAATATTTCAAATAACAGGTAAATAAACCCTATCAACCCATCTAGGGGAATTCAAAATTCCGGGATTCATCTAGGAAAATATATTTCATTTATTTAATTTTTCACATGACTAATAATTTTTCTTACGTGAATTAGTTATAACTAATTCAAATTCCCATCCTGGAAGCTGTGAAACTGACTTACTAATATATCGCAAATCTTCTGAACCATTAAGTGTTAAATTCTCTTTTGTTCTCACCTCCGCTGCAACTACTTTACTACCACTAACGGCTATCATATCTAGGGAACACTCTGCCAGAGAAGAAGGTAATTTTTCTGGTGTTGGATTGATTATTACCTTATAACCCTTTTGACGATATTCTCTAGCCAGTTGCATCAATCGTCTACGTTCAAGTGAATTTTGATTATTTTGTAAGTACATGGCTATAACTTAAATTATTATAACATATGCTATCAACTTCTTATTAAACTATCAAGTAATCTAATCAACTTCTATGTCTTAAGATATGAATAGTTTTAAAATTAACTA
>JBCCDM010000437.1:0-5292 GCA_039030795.1 Cyanobacteria bacterium P01_A01_bin.84
GCTGACTTTTCGCTCCCTATTTAAAGGAGATATTTCAATGTTAAAACAAGTTAGCCACAAAACCGATTGGTACAGAGGCTATCAACAAGCTTTAGAAGACTTCAATATCACACAATTACTCGCAAAAGTTAGAAATGACTTAGAAGCTAATTTGATTAGTGTTGCGTTTAGCAACAGTGGCTCTGAAACTTCGTCACACGTACAACAACAGGATGTAGATAGTTTAGCTGCTATTCTGATAGCTCAGTTTACATCGAAAATCAGTAGCGAGCTAATCCCTAAGTATCTTCTTGCTATACGTCTTGGGAATTTACAAATAAATTCAAACATCATTAACCAAAAATTCCTACACCAATCTCCGGATTTACCAAAGAACTTCCCTGATGAAGCTAAAATTCCCCGCTTTTTGTACGGTGATAAATTACGTTGGATAAATTCGGATTCTGAATGGGGAACTGTTATTGGCAGATTTTACGCTTTTGCTCCCCACCTGTGTGAGTGGACGTGGTGCTATCTGATTTGGATAAGCAATGATAGCCTTAGTGCTTCTTGGACACCTACCGATATTGCTTGGGAAGAAGATTTAGAGGCTTTGACTTAGGAGACAAATAAATGAATATACGTTCTCTAACTCAGCGAGAAAAATACTTGATACGTCTCTACTGTAGCTGCAAGTTTGAAATGACTCCCCAAGAGTTTTATCGAAAGTGGCAAGTAAGTCAAGAAAATATTGCCGAGATTTGCTCTCGTTCGGTATCTACAGTCAGATATTGGTTTTCCAGAGGTCGTTTCTATCGTCGTCCTCTCGTACAGGATTTACGACATCTAGCTTTGATGGACTTTTTATTAGAGTCTTTTGAAGAAATCCCCTCGAAAATTCTTGATAAGCTGTGTCTGAGTAAAAATAAGTAATCCGAAACAACAAAATGAAGAAATAGCTGTCACAAAGCATGAATTAACTTAAAAAGCAATATCAACTTGGTATGTTTTTATATTTCTGAGCCAGTCACTCTCTATTAGAGTGGCTGTTTTTTTTGAACATGAGCAAAATAAAGATTTCGTTTGAGCATTATAAATTCCTAATTACAGAAGAATTAAAGTCTTATAACAGCGGATATTTTGATAACGCAGAAAGAAAAGCTGTCTTGTTAGAAGAATTTAACCGACGAAGCCAATTAGTATCGCGAGGAGAAGCAGAATTTCATCGGAATCAAATCTTATGTGCAAATGAAGTATTTCCAGAAGCAGCAGTGGCGAATCCACTTGCTGATTTGGAAGTTTGGAATTTATGGAAGAGTGGTTACAGACACTTTCCGTATCTTGGTACTTACCGTAAATTAAATATTACTTCTCAACTACCGAAAACAAATAGCCCCTCTAGTGTGGGGGTTTTAGGTGAGATAATCGCAGGATTGTTCGGACAAGCAATTATTTCACCTTTTGTTTTAGTACGTCCCGTTAGGCGTTTCCCCGATTTCATTTATAGTACCAATAATGGTTTGTACGCTTATTTAGAATCCAAAGCATTTACTACTGTTGATAGTGAACATGGTTTATTTTCTCGTGTAAAGAGAAACGAACTGGTAAATTTTTTAGTTGAATCTTTGCGAGAAATGGTTTCCGATAGCCACGTCAAAACTTGGGGTTCTTTTACTTATATAAAGTCAATAAATCCTTTTAAATTATTCACTACATTTGTTGAAGTTGATTTTCAACAAAGAGATAAATATAAATTAGAATTTAGCATCGTGCCAGAGCCAGTAATTCAAGGATTAGCAGAAATTGCTATTGAGAGAGGAGCAGCTAGAATCCTTAATGAAAGCAGAATTAACTTAAGAAATCAGCAGGATATAGTAAAGCTGTTGATAAATTTTGCTTTTCGAGAACTAATCACATTGAAGAACGAATTCAACCTCGAATTTGCTTCTGATATTAATCATAAATCAATCAATAAGACTATTACACAGCTTGCAATCAAAGTTGATTACTCAGAATTGGGAAGAGTAAATCCAGAAAATATTGTTTCGGAAGCACAAGTATATTTAGAAGGGAAAAGATTTGAAATGTTTGATATTACTAAAGAACAGCGTATAGGAGTAGAAGAAAGATGGAATGCTGACTGGGAAAGTGCTACAGAAAAATTGTATATTGATGATTTATGTGGCTGGCGATTTAGTAATAAGGTTTTTTGGGGATAAATTGGAGCGCAATCAATTACATATAGCGATTTTTGTAAGCTACATTGACAATTTTCCTTACTTCATTTCTACTTTTATCCTCCTTTTTCACTTTTATGCTGCTCGGGAAGTGCAACACGTCCCTGATATGCATGATAACGATGTGAAAAGTCTTCCAAATATCGGCATTCAAGTATTGAACGTCGTTTAGCAATATTATTATTAATTTGATAATAAACAAATCCCGCATCTATCGCAAAAGCTTTTTTAAAATCTGCTGTTAATTCAGGCAATCCTTCCTGACTCAATTCACAATCTGAAGGTACTTTTTCTAAGAAGTGGTATTGTTTATGACGGTTGGATTTAACCAAATTCCATTCAGATGAATTGATTTTATTCTCTTTATTAAAGCGAATATCTTGCGCTGTATAAACTTCACAGAACATTACTGAGTTAAGTAATTTATATGGTTTATCGTTATTTTGTCTAGCTGCATAGTCCCAATCTAAATCGCAATCTTGACTAACAATGATTGCGTAAGGATGACTTATGGGTTTAAACTGCATATTTCCCATTTGTGGCGATGATTCGTCCGGAACAGGTCTAAACTGCATGACTCCTGTTAGAATTTCCCCCTGTCTAAGAGCCTCCTTTTGATTAGAGGCTCTATAAATTAATCTTTTGGGCATAATAAAAGCTATTCAAAATCAAGAATTAAAGGTGGTCTGACTTCGCTAGGTAATACGTTGCCTGTAATTATTTCTAAACTCTGTGGCAAGCTGCTTTGTTGCCAATCAGACGTATTCTCTTTATAATACTCCACCATACTTTCAAGTGCTTCTGATGCTTCTTCTAAGCCTTCTATTGGAGAAGTTGCAAACAGCACACTAATAAATTTTAAACATTTAACTAACAGAACTAATTGGTTTGGTAATTCAGCTTCAAAAGGCGAATCTATAGATATGTTAATTTCTAAATTAGTTGTATTAGGTGACAAAGCTTGCCAATCAAATGTTTGGGCAGGAGTTGATATTAGTTTATATCTCTGCCAAATTAAATTATCGGTTGTAGCACTACCAGTTATTGCTTGCATAGGGCTATATAGTTTGAGGACGCATCGCAGTGTGTAATTCTTCAGTTATACTCCAACGAAAGAGGTTTCTAGCTGTTCGATTTGCTTTATCAAACGTACTCCAAACATCTTCACCTCTTTGTAGCTTTTTTTGTATGAAAAAATCAGCATCCAATAAATAAGCTAGTTCATCAATATTTTTCTCTATATCCTTGACTTGGACAAGTCCATGATTAAAATTTACTTGACCAAAATCGGTTTGCAATTTTAAATTTTTGAAAAAGTTTATTATTGATTCTTCTAGCTCTGGAGTATGTAATTCAGACGCAATATGTTTAGGTATTAATTCAATCCATTTTTTATCAGGAATATTCAGCTTTGACCTAATAATTAAATCACGGTATCTTAAGCCTACTCTTGAGTAAAATGATGGATTATATATATTCTCAAATATTGCTACAGTATTTTTAAACTTTTCAATGAATTTTTCATATCTTTCATATTTATTAGTAGTAAGTGTAATAGAGTTTTTATCTAAAGAAAGCTGCCAACTTAAATCTTCTGACTTAAATTGATATGTCAAATCACTAGCAATATTTGGGCTAAATTGAGTCAAAAGATTTGACACTTCAGCTGGTATTGGCAGGTTTCTAGAAGCTTCAAAAATAGGATATTCAAACCTAACACTATCTTGAAAATCTACAGGTTGTTGACTTGTAATTTTCAAAATAGTTGGAAACCTGATTTGAGCAGTCACCTCAATTAGAGGATTGTACTCATATATGACTCTTTCATAATCTGGGAGCTTCATCTTAAAAAAATACCATGACCAGTGATATCGCTTTTCATTTTATAGATTAGCTTAATTCCGACTATTAGTCAGTGACGCTTCCCACACTTAAGATTTACGGTCAGCAATCTTATTATTCAAAGGGATTAAAATTTATACTGAAACAAAAAGCTTATTCCGGAAGTCTTATTCTTTTTGCAATCGTTTCTCCCTCTCCTCCCAGTCCGGCAAATAAATGGACATAAAGCACTTAAACACCTTTCCATGATTGGGTGCGAGCAAATGTACTAATTCATGAACGATAACAAACTCACCTAATTCTTTAGGTAGTTCCAATAATTCTGTATTCAGGGTTAAATTTCCCGTAGTAGAAATAGATGCCCATTTTCGCTTCATATTACGCAGGCTAATCTTTTTAACTGTGACGTTAATCTGTTCTTCCCACTTACTTACAGCATCTTTTAGTTCTTGGCTGTCTTTCCATTTTGCTGAATCTTGGGTTTTGGATTGTAAGGAAGTAGCGCTCATGATTCAACCCGTTCTAGTTTTAGTAGGTTATTACTGACTTCGATTGTTTTCTCAACTTCTTTTGTTATGGGGTAAAGGGTAGCGTAGAGTTCGGTTCTTAAGTCGATTTCTTGCCGAGCATCCCACCAGTAATCGGGGAAGTTACTGTAAACTGCGTTAATTGTTTTGGCTTGCTCGACATTTTGGTCATCTACTGCTTGCTTAATGACAGTGTAGATGGCGAAGGTATTTTCATCAACATCTAGCTGCTGACGCTCTTGTTCTGCTTCAACACGCTCGTCGGCTATTTCGTTTAATTTGGCTAAAGCTTCTGAAGCTTCTATTTGGCGCTCCTCAAAGGCTTGACGCACTTTTTCGGCTCGTTCTCCAATAGAAACCAAAAATGGTGATCGCGCACTTCCCTCAATCACGTCTTTGGAAATTGCCTTACTTAAGTTTAGAATTTTAACGTTATCTGTTGTGTCAGTTTGACGGAAGTTTTCTAATTGTTCTGAGTTAAGTTGGTGAATCGTTCCTGGCATTTCCAACTCGCCAATTTTGACGTTACGACGTACCAGTTCTTTAGTTTTGGCGACGAGTTCTAAATCTATGTAAGGATTGGTATTATAAGCTGCGCGTATTGTGGCGTAAAGTCTAACGATGGCTTTATATTTTTTCATAAATTCCCCACCTAAATCTGGATCGGGTGAGAGAATTTCGTAAATAGTCTGTAATTTTCGGGCAAA
>JBCCDM010000438.1:0-5249 GCA_039030795.1 Cyanobacteria bacterium P01_A01_bin.84
GGAAGCAATCGCAAGGATTCTGCGATTACGTCGCTATCGCTCGTAATGACGGAGTTACGTTGCTTTTGCGTAAGTCCTGGTAATATCAAACTCCCTTAAGCTCTGTATTGAAAGAGATTGAAGCATTCTTTAGGAACGCAAGTTTAATAGGAATTATTTTGTTTACTAGTTGGCTTTTAGCTCTTAGTCTTAAAAGGTAAGTTCTTTAAAAGTTGTGTTTCCCATGTCTTTTTCAGAAATCAGTCATATTCTTGATATTACCGAATCATATTTAATTGAAAAAGTTGCACCTCAAGCATCAGAAATAGATAGGGATTCTACACTACTATTCAATGCACTTAAAGGTCTGGGTGAATTGAATTTACTAGGACTGCGGGTTTCTGAAAATTGGGGAGGAAAAGCATTAACAGAACAGGGGTATGGTATTTTTCAACAACTTGTTGCAAGGTATTCTGGTGCGATCGCTTTTTTGCAAACCCAACATCAAAGTGCAGCATCAATGTTAATGAATTGCGATCGCACTTCATCAAAATCGGAGTATCTTCCATATATGGGGAGTGGTGAAGTTTTATTGGGAGTAGGTTTTTCGCACATCAGACGACCGGGTAAACCGATAATTACAGCCATTCCTGTTTCAGGAGGATATCAGTTAAATGGTGTTGTACCTTGGGTGACTGGGTGGGGAATTTTTCAAAAATTCATAATTGCTGCAACATTACCATCAGGGGGTGCAGTTTTTGGAATAGTTCCTTTTCAAGATACTGAGTTAGACGAAGGAAAAATTAATTTTAGTTCCCCTGCTGAACTTGCTGCAATGCAGTCTACAAATACAGTCAGCGCTACTGTAAGTAAGTGGTTTTTACCACAAGAGAAAGTTGTATTTATTAAACCTGCTGGTTGGATACATGAAAATGATCGAAAGAATATCCTTAGAGCAACTTCTTTAACAACAGGATGCGCTTTAGCTGGTTTGGACGTTATCAAAACTACATTAGAGAAAAAATCTTTACCATTCATTAAGAAGGCTTTTGAGTCGTTAGAAAAAGAACTTAATCAATGTTGTGACAGTATCAGTCGAGCAAGACAAAATCCCAATACAACTTTTAACGAAAAGCTGAAATTACGTGCTTGGACAATTGATTTAACTAACCGCATTGCACACGCAGCTGTTACAGTTTCTAGTGGTGCAGCAAATTATACTCATCACTCAGCCCAAAGAGTATATCGAGAAGCATTAGTATTTACCGTGAGTGGACAAACTAGTGCGATTATGGAAGCGACATTAGATCGGTTAGTACCAGATTTTAGAGATAGTTATGATTTTTTAGGTAAAAAGGTAATTCACCTTTCTCATGTAATTGAACCGGGAATTCCTCAATGGGAAGGAGACCCTCCTGTAGAATTTAAAACTGTAGCAGAGTTAGGAAAAGATGGTTATTATCTGCGACAGTTTACTATGGGAGAACATAGTGCAACTCATATAAATGCAGCGAAAAGTTTTTATGAAAAGAGTACAAGTATAGATGAATATCCTGCTGAGTCTTTAGTTACACCTGCAATAGTGATAAATATTGCTAACAAAATTTCTAACAAAGCTCAACTAGAACCGGATTATCTTCTGAGGGTTGCTGATGTTGAAGAATGGGAAATAATCTATGGTCAAGTTCCCTATGGATGTACTGTTTTACTTTATACTGGTTGGCAGGAAAAATGGTCTGAGGCTGAAGCTTTTTTTAACCAGGATAGTCAAGGGGAAATGCATTTTCCTGGTTTTAGTTATGATGCGGTAAAGTTTTTGTTAGATGAGCGTCAAATAGTAGGAATTGGAATTGATACTCACGGTGTAGATTCAGGAAAAGATACAGACTTTTCTGTAAATAAACTGATGTTGGAAGAACCACGTATTGTTCTGGAGAATTTAACCAATTTAGATAAATTACCACCAAAGGGTATTACTTTGGTTATTGGAACTTTGAGACTTGCTGGTGGTTCGGGTTCTCCTGTAGGAGTATTGGGGTTTTATGGTAGGTAGTAAGCTACCCACACTGAGCTTGCGGTTCTCGCTTTTGACTCGCAATTCTTCTCAACACCAAATTGAAGATTACGGTGTGAATCTAGGTTGTTGACTCTGTGGGCTTTTAAGAGATAATATTTCATACAATATTTGATACAACTTGTTCCTTGTCTCTGGTATCGGAATAAAGTCTTGGAGGCTCCGTCTCCAGATAAGAGGCAGAGCCTCAAGCAATGTGTTCCCAGCCAGATACTGGGAATCAGAGAGGACACAAAAACAGCATGAGATAAAAATACGAAAATTACAACAAAGTACACAGCCTAGTGTGAGCCTTCTTGCTGAAATAGGTAAATAAGTAGTGGAAACAATTTACCCTTAGCAAGGTTCAACTTTTATATTCAATTTGTCTATCCCATTTATCTATCCATTAGCTAATCTCATATTATTTTTTCATAATGAAAATGATTAATTACTTTCACTACAAGTTTTTTACTAAAATTGCTCTGAAAACACTTATTTATACTCAACTTTTAGTTCTAGGAATTACTTCTCCTTTACTAGTAAATGTAAATACTGTAACAGCACAACAACCCACTAACTCAGAGTCACAACAAATTAATGGATATATCCAAGGTTTAAATACAAGAGATGAAGACCAAAGAGATAGGATTATTGCAGCTTTAGCTAAAATGGGTCAATCCGCTGTACCCCAATTAACTAAGGCTTTGCAGAACCAAAATCCCAGAATACGAGCAAATGCTGCGATCGCTCTTGGTGTAATTGGTAAAAATGCAACTGCTGCTGTACCAGCATTGAAAGTAGCTTTGAAAGACCAAAATATTGCAGTGCGATCGCGTGCTATGCGAGCATTGAGTCTAATTGATAGAAAACAGGTTGTACCATTTTTAATTTCTGAGTTAAGTAGTAAAAATGCTTGGGAACGTTATAGTGCAACCCATGCTTTGAAAACTTTTCGTCAGGATGCTGTAGCTGCAATTCCAGCTTTAATTAAAGTTGTTAAGGAAGATAAAGATAATTCAGTTAGAACTGGTGCAACCACTGCTTTAGGTAGTATCGGTCGAGATGCAATTGTTGCTGTCCCTACTTTACTTTCTAGCTTGAAAGATGAAAATGAAAGGGTACGCTACGGTTCTGCTTATGCTTTGGGACGTATTGGGGATACTTTTTACGACCAGGTTAATCAACTTTCTGACCAAGAGTTAAAACAGATTATTTCTTATTTGGAAACTGCGAAGAAAACTATCAGAAGTTCCAATCATGAATTTATAGAACAAGCAGTTTCATCTATAAATGAACCATTAAAAAATCTGAGAAAAGTTAGTAGCAGTCGTCGATTACAGGTTTTTTTACAACAAATAAATCTGAAGGAAGTGGTTAATGAAAGGAATTTCAAATACCCTAGAGAAAGGTTTTCAAGGAACAAAATTATCAACTCAAAACTTATCAACTCAAAATTAAGAACATCAAATCGAGAAAATGTCAGTTTATCAAACTAGATACAAATGAGTAAAATTCAACAGCAACAAATTGTATTGGTAACTGGTGCATCTAGTGGTTTTGGTAAAGCCATTGCAGAATTTCTAGCAGAAAAAGGTTACTATGTATTTGCTTCTGCCCGAAGGACAGATAAGCTCGAAGCGATCGCTACTGAAAACATCGAGCCACTTCAACTAGATGTAACCAATAGCGATCATATTCATAATGCTGTTGAACATATCAAATCGACTAAAGGTCGTCTTGATATTTTAATCAATAATGCTGGTTACGGTTTATACGGAACCTTAGAGGGAATTACTCAGGAACAAGCTCGTCAAGTATTTGATGTCAACCTTTTCGGTTTAGCTGAAATTACACAGGGGTTTTTGCCGATGATGCGCGCTCAGAAATCAGGGACTATTGTCAATATCTCTTCCCTTGTCGGTAAACTGTCACTACCGTTTATGGGTTGGTATGCAGCCTCCAAACACGCTGTTGAAGCTTTAAGTGATGCTTTACGTTTAGAAGTAAAGCAGTTTGGAATTAAAGTGGTATTAATTGAACCGGGTGCCATAAATACCGGCTTTGAAGAAGTTGCGATGACGACTTTAGAGAAAAGTAATGACCCACAACCATATCACAATATGCGCTCTGTCTTTTCTAAGTTGATTCGGAATAGTTACAAACGCGCTCCTTATGCAGAGGTAGTCACCCAAACTATTTATAAAGCTATTACTACCTCAAATCCTAAAGCCCGTTACTCCGTAGGTAGTGATGCTAAAATTTTTATTCCAATGAATAAATTTCTAAGCGATCGCCTTGTTGACCTAATTGTCGGCAGTCAGTTTAAATGATTTTATTTTGTTGGTAAGTAGGTGGGTGTAAATAAACATAACTACACTTCTGTAATTACGTTGACCGAAACAATTCAAAATTCAAAATTAAAGAGAAAATAAATAATTTTGAATTTTGTTCGTTGAAAACGTTCCCGTAGGGTATTACTAATTTTGAATTGGAGCGTAGCGACTGACGAAGTCTTCCCATAGGGTGGAGGTACGACAAAGTAATCGTAAGGGTCTCAGCTTTTTTTACATTCTGTTACATAGTTAGATTTAATTGTGCCTACCTACTTAATTGGTAGCTGGTCTTACCATTTAAAAATTCTATTTCTTTTTCTCAGTTTTGCTGTAACCAACCTGCCAATTATGCGATCGCTTTAACTCTTCACCTCTACCTTGCAAAATTAGCCATAATGCAATCCGGGTGTTGAGTAAGCCTCGCATAATATAATACCCTGGTTTTGCTTCAAAGCTTCCGTATGCCGAACCATTAAACTCTAAGACACCACAATAAGTTCTAGTATTGGGGATTGTCAGCTTAAATAACTTTTCGTTTAAATGTCCTCCTGGAATCATAAAGAGACCATATACATGGTGAGGACCTTTCCACGGTTTTACCACTATTTTTTCTGGGTAAGCATAAGATTTTTCTTCGACACTCGAAAAAGCCCAATTATGGCAACGAGCAATAGGCGATCGCTTCCAAAAGTATGATACAGACAATGTGCAAATTAATGCTAATGTAAATAATAAATAAGTAATTCTACGCTTGTTCACCTATATTATCCACAACAATTTCTTTTCCGGTTATAGCTTCCTTCAGCCCCTTCCAAACGGATACCGATAGCTCATGTTTTCGCGCCTCCTATAACTAGGAAACAAAATTACCTAGGGTCCAC
>JBCCDM010000439.1:0-5236 GCA_039030795.1 Cyanobacteria bacterium P01_A01_bin.84
AAAGAGTCACATAAAAAAATAAAGATATATTCAATAACTCACCTTGATGCTCTAATAGCCTTTAATAATAAGTGTTTCAAAGTTTTTTGTTAATTGTTTAGCATACTATGTCCTGAAAAACCAAAAATATAAGTGTATAAAAATATGAATTTTCAGTCCATCTATTGAAGTAAAAGCCTTGTACTCTCTCTTGTAGTTTATAGATGTATTTGTTAAAAATAAACAGCTTTATTATCTATTATCAATTCCTAACTATCAAACTAATTAAACAACTTATAAATCTCTTCTCCAGTAGTCATCCAAGTTTGAGGTTTATTTTTAATATATTGCAAACATTTTTTTAAATATTTTAATCTTAAAGGTTGACCAACTATAAATGGATGTAAACCAATTGCCATAACTCTAGGATTCGATTTTCCATCTTCCCAAAGTTGTTCAAACTGGTCTTCAATTGCTTGGGCAAAATCTGCACCAGAAAAGCGATTACTCAAACACAAACTGATATCATTAGCTTCAATTGTGTAAGGAATTGCTAATATTTTACCGTTTTCTAATGGATACCAATATGGCTGGTCATCATTTACCCAATCTGCGGTATAGGAAATACCTGCTTGATGTAATAATTCAAATGTTGATTCTGTAATTGAAAATCCTGGAGTTAACCAACCTTTGGGTTTTTTACCGGTAGTATCCCGTAATAAAGAAATTGTTTTGTGAATTATTTCTAACTCCTGGTCTTTATCCATACCACTATGACCAGTAGAATTATTGATTCCATGAGCCATAATTTCCCAATGTTGCGTCTGCATAGCTTCTATAATTTCTGGATAGAAGGTGCAAATTTCCCCATTGACTGCGGCTGTTACAGGAATATTTAAATCTGCAAAGAGTGTTAGTAAACGCCAAATACCCACCCTATTACCATAATCTCGCCAGCCATAATTTGCAATCTCTGGATGACTATTTAAATGTGGTTGAATCGCGGTTCCCAACTTACCAAAGGTAAAGTGTTCTACATTCATTACCACCCAGACAGCAATTCTGGCATCATCTGGTAACTTCAAAGTGGGACGTTGAGTAATTGGTTGGAAAGATGGTGGATGCATGATGATAATTGGTATGTAGAAATTATGTAGCAATTATGTATAGATATAGTTTAGTAATTAGGTGTTGGGAATGGGTAATGAGGGATAGCTGCGCTTTTAATTTCTTCAGTCTCCCAGTTTCCTCATCTTGTTACTTAATATAGCGCTATGCTTTGGGGTTAGGAGGTTTTTCAAGAAGAAGAAAGAATTAGAGTAGACTACCCCTTTCCCCCTCCAGGTCAGAAGTCTTTAGATGTTCTAATATATACCAGTAGTGCTATAAATATCTCCATAAATTAAATATGTGCGACCTGGAATTATTGTAAAGACGTTAAATTTAACGTCTCTACATCTTTTCTGGAATGTCTAATGCCGGAATTTTAAATTATTTTAGTCTCTCCAATCCTTTATAATACTGGCACTAATCCATCTAATCGACCTAAAACTGCCATATCTTCTTCGTCTAATTCTACGGGAATACCACTACGAATTAGTTCGGCGAAGTCCTCATTAGGAACCATGATGGTTAACATATATAAACGATTTTGACCTGTGTTTGCAATTACATGGGTTCCGGTTGCGGGAACTAATAAACTATCACCAGCTTTAATTTTGACATCTTTACCGTCACAAATGACTCTACCTTCACCCTTAAGGACAAAAAACATCTCTATTGCTAATTGATGACGGTTAGGTGGGGTTTTACCACCAACATCAAATATTTCTACGCAACAAGTCAGAGATGTATTCGCGATCGCGGGATCGAAGACAATTGCTAAACGGTTACTATCATGGGGACTGATCCGATACGCTTGATAGTCTTTGGGTGATTTGACCACCGGAATTACGCAACTGGAAATCTGCATTTATTTATTACCTATCTTTATATTGTTTCTAATGTTTTTCTGATATTTCTTCTGATATTTCTTTTCATATATGTATAACCATATATGTATATGTGCTATGTTTCTATTTTTCCAGTTTCCTAAACCCCTACTTTATTCCTTGTAAAAGTGCTGGTGAATCGGATACAAAGCCAAAGCACTGTTTGATATTATACAAAGTAGCTTCCCAGCAGTATTCTGGTGAAGTAGTGGCACTACAGTCCTTTAATAATATGCAGTCGTAACCCAAAAAGTTAGCATCCTGTAATGTACACATAACACATTGGTCGGCGTTAACTCCGGCAAAAAATATCGTAGTTTTACCCAAGTTTCTTAAAATACTGTCTAAGGGTGTATCCCAAAAGCCACTCATCCGATATTTATCTATATATATGTCTTCGGGTAATTGCTCTAATTCATTGACGACCGCTGCTCCCCAACTATCTTTCATTAATACTTTTGAACCTCCTTTGGGTATAGAATCGCACATATTATTCTCACTATTTTGTGAATCCCTCCCGAGTAATATATCTCCAAGCCCCGTTCCTTCTCCTGTAGGATTATAAACGTGACGCAAATTAGCACTAATATTTAATAAATCTGGACGATTTCCCCAGTTTAGCCAAATTATCGGCACATGGCGATCGCGTAAGGGCGGCAATAAGTTTTGTAAAGCTGGGATGGGTGTACGAGCAGGTGCCACATCTACCCCAATGCTCCCTAACCACCCATCAGGATGACAAAAGTCATTTTGCATATCAATAACCAGCACAGCAGCTTTCGCTAAATCTAAGCGCAGATTCTTTGTTTCTGTTGCTAAGATAACGGGTTGTGGGGTTTGAGCAGGACGGGTGATATCTGCATTCTCAGCATTTACCCCCCATATATTTGGTGAAACTCCCAATGTCCTTAGTGAGGAATCCATAACTGTAAAATCAAGGTTATTTTCTACGAAGGTAACTTGAAATTCTGTTTTAGAGTCTAATTACTTAATCAAGATTAATTTAGGTTAGAACTGTGAGATTTACTATCAAGAATGCGTTAACTCTTGTTGAGAATAGTTATGAAACTGTAAATATTAGGGTTGAAGAAGGTAAAATCACTGGAATATCTCCCAACTTAGAGGTTAAGGGAGAAGAAATTGACGGTGAAAATAAATTATTGCTTCCCGGTTTTTTCAACGCTCACACCCACTCTTCAGAAATGTGGCAACGGGGGATCATGTCTATTTTACCCCTAGAATTATGGTTAGCGGAACTATATGATTTTGCTCCCCTAGATCCTGAAAAGGTTTATTTAAGTGCTTTGGGTACGGCTGTAGAAACTTTATTATCCGGTGGTACAACTGTAGTAGACCATTTGGTATTAATTCCCGAACAGGAACTAGAAACCGTTGGGGTTGCAGTCAAAGCTTACCAGGAGGTGGGAATTCGTACCGTTATCGCTCCATTAATTCAAGACCAGTCTCTTGGATCTGGGATACCATCAGGAGAATCGGAACAGACCCATGAACCTTATTTTCGCTCCACCCAGAAGACTTTGGAAATCATGGAAACCGTTATTAACAAATACCATAATCCAGAGGCAGGAATATATGTAGCCTTAGCACCAACTGGTATCCAGTTATGTAGCGATCGCTTATTTCAAGGATGTATGGAGTTAAGCGATAAATATGACCTTTGTCGTCACTCCCATCTATTAGAAACTCAAGCACAACAAAAATTAGCTCAGGAAAAATACGGTTGTAGTGCAGTCGAACATTTACACAAACTAGGATACCTTGATTATCGTACCTCCCTAGCCCACTGCGTCTGGTTAAGCGATCGCGATATTGAAATTCTTCAAGAAACCAAATCTACGGTAGTACACAACCCCCTCAGCAACCTGCGTTTAGGTAGTGGCATTGCCCCAATTTTAAAATATATTCAAGCAGGAGTAAACGTCTCCTTCGGTTGTGACGGTGCTTCTAGTAACGACTCCCAAGATTTACTGGAAGCTATAAAAATTGGTTCTATTTTACACAACACTACAGATAGGGATTATCAACATTGGATAACTCCCAAAGAAGCAGTAAAAATGGCAGCCCAAGGAGGAGCAACCGGCTTAAATCTCCATCCAGAACTAGGTTCCCTAGAAATTGGCAAAAAAGCCGACCTAGTCCTTTACGACCTAACCAGCTTATCCTTACTACCCCGAACCGACCCCATCGGCTTACTAGTCCTCGGTCGTCCCAGTAACGCAGTACACAGTGCTTGGGTAAATGGTAAACAAGTTGTGACTAACGGAAAAGTAACTAACGTTAACCTCGATCAACTCAGATTAGAATTATTTACTCATAGTCAGTGGCAGACAAAGCGCAAATCTCAAACCGTCGCAGAAATTGAAAATCATTATCGAACAGTAATGGACTTATAAGTATAGTAGGTAAGTGGTTGGTTGTTGGTTGTTGATGGATAGAAATTGATGGATTGATATTGATAGCGATCGCTACACCACAACAGTTATCGGTTATCCTATGTCAAAGAACCAATTACCAAACACCAATTACCAATCATCCGTCAAAAAATGCCTAAATGGAAACTAGTAACAGAATTCTCTTTTAGTAGCGCTCATTATATTAAAGACTATAATGGACCTTGCGGTAGGATGCATGGACACAATTATCAGGTACGAATAGAAGTGGTATCTTCCCAACTTCATTCTTCTCAATATTGTCCCCATCCAGTTATGGTTGCTGATTTTAGGACTTTACGGTGGGCTAAGAAAGATTCCACTAAGGGCGGTTTAGACCATGGCGTTCTTAATGATATTATGCCCCCTGAATATGAAACCACTGCGGAAATGATTGCTAAGTATATCTACGACGAGACTAAAAAGCGATTGCCCCCAGGAATTAAACTTAAAGTGGCAGTCTCGGAAACTCCTAACTCTTGGGCTGAATATGAGGATGATTGATATTAACTCAAATCTTGTATCTGTACCTATAAATAGTGATATAGAAAATAAAAGGTAATAAATAATACTTTTTTCAGATTTATTTAGTCCTCTTTTAGAGGACTTTTATTCCTAAACGGTCGGGGATACTGAGTATTTTTTATTTGATACTACTTACTTGATGCCAGATGGTGGTGAACTACCCAAAACCGCTACGCTGAGTTTTGGGCTTCTGTACTCACAGGCGAATGCCGCAACTTAGACTTTCGTCCTAGCTTTGGTCTTACTTCCCCTCCTACAGCAGAGACGGCTGAACCTTCCGTCTTTAGCATT